>NZ_JBEGDL010000023.1:0-81798 GCF_040813775.1 Ammoniphilus soli
TCAGTTTACTTGAGATTTTGCTCTTTTTCTATCCACCTAGTTATTAGACGCTTACGATAAATCACAGAAGTTTATCCTAATTTATTTCTAAATAAAGAGGCTGACTCAAAAGTGTTATCTTTTGGTCAGCCTCTTTTTTATATTATCTTCTATAGCTTCAGACGCTTAAAAATCCTTTCCGGCACCATGCGAATGATCAGCATGATTAAAGTCCAAAAAGAGGGCGTATAAATGGAATCTTTCCCTTTTTGGATCGCCCGGCTCATCATGTTTGCCACTTGCTCCGGTTTAGCGACCAAAAACATTCCCTGCTGGCCAAAGGTCATTTTGGTATCTACAAATCCTGGCTTGACCGTAATCACCTTTACACCTGAAGGAAATAATCGGTTCCTCAAGCCCTGGAGATAGACAGACAAGGCCCCTTTGGTCGATCCGTAGATATAATTGCTCTGTCTTCCCCGGTCGCCTGCTACCGAAGAAATGACGCAAATAAAGCCACTTTTTCTCTTTTCCATATAATCAGCTGCGATCTCTAGAATGGAGACCGCAGATACGTAATTAATCTCCATCATCCTTCGCGCCTGTTCGAAATCCTCTTGAGCCTCTTGTTGTGCAGCCATATAACCGTAAGCCAATACGACGCCAGAAAGGAGAGCTTGCTCGGCACAAGCATCAAAAAAGGCTTGGTGTTGATCATAAGCTAGAGCGTCAAAAGGCTGTATTCCCACCCGAACTTGATGACGAATTTCGATATCCCCTGCCAGCAGCTCCAATTCTTCCAGGTCTCTTCCTGCTAGGATAAGGTTATATTTCTCCGACGCCAATTGATGGGCCATGGCCTTAGCAATTCCTGAAGTCGCTCCTAAAATTAAGACGGTTTTCATCCTCGATCCTCCGTAAGCTTCAGTCTTCTGGACATGGAAGAGGAGAACACATGATTCGGGTCGATTTGATCCTTCATCTGACGGAACTTCTCCCATTCGGGATACATATGGCGAAAGGTTTCCGGGCTCATCGTCGAATCCTTGGCCAAATACAAGACACCATCATATTGCATAACCGCTTTATCCAGCTCTTGAATAAAGGAGAAAAACTTCTCCCCGCCGCGAACCGGAATATCCAACGCCAAGGTATACCCTTTTCTCGGAAAAGCCAGCCAACCTTTCCCCTTCTGTCCAAAGCTTTTTAGCACAGCCAAAAAAGAGGATTTTTTTGACCGACTGAGCATAGTCAGGATCGTGGTAAGGCCAGCCTTACTCGTTTCTGGCGGAAATACCATTTGGTATTGAATAAATCCGCTTGTCCCATACATCCGATTCCAATTGTGAATCGCATCCAGCGGGTAGAAAAACGTATCATAATCCACAGTGACCCGGCTGTTATCTTTAAACTTGTTATAATAAAGCGTATTAAACGCTCCAATGGATAAAGGATTTAAGGCTACGGACGGCAAATGGAAGGGCATATTAAGCTTTCTCTTCTCCTTAACGGACAGCGAATGCTCCCTGGAAGCGTGCTTACCAAGCATCAAAACCGACCGACCCATGGATTTTCCCGAGGAAAGACAATCAATCCAGGCAACAGAATAGGGATAAAGTTCATCCGTCTCTGCAAGCTTTTCGAGTGCCTCCTCCAGATTCGCTGCCTTTTGATAATCGACATCGATAAATGCCGATTCAACAGGAATTAAACGAAGGCGAACGGTTAACAGAATACCTGTTAACCCTATGCCCCCTACTGTGGCCCAGAATAAATCCGCATTTTCCTCACGCGAGCAGGTTAATACACTTCCATCTGCCGTCATTAATGTAAAATCAATGACATGATCGGAAATCGCTCCGTCCTTATGATGGTTTTTTCCATGGACGTCATTGGCAATCGCCCCGCCAATGGTCACGTATTTTGTACCTGGAGTAACAGGAAGGAAGTATCCGCGCGGCAAAAACACCCGAATGATCTCTTCTAAAGTTACCCCTGCTTCGCACTCCAAGATCCGCGTTTCTGCATCAAATGCAAGAAAACGATGGAATTGGGTATGCAAAAGGACACCGTTTCCCCGGTTCAGCGCTGTGTCCCCGTAGCTTCGGCCTAATCCCCGGGAGATATAGTGAAGATGTCTTTTGCTTGTAATCATCTCTTGCAGCTCTTGATATTTTTCCGGACGATAGAGAACCGCTTCCTCCTTGGGGTAATTGCCCCAGCCGGCTATGGTACTTTGATAAGCTTTCATCCTATACTCGCTCCTATATACCCTAGTAGCGTCCCCAGAACTAGACCTCCGAGGACTTCAATCTTATTGTGGCCTTGGGATTCTCGCAAGCTTTTTTCAGGCTTGGCCAACTGATTCAAATGCTTCGCATGGTCTCCCAAAGCTCGGCGAATTCCCGTAGCATCGATGATGGTAATCATTAAAAAAGCCACCCCTAAGGAAAACAAGGGCGTATTAAATCCTTCCTTAAACCCGATCAGCATCACAGCGGAGCTGACCACCGCTGTATGCGTACTGGGGAAGCCACCGTTCCCAATTCGCCCCTTCGCCTCTGCCCCAAAACGAACATAGTTGATCGCAAACTTTAGACAGCCGGAACATAGCCAGGCGATGAACGGTAACACCGCGTATATATAATTCATGATTTGCTTTCCTCCGCCCTAAATAACTTTCGGCTAAAAGCCAAAAGCGTAATCATCCCTAATAAGACACCGAACCAGAGTGTTCCAAAACGGGCCAACAGCGTGGCTGCCACGGCCGATGTCTTTTCCGTCCCTAATCCCATGAGGAGACCAACCATGCTGGACTCGGCCACGCCCAGTCCTCCGGGAAGCATAGATACCGCCCCAGCAATCGAAGAAAAGGAAAACACATAAATGGCTTCTAATAACGGTAAACCAATATCAAGGCCCTGGAACACCCAATAAAGCGAGACACATTCTAAAAACCAAGAGACGAGACTTATCACCGTCGTGAATATTAGAATTCTCCAATGGAACAATTGGTAGGAGCTTTCATAGAATACTTCGAGCTTTTCCCCTACTCGTTTTAAGAGGGAAACCTTCTTTATATAACCTAATAATTGTAGGGTTAACCGGCGGGATTGGATGAGCAAAACGAGAATGAGAAAAAACAGAAAGGTACCGACCAACAGATAAGATCCATTCGAAAATCGGCTTATTCCAATACTAGCTAAAACCGCCATCGCGAGCAAATCCGTCGTCCTCTCCGCCAATACGATGGGCGCAGAACGCGCGATCTCGACCCTCTTCATTCGTTTGAGAAGAAAAGACTTCAATACCTCTCCTGCTTTTCCTGGCGTAATGGCCATGGACATGCCACTCAAAAAGATCATGGAACTTTGCCCGAGAGAAAGATGGATCCCTAATGACCTTACGTACAGCTCCCATTTTACAAACCGCAGGACATAACCCATAAAGGTAAAGAGCAGCATCAGCGCGAGATAGCCGGGATGGAACTCAGAAAAACTCTCTCCCAATTCCCTAACATCCCCCCATAGCCCAAACCCCACGATCACGACGAGGCCCAAGAGGAGACCCAGCCACAGCCTTTTTTTAAGTCGTTCCGTATCCATCTCTTTGTCCTCTATTGAAAGTAGATTTTGATGATCATAACCGTAAGACCAAATAAGATAACCGTACCTAAAATATGTTTATCATCCAGCAGCACTTTCTCTGGACTGCCCCCACCTTCTCGCATATGTACTAAGTAGAGATAGCGAAATATCCCATAAATCACAAAGGGAATCGTCCACATCATCAGGGCATTTGGTCCAGATGTCGCTGTATATAAGGAATAGCTCATAATCGTAGCGGACGTAACGATAGAGATCATTTGATCGAGCAAGCCGGTCGAATAGTGCTCCAACACTTTTCTTTGTCTCTGCTTGTCCCCATTAAATAGCTCCAGTTCGTGCCTCCGTTTGCTCAAGGCTAGAAACAAGGCCAATAGCATCGTACAGAGAATAAACCAGGAAGTCATACGAACCTCTACGACAACCGCTCCAGAGAACCCTCGGAGGACAAAGCCCAAGGCGATAATCATGACATCAATGATTACAACATGTTTCAGCTTAATGGAGTAAAGCACATTCACAACAAGATAAATCACAAGGATTACGGCAAATAGCGGCTCCAACCAATACGCTGTAGATAGGGATAGAATCAGAAGAAAAAGACCTATACCAATAGCTGTACGGATTTTAAGTGCGCCTGAAGCAATCGGTCGCTTAGACTTTTCCGGATGGAGCCGATCCTTCTCTACATCGAGAATATCGTTTAGGATATAGACCGTACTTGCCGCGAAAGAAAAACAGAAAAAAGCTAAGATCGTCACAAGTACTGCATGTATATCAATAAACTTTTCAGCAAAAACCGGGGCGGCCAAGACGAGTAGGTTTTTAGTCCATTGTTTCGGCCTAAGTTGTAGTACAAGAGGTTTCAGATCCTTTGCCTCCCTTCTGAAATTAAAATATCTTCCCCATCTAATTTCGGAAGATATAATTACAGATTTAACATCTAGATGTTCTTTTTCGTTAGTTGATTAACTAACTCTTTATTAATATTGTAAAGACCCAAGTATCAATGCATACTGAATGTTTCATCTAGAAATATAAAATTTGAGTCAAAAGGTTATCAAATTATCTTTCGTTTCATTTGTTTCACCTGTTTATCGTTCAAATTTGATCCTTGTTGATTTTAACATACTCTTCGACTTCATGGAAATCCGACCAAAGAAAATAGCGACGGTCAATACCGTCGCTAAAAAAATCACCCATTATTTATTTAGTAGGTTGTAGATCACTTGAGCACTTTCTGCACGAATCGTTAATCCCTTCGGTGCGAATACGCCAGCGCTGCGTCCTTTGATCATTTCGATTTCTGCAGCCGCATTGACATAAGGTATTGCCCAACTGCTCATCTGGTCCTGATCTGTAAAGTGAGAAGTTCCTTTTTGAAGCTCTACCTTCTTACCTGTCTTCACTTCATAGGCACGAACGATCATTGTCGCCATTTGCTCACGAGTGATTTCAGCATCAGGTGCAAAGGTTTGTGCATCTAAACCAGAAACGATACCCGCCTCATTGGCTGCAGCTACAAACTCAGCATACCATGCACTCTTTGGTACATCGCTGAACTTCGCTTCTCCGCTAGCCTTCAAGCCTAGAGCTTGGACAAGAAGTGTAGCAAACTGTGCTCTTGTTACATTAGCCATTGGGGCAAATTCATTTTGGCTCACGCCTTTAATGATGTGCTTTGCTGATAATTCTTGGATGACAGGAGCTGCCCAATAGTTAGCCGCTACGTCAACATAATTTTTGTTGTATTCCAGCACTCCATATTTACTGAAGTGGTAGACCTGAACCGAAATTACTCCATCCTTCAACTGTCCACCCAGATATTCCAGGCTTCCGTTATCAGGAAGATAGTAGATACCGATTAATTTAGGATTTGCATTCGGATTAACCTTAAACGAAATCCAAATAGGTTTAGCAAAGCTGCTTAATTTCGTCACTTTTCCATCCTTGTTGATAATGGACAGTTCAAATTCAAAGATTTCACCCGCAGCATTTAATTTAGCGCCTTGATTTTGACCAGCTTTCGAAAGCAATTGGTTTTTAGCTGTTCCCTCTAATTTAGTTGCTTTAAAGGAAATTTTAGCATCCTTTAATTGTTCCGCAGGTAGAAGGTCAGCTAATGATTTGAGAACTTCAGAAGGAATAGCAAATGTTCCATTTTCTGTTTGAATTTCTAAACTATTGCTTCCTAAGAGATTGGCTGTATTAGCTGGTAGGTCAATCGTGTCTTTATCCTTCGATACACTAACAACTACTTTTCCATCCTTCGCCTTACCGCTAATGTCTTCTGGTTTTACTTCATGGACGTTTTCGGGTGTTTTTGGCACTACTGGTGCAGTGCCACCGCCGCCACCGCCACCGCCGCCACCTTGTTGTGGGGTATAGGTTACGGTAAATGGCTGTGTTCCTTGATTATTAGACGAATCCCTCGCTATTAACGAGAAGCTGTTTTCCCCTGCCTGTAACGTAACAGCATAGCTGAACTGGCCATTTGTTAAAGGAACAGATACTCCATTAATTGTAAGCGTAATATGGGAGTCATTGTCCGTTACTATCCCGGTTAACGTATAGCTTGCACTTCTAACTTGGGTTGCAGAACTAATCGTAATGTCTGGTGCTGTAGTATCTGGTTGTGCTGTTGGTGCGTAGGTAACTGTAAAGTTTTGCTCCTTTACGTTCCCTGCACGATCTGTTGCTCTAATAACAAAATGGTTTGTGCCTAACTGAAGTGTAACGCTCTGGTTGAAGTCTCCAATTCCATTTTTCGTGAAGCTTTGACCATTAACATTAATCTGAACGGAAGTCCCTTCGATGTCTCCATCAAGCACGTTACCTCTTAGCGTGTAAGAAGCCGATGTGGTGGCTGGAGACGACACCAAAGAGAGGGTAGGTGCAACGGTATCCACATAAACTTCTTCTGTTACCGGTACTGCCTGGCCTATAGTGTTAATCGCGCTAACAGTATAGACATGCGGTACAAAGTTTTCCTGACCAACCTGTACTGGGTAGACAAAGGACAATCCATCACGAGTAACTCCATCAGTAGAGTGATTGACGGTTACGGTTCCGTCTACTCCCAATGTTCCTCGGATTTCAAAATTAGATTTTGTGATTCTCGGAACTGCGGTCAGCTGCTGATCCCCTACCCAAACCCCTACGGTATTAATGACCGGTACATCCGTTTCGAAGCGAATGACAGTTAAACGGAGGGTTTCATAACCCGTTACGCCTTCTATTTCAATAGTATTACTGCCCACTTGAAGCGCAACGAACTGAGAAACGGTACCGCTCGTGCTGTCGAAGGTTCCAATCACTTGTCCATTGACTTTATATGTGACGGTAGGAGAACTCGTTCTCACTTCAACGGCCACATTTCCGCTAGTCGTTTCTGAATCTACCGGCTTATTTAGCAGGAGGAAACGATTTATGGACAAATTGATCGTTACCGTTTGTACACTTTCATTTCCAAATGGATCCCAACTCTTTACTGTAAAAATATTTACTCCCTCTGCAATGGATAGGCTAAAGCTGTGAGCTCTATCGGATGAAGTGCCAAGCTGCTGGCCTAACTCATTGTAAACGGCATGTGTAACGGTTCCGGAACCGTCCCTGGTGCTTACTTGAAGGTTGAATATATTCCCGGTTAACTGCGTGCTTGTCAGATTGATCTCACCGGCTTCATATTCCGGATTTAAAATAGATATAACAGGCGCTACGTTATCCACATAAACACTAAACGTTTTTTCTGCAGACTCACTTGTACTATCTGTTGCTAATAGTCGATAGTTCAAGGTCTGGCCATCCAAGCTTTCCAAAGCTGAAGAAAGGGTAAATAGTCCTTGCTCCATATACGTTCTTTCCGTAACGGTCTCCCCATCTCTGAAAAGTTCCATGTATACGGACTCAGTTACCGAGCCCTCTAGTCTTAATTCATTCGTATGAACATAAACACTATCCGTTACGGATTCAACGGAAGTATCGTTGAGCTTTAGATTCTGGATTTCTGGAGCGGTCTGCTCAACCCCAAATGTGTAGCCTGAAAATTTACGAGCCTTGAAGTGAATAATTAAATCTGTTCCTTCAAATAC
This sequence comes from Ammoniphilus soli, assembly GCF_040813775.1. Lineage (NCBI taxonomy): Bacteria > Bacillati > Bacillota > Bacilli > Caryophanales > Paenibacillaceae > Ammoniphilus > Ammoniphilus soli. Next base: position 7,676 of record NZ_JBEGDL010000023.1, read on the forward strand.
CATACCGGTTGTATAGAAGATTTCCCGGTTTAAGATACTCTCTCTTTCCCATCTTCCATCAGAGTAATGAAGCAGGAATATTTCATGCGGCATAATACCGAGCGAGAAGAAATTTGGAATTCTCATCGATAAATCTACCCATGTTCCATCCTCAGGCTCTAAACCGTCAAAATAGAAGGACAATAGGGATGTCAAAGGACTGTATCCTGGTGGCAGGTCCTCTGTTTCGTTTGATTCGACCACCAAGGTAGTTCCTGCTGGGAACGCACCTTCCGGTATGCGAACTGTGAACGCATCGCCTTCTACAACATCTCTTCCTCCGGTTAAGCCAACCGAATGATATTCACCCACAAACACTTGTCCAAACTCATCTTTAGCTCGAATCGTAACCTTCCCGCTTGGACGATCTATTGTTACAGAACGGTCTGTTCGAAGGGTATTCTTCACCGATTCAGTAAATGTCGATGCAGGTGTTGCTGTTAGAATTTCACTGATTTCCGAATTGGAATTGATTCGAAGTTTACCTCCCGGAATTTCCGTAATTGTAAACTGTGGTGTTAATGTCTCCCTATTAATGGTAAAGGCTGTAGGATTACTTTCATTTCCTGCAAGATCTACAACCGTCATATTAAAGGAATTTAACCCTTCGCGTAGTAAGGAAACATTTCTGAACTCATAGCTTCCACCATTGAATTTTGCCGTCGCAATGATGGTTGCTCCACGCTTTAAGCGAATCAAGTCCGCATCCGGTGAACTTACTGCTGCAATGATATTAACAGATTTCGCGTTGGTCTTATAAGCATTGGGTACTGACTCTGGAATGACGCTTAATCCGGCGGCACTGCTGAATGGATTCACGCTGGCCACACTTGGCTGCTCGGGTGCCTGCGCATCATATCTGAAAGTTAGTTCCTTCTGCATACCCGGGATATCAGACGCACTTACCGCTCTATATTTTATATCATAAACATGAGGTACACTCGGCGTATAATTCGTCAAGAATGAATGAAGCTGCGCCGCAGGGATGGGAGCAAAACGACTTCCTAGGTATTCAAAGGTTGCATTTTCCTTGCCTAATGCATACTGGATGTCCGCTCCGTCTAAGGTAAATAAGACTGGGCGTGGAATATTTGTACCATTATAGTATTGATTGATGTTCGGCATATTTTCAATGTAGGCAAAGGCATTTGGCAAGTTGGTATCAACCGTAACTTCATCCGCCGACATCAGCATCGCAGATTGGTTAAACCGATCGGTTGCCAAAACCATAAAGCGTTCATTTACCGCACGATCCCCCGGACGGATCTTATATTCAATTTCGTATAGACCATATCCCTTATCTTTATAGCTGGTTAGAGGGATGGTTCCCAAATATGGGCGAAGTGTAAGATTGGGTTCTGAGGCCTGTAATTGTATGACGAGTCTGTCTCCAAGAGTTAGACTTCTCCAATCTTTTTCCAAGCCTTCCGAATTGTAGGCTTTCCACCTCGATGCATCAATATTGAATTTCGGAGGTGCATCGTATCGAATGGTGACCGAATTCTTATTTTCAGCTTCCATGTTGCCCGCAGGATCCTTTGAATAATAACGCAGTACATGTTCTCCATCTGTAATGCGAATAGGATCCGTAAACAGGGTCCAAGGTCTTTCATTTAGCTTATAGAAGCTGGAGGCTGTCCCATCATTCGGAATGGTTGCCGTTTCCCCAGGAAGTGCTTCCCTTAGCTTCGCTTGTAATAATACGATCGGAGTGGGACCGATAAACCAAGGTTTTCCGCTTGAATCATGAACGGTTGTCAAAGAAGACTGGTTGACAATGATATGTTGAGTTGCAGGCACTTCTGCATCTACAAGAACCATTAACCCGGAACGCGTTTCATTTCCAGACTGATCCACCAGGTATAAGCTAAGGAGATGCGGTCCGTGCGACAAAGCATTCAGCAATGTGTGAGAAAGTGTATGGGTATTCGTGCTAGAATCAAAGCTTTGGCTAAATTCCGCCAATGAAATCGGCGCCGTGTCATCTACCTGAATAAAACTGGAAGCCAAATTGAGTGCCTCTTCTATCACCTTTAGCTGGATCGTTGGCTTTGCTGTTTGTGCATTGAGCTGTACAGGAGGTGTTGCCTGACCATTGACGGTAAATTGGGTTACCTCCGGAGCAACCGTATCTGATGCACGAGGTGTAACCTTTAAGGTTTGTGGTTGACTAACCGGAATTTCAACTTTTTGCAAATATCCATCGGCCCCATTAGTTAGCACATAGGCTTTTTCAACTTGAAGGACATTATTTGCTTCAGCACCAGGCTTTGCTTCAAAAGCAAAGGTGGCTACCTGTTGTTCGCTGCCCGTTAAAATCTGATTCCAGACCGCCCCATAAACGGATGAGCCGGCAAGAGTCGTTTCTGCCCGTTGTACTTCACCCAAGATGGAAGACCAGGATACTATATTTTGGTTGGTTCCAACCGGCTGAATAGCATCAGTACTGTGCCTTACCTCCAGCTCTATTCCCTTGTACCGAGGCAAATCCCCTTTTAAGCTTAGGCTCACATTTACTCTTCGATCACTCGGTTTCAAGACTTCTTTATCAAATTGAACAAATAACCCGGTATCGCTTGCTGCCAGTCCGGTATTAGCAAAGGCCCCAGGCGAATAGGGTATAAAGGTCATCATTAAGATGGCAATAACCAATATTCGGGGTAGCCATGATTTCTCCCTCATTTCTTTTCTCCCTCCGTATTTCATTCATATCGAGAGGCTGACCCCTAAGGGTCTGACCCCAAGCATCATTCAATGCGGGGTCATCCTTCGTTTTGGGTCTGACTCTTCTTTAATCTCCAGCAAGTCTATAGTTTGAGGCTAATATTCCGAAATCAAGACTGTCCACACTAATGTCTGCATTGAAGTCAGCTCGTAAAACCGGTGTCGTTCGGCTTAGTCCATATTCATCAACGAACACAGTCAGGTCAATGAGACCGATCCTATTGTCCGTATTGGCATCGCCAGCAAGCAGTGTGACGTTCGGAATACTTGTTCCTGGAACTACTTCAATCATAACCTTTTTACTTAAATGACCTGCCTTTGAAAAATAGAGGGTATATCTACCAGCATCCAGATTTAATTGATAGCTTCCATCACTTCCGGAATAAATAACAGTACCTGTTTCAAGCACCTGAATCTTGATTCCGGTTAAATCCATGCTTTCTGGCTTATGCTGCAAAAGAACCTTACCACTTACTGTTGAAGCCTTTTCTTGTAGATTGTAGATTAAATCTACCAATACGTCTTTTTCCCCTGTTGTCATAGATGTTGTGATAGCTTTCAGGTTCGTATAAGTGAGACCTGTTTCGTTTAACATCATTTCGTCATCCGTAGATAGTACTGGGTTAGCCTTAATGACGTCATCAATACTTGCGCTGCTGATTTTCGCTAGGGCTTTTAGCTGGTCCACAGTCAATTGATTAGCAGCGAGGGCGATTCCTGCGGACTTTCCTAGGCCTATTCCCTTAGATGAAAGTCCGGCCTTCAAATCACTTGGGATTTTCCCTTCATATGCCAAAACAAATAACAATAGTCTTTTCCAATCCTCGCCTAGAATGCCTTGACGAAGGAATTCGATATCCTCCAGAGTGCTGCTCTGGAAAACATTTAGCAAGCGAGCCGCTTCATCTTTGGCCATTTTCCCTAGTGCATCAGTTTCCTGCGGCGTTAGGCTGTATCCCGTTAACGCATATTTTCTTTGATTGAACTTAAAGAGCAGTTGGAGCTGTTCGTTGCTTAGTCGATTAATAAAGGTTAATTGTGTCTTGTACGCAGCAAGCTGATCCAACACTTCCGCCATATTATTCGGATACTGGACAATGCCCAGTGTCGTTGCAACATCGGCAAGCAATAATCTTTCCGCATTAGTCAATCCAAGAACAGCCCGATTGAATGCTGTAACATTAAGGCCCACTACTTCAAGAATCGCTTGATCCATTGGATCTGTAACTCCATATACCAGAACATGGAGCGGTGATGATTTGATTTCCTTTAAAGCATCCAGTTCATCCAGCATGTTCTTGCTTAGGTGAGCGGCTAATTCTATCATTTGAGTTGTGCGACTTAAGAAGCTTGCTTTTTCCGCCGGTGTCAACTGATTGACCAGGCCATAATAAACATTCACAAGATCCGAGTAGCTAGTAGAGGAACTGAAATCTAAAATGATTCTTATTTGCTCATCGCTTAATCCTTTGATTACACGCAAAGCCACAAGAAGGTCATCTTTTGTTACTCCATACGAACGAATGACTTCTTTTTCGTAATCATTGAATAAAGCCATTTTCCCCTTGCTTTCAACAAGTGATATCAAAGCGCGCGCTTGTGATGTTGGAAGCATCCTAATTTTGCTAAGCACAGGCTGAATGTTGGGGATAGACAGTGAGTCTTCCGCTATTTCGAAAGCTAATGAGAGAATGTTATTCACCTCAGAAATCAAGGTAAATGCGTTTGGACGCTTTAGAATCTCTGTAATGAGAGGCTGCGCACCTTGTAAGACCAGATTTGCATCTTCCGCTTTAATTCCCTCGAGCAATAGTGTCCAATAGTCATCCGTCATGATTGTTGGATTTCTCATCACACTTATAAGAAAGATCAGATCTTCCTTTTTGAAATTTTTACCCATAAACACACTGTCATCAACGGTGTATCGGACTTTATCCTCTGCGATCTCCAACACTCTGCGCAATTCATTTTTGGTTAATCCTTCAAGCTTTAGCACAATGGGTTTCATGACCCGAAGTTGATCAGGCGAAATACTGATTAATGCTTGAGCTCCAGGGGGGGCAACAAAAAAACCTAGAAGCACTAGAGCCAGTATTCCTGCCATCATCCTTGATAGTCGCCTTTTCACCGGCATCCTCTTCCTTCCGTATAAAAGGAGTCCGCTATTCATTAGCGGAATCCTGTGTTGAATAGTTCCTCGTACGATAGATCATTGCCGCTGCTTGTGCACGCGTTGCATTCATCTTCGGAGCAAATTGATCCTTGCTGATCCCCATAATTAGTCCTGCTTTTACTGCGAGACTCGCATGCTTCTTAGCCCATCCCGCAATCTCCGTTTCATCCTGGAAAGGCAGCAGCTTCTTCATTTCTTCATCTGTCAGCTCAGCAAGTTCTTTGTCCTTCTTAAGTGCATTAATAAGGATGGTTGTTATTTCTTCACGAGTAATCTTTCGATTAGGGTTAAACTTCCCATCAGCTCCCTTAATAAGGCCTGACTCATGAGCTGTATTAACGTAAGTCCTAAACCAATCTGTTTTGTTAACATCTGAGAAAATAGCTTTTTCATCAGATGACAATGGAAGATTTAGCATTTTTACTAACATGGTAATAAACTCTGCTCTTGTAACCTGTCCTTCTGGCAAAAATGCTTTTCCACTGTATCCATTGACAATATCATGGGCCGCTAATACTTCAATTTCCTTTTTAGCCCAGTGTGTGTTTATATCCTCAAAGGTCTTATTTTGAACCATAACGGCGTAGATGCTAAAGTGATTAATTTGAACCGATATGTTTCCATTTGCTTTGTCTACCTTTCCACCAATCCGTTCCCATACCTTCTTATCAGGGTTGAAATAGTAGATCGCTGCTTTTTCCAGTTCATCTCCTGTAAGATTGGAGTCAATCGTAAAGGTAAGCGTGATAGGTTGCTCAAACTTCGTTCCTTCCGGCCCAAATTGGTATACTGGCCCTGCAAAGGATAGATTCTTATTCGTCGGTTGGATTAAGGTGGACCCGATAGGAGTGATTTTATCGGCTGTAATCTCAATAGCACTCAATAACGCTCCATTTGGTAAGGTCAATTGAACCTTATCAGCCGACATAACCCCGCCTTCATTTCCAAGCTCTTTTTTCACCGTTTCACCAATTTTGTTTAGACCGTCAGCTTTTGGTACAGGAAGAGTGTTAACTGGTGCAGGTGCTCCTGCTCCTCCACCACCGCCACCTGGGGTTGCTCCACCAGGATTCGTTGCAGGTGGATTAGAAGGCAGGGGTTGTTGTTGGTTATCTCCACCTGTATATCTCCCGTCATCAACTTCTGGAGGTGTTACGACTGGAGTACCTGAAGCAATGCTGACCGTTAAAGGCGTTGATGGTATGAAAATGGACTCTTTATTTGATACAACTTCAGCATTCGAACTGAACTCGATTCTTGTTGCTCCCTGTTTTATCGCTACAAAAGACAGCGTGGCAAAAGCAAAATCACCATTTGCCGCAGGAGTATTTGCTCCGGCAACCATGACCACACCATCAGTTCCTCGAATATCCTTAATTTGAAAGCTGCTTGCTAGAGGGCCCACTACCGCAACCGAAGATCCACCGGCTCCGCTGAGTCTGAAGTATTCCGGATCGAATTTTAAATTAACTTCCGCACCTGAAACTTGGGTTACTTCCCTTAAATTGACGGTTGCCGTTATGGAATCGCCAACTTTAACTTCTGCCTTGTCCAATTCAATATAAGCCTCCGCTCCTGCCGCACCGACGAGTTGAGGCAGCGAGCAGAATACCAGCATAAGACACAATATTAACTTAAAGCACTTATTTCTCTTCATCATTTCCTCCTTCTAGTTGTAAATATTTGATCAGTATTCTGACCGCTTACTGCCAAGGTCCCCCTGGAACCTATAGTTCTTAGCCAAATACCCCAAATCCACCAAATCAACATAAGTATCTAAATTGAAGTCCGCTGTCACTGGTGTATGGTGATACTCTTCAACCAGATTGGTTAGATCGGAAAGACCAACTACATCATCCAGATCTGCGTCACCCGATAGAAGCTGAATGGAAGGCACGGAATAACGCTGTCCCGCTGTTAAGGTAATGGCTGGAACTTTTTTGCTTAAGAATCTGTCCCTTAATGCGTAAACATGGTATTGCCCAGGTGTTGCCAGAATTTCGAAGGTACCTGTAGAGCTTAATGTAATAACCTTCCGATCAAGCGGATTAACGGCCGATTCTAGAATCACCTTTGACCCTTCCTTGATCGGTGAAGAATCAAGAGAAACGAAACCGGAAACCTTTCCGTTGTAATTTAGCGAGATATTTTGTTCTTGGGAAAGGCTAACAGGAACTTCTTTAAATTTATCGTTTAAAAAGGTATAAGCATTCAACGATTCAATTCGGATTTGCAAAGCATGGGTAAACTCCGTAGGCTTGGAAATCACTTCAAAATACAAAGTGATTAGATCCGTCTTCTCTGTTTTACTTACAAGCTCTAAACCAGAAAGCCGATTACCCTCCGAATCTCTCAACTGATTGCTTACAAGAAGCACATCAAAGGTTCCAGGAGTACGACTAATTACCTGGGGCGGAATCTCATTATTAACCAAAACTCCTCCCTTTTCATATGCTACATACCGTAAACGAGATGGGTCAAAATTAACTTTAAAAGCCATCTGAGCTAGGTTAGCTGCATTTTCCATTTTCACTTTATAAGCAATTCTCTCACCTGATACATATGTAGACTTATCCGGTGCCGCTTCTACCCTATTAATCGGCAAGCTGGACTTCATCGCGTTCCAAAACTGCTCTGCTATCACTTCATATCCCTGAACAGATGGATGAGGATTCATAGGATTAGGGATATATCCAGCATAGTTTGCTGCGATCGCGTCAAATGTAGGAACGTATATCCCTCCTGTTTGAACGGCTGCCTGCTCAAGGATGTCGTTCAAGGATTCAATCAAAGATACAACAAGCTGTTGCTGCTCATCCGATAAATATGGGAAGGCATTATAATAACCCATCACATAAATTTGTGCCTGCGGGTTTAAAGTTTTAATATCAATCAATATTCCGCTAACATTGCTTGCTACTTCTGTTAATACACTGGAAACTAGACCCGGATCTGCATACGCCGCTTCTGTCACACTGATTTGTTCAAGCAGATCATTTGCTCCCACAGTTAAGCTGATAACGTTGGACTGGCGGATAGTTTCCTGAATGCCCATAACATCTTCCGATCCTGGAATGGACTTTCTGACGTCATTACGAATATCCGAGAGAACATCCTCCGATGTATAACCAGGATAAGCATATCGCTCCTGGTAGGAACCCAAGTATCCTAAGCCATTAAACCTTTCTGCCAAGAAATCGGAGTAGCCCTTATTAATTGTCCCATCCTGGATCATTCCAGCCGCTAAAGAGTCCCCCAGGGCCAAGTACTTAATAGGCTGGGTTGGTAAGGGAGCAGCGAGTACAGGTGAAATCAACATTAAAACTATTGTCAAACTTAAAGCTAACACCCTTGAAACTCTGCTTGACAAGTTATATTCCTCCCATCTGTTAATTGTAAACATCTATCTTTCCTATCCACCTTAAACTTTTATACTAGTTTCTCATCCATACCTCCCAATCATTTTTAAATTTAGTAGGATATTTTACCTATCAAAGAGATAGTTCACCATAAAAAGATTCGACTCCATCCCCTAAATTCCTCCTTTTTTGTAGGATATTTTTCATTTTTTACATGAGAAAAAAGAAGCAGGAAAATACTCCTGCCTCTTTGAGTACTGGATGGCAATTGGGTGTCTAGTTCGAATAACCTAATTGCTTTATCATTAGATAGAGGATAGTTGACGCGTCAGCTCGATTGGCACCCTTCCCCGGAACAAATTCGTTTTGAATAGAATCAGCAAATTTTGCATCAGTCGCTTCTTGACGTGTAACGGTTAGGACAATTTTATCCTATTTGTGAAGATAAATAAGCTAGATTAATGACATCAAATACTAACGAAATAGAAAAAAGCACTTGAATTTGAATTTTCAAGTGCTAGCTATTAAGTATAAAAATCCCTATATGATTATTTTAACGTATCAACTGTTTCAAGGTAGGATATGAACTCATCTAGTGTTGATTTTCCTTCTTGAGCTGCAATACCTTTTAGGTTGTAGTTCATAGCTAAAAGGGAGAAATCAATTACATCTACCTTTCCATTGCCATCGAAGTCAGCAGCAAAGTACTCAAGGTCTGCAGAAGCTGGTAAACTTAGAGCATAGTCTTCAACGAAGCTGGTCAAGTCAAGAAGGTTGACTTTATCATCCCCGATACGAACTCCGCGAGTTCCTACCGCATCCCCAGTATTAAGTTTCATCTCAATATCAAACTCATCTGCCTGAACAAGTTCAATAGATTCTTTATATACTGCGGATTGATATTTCTCACGGTCAGCAAGGAAGATATACTCACCTGGTACAAGGTCAAAAGCAAACTCACCATATGTATTGTGAGTTACTGTTTCTGCTTCTTTTGTCCAAGCGCCAGATGCATTTAACTTCATCGCAACCACTCTGGATCCTTTGTAAACTTCACGGCCTTGTAGAGTAACCTTTCCTGTAACAGTACCTTTCGTACGAATAATAATTTGCTTTACGAAATCTTCTACAGGTATTTCTTCATAGTCCGAATTAACTACAACTAAATCTTGAACACCAACAAAGGCAATTTCCCTATCTGTGTTTCCAGTAACGATAAACGGAATTCTAATCGTTGCAGATCCTGTTACTGCATTCTTGGATGCAAAGCTCAAATTAACCTTTCCATCAGCCATTTTATCCATATTATAAATCAAGTGTAAATCCTTATGAGTAAACTCACCAAAGTCAATGTAGTTTTTAGCTCCATACTCGCCAGTTACAGCCTTTGGATCAAGAGCTAAATTGTTAGGACTAAAGGATAGAGTGAAATCTAGACCTTTCGCGTCTTGTAGATTGTCCAAATAAACATTAGCCCATACTACTTGATTTTCTTCTTTCTTTGCTAGATACTCACCATTTTCACCACGAACATTCCCTTCAAAGCTTACCTCAACAGTTGGTTGAACAAGGTGAGGAGGCAGTTCAATACTTTGCTCTGGACGAGGATTTGGCGTTGGCAAAGCATGAGTCGGATCAAACACAGGCGCTGGTGGCGCAATTACAGTTCCACCCACTCCACCAAAACCGAAAGCAAAGATATGTGGGCCGTTAAATAGAGGCTCTCCGCTAGATCCACTTGGAATTCCAAGAGAATATACCTCAGCTCCCTCATTAGCTAGAGCGTTCAAAATTTGATCACGGGTTTCTGCAGCTCCGTAATAGGTCTTAAATGTGCGAGTCTCACCCACAGCTAAACTGCCAAATCCAAAATCAAATAGTGATCCTTGGTCAGTAGCATATGTGGACATGTAATCTGGTGAACCAGGAATAAGTGTAGCAGCGGGTCCCCCGGAACTAGGAGAATAAATATACAACGGGTTAGCAGAGTGGAACCCGTCGGTCGTTGCACGAATCACGTTAGCAGCATTTCCTACGTGAAGTTCTACATGCTCACTAAACGTTCTGGGTGCAATATCCCAATCCATGACTCGACGATAACGAAGATCCCCAATTTCGTCTGTACCGATATTTTCCATAGTTACTTCAACAACATATAGATTTGGTGTAGAGGCCGGCTTATATTCATGAGTAACCTTCAATCGTCCACCGCCAGTGGTAACGACAGATTTAAATGCGCTTCCTTCAGATTCAGAGAGAGTATGGTCATATGTAGCAGTAACTACACTTTCAACTACATTTAAGTTGTTTACACCACCATCACTAGAAACGTTCGCATATCCTGCAAATGAACCAGTAGCAGGATCAGCATTCGCTACCCCCCACCCTTCACACAGACATCCAGGAGCAGTTGATTCACCATTTGTAGGGATATAACGAAGACCAACCGCCTCTGTATAGGACTCCCATGACGGCGTGCCTCCCCAAACGTTCAAATGCCCTTCATTATTAATCCCCAATTGGACCGTCCCGTTGTCAATGATCGCACCATAGGCAGTTGAACTGACTAATAGCGGGATCGCCAGAGACAAAGCCACTGTCTTTTGCTTCATCTTTTTAAATAAATTCTTCATTCTCCTTCTCCTTTGTTTGAATTTAAACCTTTTTACCTAATTATCTTCATTCACTAGATTGTGGTTCAATCTCCCCCTTCCCTACTTGATTGCTCATTGAAGGATAAGCAAAGAAGTCCTGAATCTATAGTACCCCCCCCTTCAACAGAAAGATCAATTAATATGGTAGTATTTATATAATTTTGTAAATTAACCCAGCAAAAAAAGCAAAAAAACTTCTGCTATTTAGAAAATCATATCCATTCTCTTCGATTAAATAGGATGAATTAGATATAGTTTACTAGGCTAATTTAAGAATAAGGACCTATTCCACACGGAAAAATTCCATTCTATAATGTTATCATAGAGGTAGTGTGTCACAATTGGAACTTTACCCAATAAATACCACATCTCTATAATAATACATTTTCACAAAATGTCTACAAAAAATTTGTATAATACTCTTGATATAAGTCAAAAATACCACGTTTTGTAACTATTTGTTAGTTTATAGTTAATTTTTACCATTTATACTTATTATAACTTCCTATTATTCAATCAATCAATCTTTAAAAATCTTTATAATTCGACATGAGCTGTTGATGCGACAAGAAAATACAACTACACGAAGCAAAGTATTATGTCTCCTAGGGGATATAAAAACCCCTGATTTAATCAGAATCTACAACATTAGACCTATCCATCGATAGAAACGTGACATCATCCCTAAATAAAAGTACTATCGCCACCTTGCACAACTCTAGTACAATATGTGAGGTAATATAGAGAAGATGGAAGAGAGTAGTATGAAAGAACAAACCGTGAACGCCTCCATACTTAGCTCTTTCATCGCCTGCTCATGGGCTCAGCTGGAGCTTCAACTACTCCATGTATACTCCCTGCTCCTTTCCACTGAACTCCCACCATTTGCCGAGATAGCCGTCGTTTTTTGTTCGACCTTGATGTGTTTTGGCAAAATCCAAGAAAAAGGCTGCATATTTTTCTATGGCTTCCAAATTGGCTGGATCCCTAAACTTCCGGTAGCCCTCCCTATGTGAAACAAGCCGCATCTGTGCTAAAGCGGGTATCGTAAAATCCCTCCCGGATTCCATCACCCTATTCTAACCAGGATAACTTCGGTTCTGCGAACCAAAATCCTTCTTCATTTGCGTATGTAAGGCTCCCTCTAAGGATATAGTTCCAATTATTACCACGTGATTTCTTTGTTAAAAATAAAAGGGAGACCCTCTAAAGTCTCACTTTTGGGTCACCCTCTTCGAAAGCTTATTTGAAATTATGGCTAGAATAACAATCTTTCTTTTTCTTACATAGGACTCTCCCCATGTAAGGGGAAGCTTTTTTGCATTCTATTATTAATTTATATAACCCTTTTCCTTCAGCACCTGATAAAGAATGGTAGTTGCTTCAGCACGAGTAGCTTGCTTCAACGGTGCAAATTCTTTATCGCTCAAGCCCTTCATATAGCCCTTTTGAACTACCGAAGATACGGCATCTTGAGCCCAAGAAGCGATGCGATTCTTATCATCGAAGCCGAGTTCAGAAGATCCAGCTTGAAGTTCAAGGGCTTTCGCTAAGATGACGGCCATTTCTTGACGACTCAGTGCTTTTGATGGGGCAAACGTGTTCGCACTTAAACCTTGGATGACTCCAGCTTGGTACGCAATGGCTAGATCATGGGCAAACCAATCGTTTGATTTCACATCCTTAAATGGCAGAGAAGCATTGCCCGATGACTGCAAGTTCAGTGCTTTTACTAAAAGCGTTGTAAATTCGGCACGAGTGATCACTTTGTTTGGAGCAAACTCTCCATTAGGCATTCCTTTCACAACCATCTTGGCTGCCATGGTCCGAATGTTTTCCTTCGCCCAATGCTGCTGGATATCCGAGAAGTCTACCTCATTGCTTAAGATTGCATAGGTTTTTCCGTTTTGAACATTCTCGATTTTCACAGTTACCGTTTGGTCTTGCTGGCTAAATAGAGCCGGAACTCTAGTAAGCTGTGTCGCGGAATTTACCTCAACGGATACCATGCGATTCAGACTAAGACTTTGGGCTGCATAGGTCATCTCTAGGGCAAGATCGGCTAGGATATCTCCTTCCATAACTACTTGGTATCCCGCAGTTAGTGTTTTTGATCCCTGGATGTCCATTTCTTTAAGGGAAAGACTGACTGCGGTTTTTCCTTTTAAAGAATCCGTAGGAATCAAGAGTGATAGATTTCCGGTCTTCACTACCAATTGCTTAATAGAGGAATCTTGTAAAATCAAATCAATGAATGCTTGGTCAAGCTTAAAGGCAAAGGAAGCCTGCTCCAGCTCCACCAATCCAATACCCTCCTGCTTTTTAAGCATGTCTACTGTCAGCAAAGGGGCATCCACAGCTTGGACAGGGACAGGAGTGACGCTGATCGATCCTCCGCCTCCACCACCTCCGCCAGTCGATGGTTGGTCAACGACATATTCCTTCACGATATTCTTCACGAAAGAGGCGTTTTTCTTAAGCTCTTCCTCATTAAATGCATCACTATTGTAAGCATTTAATAGATTGCTATGTTTTTCATTCAGAAGGACCTGTAGACCCACTATCTTGGCGCGCTCGGAAAGGTTTGCTTCCGTGATGTTTTCTTCCTTTAGCTTGCTAACCACTTCATCCAAGTATGTAGCCACTTCCTGGTCACTCACGCCTAGCTGAGTTAGCTGTGACCATTCTTGAGGATATGTAGCCTTAATCCTGTCTACCTCGTCCGTAATCGATGCGAAAGCAGACAAAGGGGAAACGATTAACATGAGGGACAGGGCAGCACCCATAATTTTTTTCATATACACACTCCTACTAAATTCTAAGTATACTCGTCTTTTCTACTCTACTATGATAGCTTATTTTTCACATAAATTAAATCATTTACATGAGAAGTAAATTATGGAATCGACTCCTGCCATTATTGAGCTAATGAACACACGACTTATGAATTCCATCCGAATCCAGGAATAGTCGATTAAGATCAATTTCTGTAGCTGATCTACATCCGAGCAGGGATGAGCACAGGCCTTGATTATTAAAAATAACTTAAGTAGGGTATCACCCCTGAGAAGGACCTTAATACAAAATTAGACAAAATCCAGGTGGTGACAGGCACTCTATTGATGTTGTTTAAGGAACTCTTGTATTTCCTCTGCTCTAACAGCTAGTCCTATTCCGTCAAAGGATTCCTTCTCCTTCGTATCACTCCTTGTAAATTCCAAGACTTTACTAGCTACAAGTCCAACTACATTGCCATTGATATTTATAAGGGGGCCACCTGAGTTTCCTAAGTTGATCGGATTATCGAATTGAATATACCGGTTACCCTCATATCCACGATCAGCTACGCTGATTACCCCTTTGGAGACGGTGTAACTGAACTCAAGAGGATGGCCTATGGAAATGACGGTTTGTCCAACCCTATAACTATCACTTATCTTAAGAGGTTTAACCTGTTCAATACTTCCTTTTATTCTGATAAGGGCCAGGTCATGTTTGGGGGCTGTAGCGATGACTTCACCTTCAAAAGGAGAGCCAACTAACAAGGATAGTTTAACATTCTTCTGATCACCAACCACATGTTTTGCGGTTAAAATATGCTTCTGGTCCACAAAAAATCCAGCACCTTGATTGGAAGAAGCTCTAACAACTACCGTAGAGCGAAGGGCATTCGCTACAGCATTAATCGTCTTATCTTCCTCGGATCCACTGACTTGACGGAATTCCTTTTGAATCGCCTCCTGCTGTTTATGCAAAATCTGGGATAATTCAGCCCTTGTTACATACTGATTCGGCCGAAAAGTTCCATCATTAAATCCATTGATGATGCCCGATTCACTTAAAGATTTTACAGCGGGGTAGGCCCAATGATCTGCCGGTAGATCCTTAAAATAAGAACCGGAATTAGCTAAGGCAAATCCGCCGAACAAGGAAAAGATGATCAACATGAACAACGTTCGTTTTTTCAATCCTGCAACCTCCTAGGTGAAAGTCGTTAACAAAAATAGTTAATTCGACGACTCCCTTTAAAACCCTTTTATGATGCAAAAAAGTTATCAATAAGAGCATCCCCTATCATGGGATGCCTTTCTATCGCTTAAGTCTTTGTAAATCATGGTCTGACATAATGACATGTCCAACATTCTCTATTAGTTTATCGCAGCATTTTAATATGACCGAATCCGTTAGCTTTTCCTTTCCTTATTTTCGCTTTAAGGAAATATGGACACCGCTTGCCCTCATAGGAATTCGATTCTATAGAGAAACTGAATCCGGTGCTTTGTTTGTGAAGCTGAAGAATCGGCCCCGCAAACAAATTACTAGAACAGAGGAGTCCAAATAAAAAAATCGTTCGTTGTTTTTATTATGAATTGAAAGAAGGTGGTAATGGCATACTTAGGCTTTTTATTATATGTCAACATTGTGAAAAACAATTTCCCTGCCCCCTTCAAATAGATTTAGATGTTTTTGTTGCTGAACTGGGAGGAAATTCAGTCAGGTGCCCCCATTGTGAAAACCGAACGGTGAACTAGGCTTTGATATTCTAACCAGAAGCAAAAGGAAAAAGAAAAGGTAGCAAAGATAAAAATTCATTCTTTTCACCTTTGAACTGTAACAAATGGTTTCTCCTTTTCTATTAAGGAAATTACCACCACTTGCAAAGCCGGCACTGGCTTAAATGTCCAATCCCACCTGCCAAAGCGACAGAAATTACCCACTTTTTTCTCATTTGATATCCTCCTTGAAATCAAATTCTACAGCAATCCGTTGATTCACACCCTTTCCAATGATCGCTTGTTCATGTCTTCCAAGAGCTCCTTCTCTTTTTCCTTTCCACCACCTGAACAGCCATACCCAAGCTAGAATTCTGATCCACAAACAGCCGGGCCCCGGCAAGACAGCCGCCCAAATAAGTCAAATGAGCCAACACGACAATAAAAAGCTATGAATCAGATTCGATTTACATCGCTCATGCTTTCAAAGCAAAATCTATATCTCATTCCCGGTGATGTTCATCCCAATGCAGATGGCCAAGCCCTTTTGGCTCAATTGGCTATTGATTTAATACCCTAACGAAGGGCTGCGAGAGCAGCTCTTTTATACTGCTATTTTATATTGATTCTTCATATGCTATATTATGAAGTAACTAAATCAATGGATGCGATGAACGATTTTCTGTACAGTGGGCACTTGGAAAATCGGGAGCGAGTAGTGCAACCGACCGATTCTTTCTTTGGGATGGAGTCGGTTTTTTCTATATTACGGGTAAGGAGAACACCATGAATCGCAAGCGCTATATTTTAGGAGGTTTTCTACTTTGCCTCTTCCTACTTATTTATCGCTGTGAGTTCCAACCCCCATTAAAAATTGTCCCGGATGACTCGGACAGTCCTCTCTATCACTTTTTCGTTAACCATATGCTGGATGCTTCAGGAGGTGTGTATACCAATCTGCGGGATGATCATCCGATCGTTGCGGATGTAGCCAAAAATCATGCCTACTTATCAGAATCTACGGGGCTGCTGCTACTCTATGCCGTAAACAAACAGAAAAAGGACCTTTTTGATCAGCAAGTGCAATTTCTAAATAAGCATCTTTTAATGAAGGAGAGTATTATAAGGTGGATGATAGATCCCGCTCGAAAGCTCGAAGCGGAAAGCAATGCCAGTATAGACGATCTTCGGATCATTCGGGGACTCCTCTTAGGATACCGCCTATGGGGCGAGACTTCCCACCTTCATCAAGCCTTAGCCCTAGCCGAAGGTGTGAAAAAGTGGAATCTAAGGGAAGATTTTTGTCTCGTGGATTTTTATCATACGGTAGATAATGAAAGAACAAGTAGGACTACCATTTCTTATCTCGACCTTTACACGATGAAGCTATTGTCTGCTGACGACCCGGTTTGGGAAGAGGTCTACCAACATTCGTTACAGTTAATAGAGAACGCTCGGTTAGCTAGTGGACTTTATCGCAAAACCTTTGATTACCAACAAAACCAATGGCTTCCTCAACAAGAAGTCAACTTAATCGATAGCCTTTATACCTCGCTTCATCTATGGGAAGCTGGAATAGATGATGATAAAACGGTATCTTTCATTAAAAAGCAATGGGAACAACAGGAGCGGTTGGTGGGCATCTACTCTCCTGAAGGTCAACCTATGGCAGCATTTGAATCCCCTGCCGTTTACGGATTGGCTCTTCGCATCTTAGAAAAAACAGAAGAGAAGCAGCTTATAAAGGAAATCGCAGAAAGACTCTACCTTTTGCAGGTCCAAGACTCCCATTCCCCCTATTATGGTGGCTTTGTAGACTTACAGGAGAAAGATGCCTTTTCATTTGATCAACTTCAAGTCTTATTAGCGGAAAGCGAGGG
Source organism: Ammoniphilus soli (assembly GCF_040813775.1). NCBI lineage: Bacteria > Bacillati > Bacillota > Bacilli > Caryophanales > Paenibacillaceae > Ammoniphilus > Ammoniphilus soli. Next base: position 24,998 of record NZ_JBEGDL010000023.1, read on the forward strand.
TATATGGGATGACAAGCAAAAGTGATAGAACCTACTTCTATCTGCTAGGGGTTTTTCTTTCTGTTATCTTGATATGCATTTACATTATTTTTTCTATCCAATTTCATCCTTATAACTACCTTTATTTTATGCTTTCGGCTCTGCTGATCGTGGTTTGCTTCATCCGCGGATTAAACGAAGCCCTGCTTTTTTCCATCCTGTTCGTTTTCGGACATGGAACCGTGATTTTATCCCGAATTTACTTTTATAAGACGATCTCCGAAATAACCCTGAATGATTTAATCTGGCTTTTATTCTTTCCGCTTATCGCCATCTTTTCCAGCTTGTTTGGCGAGCATCTGCAGAAGCTGGTTCAACGATATCAAGTATTGGAAAAAAACTATCATGAACGGGTTATGTTAGATGAAGTAACTGAGTTTCCTAACTATAGACGCTTTCAGATCGACCTTGAGGAGGAGGTACAGCGCAGCGCACGCTACCAAAGACCTCTGGTGCTATTGCTTGTCGAGATCAAATATTTTACCGAGATTCAAAAGGAGTATGGAGAAAATCAGACCAATAAGCTTCTTAGGGATCTTTCCAATGGCATTTCTTTATCTATCCGAAATGTCGATAAGAGAGCTTATCTGGAGAATGGCGTTTTTGCCCTCTTGCTACCTGAGACCCATCCAGATCGAATGAATATTGTACGCTCGAGGTTAAAGGAGTCCCTCAAAACGAATGAAATTGTAAGAGAACAGAAAAAGAAAAAAATCGATGTTCAATTGAAATTTGGGATAGCCAGCTCCCCTGATGAAGGAACGGATCCGCGATACATCTTCCAATTCGCGAAGCAAAGGCTAGAAAAGCATGTGGAGTAAGGCTTTAACCTCCTTGATTTTGCTGTTCTCCGTGTTGCATTCACCCGGACCCATCCATGCCGGGGAAGATTCAGCGCAGGTTCTCATCCTCTATCAGGAAGAAGCCCTCCAAAAGGAAGCCCAGGCTGTAGCTAATCTCATAGGACATTTCTCTATGGAAGGTCACCAGGAGTTATTCCTTCCCAATGATCGGGCAGCTATCAATGACTATCGTTATGTTTTTTATCTTTCTCGCCAAGCTGATGATCCCAACCCGGCAAGGCTTGCCGAAGAGGCAAGAAAGAAACAGATTCCGCTTTGCTTGATCGGTGTCACTCAACCTGTAGGAGTTACTCAGCAGCCTATTACGTATGTCACTTACGATGGGCAACGCTATCCTCTTAAAGATCAATGGGTTTACCGTTTCAGTCAGGCTGGGGATGAACGCATCCGGGCAACCGCACATGACGGTTTATTAGACTATCCTCTTCTTTTTGAGAAGCAAGGGGTCTGGCACTTTCAATCGCTCCAGCTTTGGGGATTATTAGGAAATCTATTTGCCGATTTTTTGCATGAGTTTTTTACTCAAAACCATCCTCATCAACACCAAGCGTTTATTCGGATTGAAGATATCCACCCTGCCTCCAATCCGGAACATATTACAAAAATAGCCAACCTGCTGAACGGGAAAGGAATTCCCTTCATGATGGCCGTTCGACCGGTTTACTTCAATCCCAAGGATGAGGTGTATATTACCTTAGATGATACGCCTGATCTAGTCAAAGCACTGCAATACGCGGCAGATAAAGGCGGCACCCTCATTCTTCATGGTTATTCACACGTCAATCCCGTGACTGGAGGTTCCATTGAGTTCTGGGATCAACTCAAAGATCAGCCCATTCCTCAGGAAGAGACCTACCTGCGAGAGAAGCTGGAGGAAGCCATTGCTATTCTTGTGCGCCATGATCTGATTCCGCTAGCCTTCCAAGCTCCTTATTACGCCTTATCTAAGGAGGGCTACCGCATCATTGGAGATTACTTTACGACCCTGATGGGGCACATTCAGCTTTCCGATCAAACCCAACAGGTCATGCAGAGCGTTCCCTATTTCAGTCGATTCAACGGGCTCACCGTCATTCCGGAAACCATGGGCTACGTTCGCGGTGTCCCCTTCTTTCTCGAGGAACTCAAAGGAAACCTAGAAAAAAATGGGATCGTGCGCGATAGCATCATTGGCGTATATTTTCATACCTATCTTCCTTTAGAAAGGCTATCAGAGCTTGTCCAGTGGCTCGAGCAGTATCCCTTAAGCTATATCAGCCTAGCCGATCAGCCGAATCGAGTTCAGACCGACTTTGTAGAACTTTCTTCAGGGGTCGGGGGGGTTAAGATCAACGTGACCAACCCTGAACTTCTTCACTCCCTCGGTAAAGATGAAATGCAGCAAGGCTTTTTTGCGAGGAACTTTCAGTACATCCTGTGGGGGATTGTCCTCCTGGTTATGCTTTTTAGCCTCTTGTTTATCCTTAATCTATTAAAACTAAGGAAGAAGAATTCAAGCCGGCTCTTTGGTGAAAGGGACATTCACGGATGAATATCGACGTTTTGTTTCTATGCTCATTAAGCATCATCTGGGTCATGCTGCTGTACTACATGTTTTTGGCCCAGGGCGGATATCTCTATGCCATGAAAATGGAAAAAGGGGCCGATGACCTGATACGCCAGGTTCAATCCTGGCCCCGAGTGTCCATCCTCATTCCGGCTCACAATGAAGATGTCGTGATCCAGGCCACCTTAGAGGCCATGGTCCACTTAGATTATCCCGAGGATCAGCTTGAAATCATTGTCATTAACGATAAGTCTAAGGACAAGACAGGAGAAATCGTTGATGAATTTGCCCGCAAATTCCCCTTTGTCATCCCAATCCACGTCACGCCTGAGCAAGGCGGGAAGGGCAAGTCAGGTGCTCTGAACCGAGGCTTGAAGCATTCTACCGGAGAATATATTGTTGTCTACGATGCGGATAACACACCTGAACGGGCGGCTCTGAAAAATTTGGTTGTCGGGATCTTGAATGAGCCTCAGGTAGGGGCTGTCGTCGGCAAATTTCGCGTGATCAATGGGAAGCGAAACAGCCTGACTCGTTTTATCAATATCGAAACCATCAGCTTTCAATGGATGGCGCAAGCGGGCCGTTGGAAATGGTTTGGAATTTCCACCATTCCGGGAACGAACTTCCTCATCCGACGTTCCATTCTTGAGGATTTAGGCGGCTGGGATGAGGATGCGCTAGCTGAAGATACAGAGCTCAGCATTCGGGTCTATGAAAAAGGGTATATGATCCGGTTCTGGCCCGTCGCGATCACCTGGGAACAGGAGCCGGAAACATGGAAGGTCTGGTATAAGCAGCGAACTCGCTGGGCTCAAGGCAATCAGTATGTGATCGTCAAATATATGCCTAAGCTTTTTAAGATGGAAAAAAAGAGAATCCAATTCGACTTAATTTACTTTTTCATTACGTACTTCCTCTTCTTAGGCGGCGTGATGATGTCCAACTTCATCTTTGTTCTTGGATTACTCGATATCGCAAAAATTACGGTACCAGGCCCCTACCTGCTGCTTTGGCTGCTGGCTTATGTCCTGTTTATCCTAGAAATCATGATTACGCTGCGCATTGAGAAAACCGAACTCACGCTGCATAATCTCCTCATGGTGATGCTGATGTATGTCACCTATGCGCAGTTCTGGATCATTATTGTCATCCGGGCCACTTGGATGAACGCATTGCTCAAAATAAAAAAACAAGAAGCGAAATGGGAAAAAACTCAGCGCTTCTAATGGATAGCGGGTGAATCATGGTGCCTAGATTGATATTATTTTTCCTTCTATTTCAGCTTATTGCGCTCCCCGTTCAGGCGAGTCCACTCCTGCCTCAGAACGCGGAAAATCTCTTTATCTTCTCCGAGGATCGGGTCATTACCGGCGTAAGCAATCAGCAAGACTATTATTTCCAGGTAGGACAAAGCAGAAAAGTGATGCCGGAGTCCTATATCGATCTTTTCTTCAGTCACTCTTCCACCTTACTACCGGATCGGTCCACCATTACGGTACTGGTGGACGACGTGCCTTTATCCAGTCAGTATTTAGACCAGACCAACATGAGTAAAACCCACTGGCGGCTCGACCTCTCTCATTTGGGCTTTAAACCGGGATTTCATAAGCTTTCGATTAAATCCCGAATGGAAGTATCCGGGAACCTATGCCAAGACCAGAACAATGAAGCCAATTGGATGATTATCCACAAAGAAAGCCATGTTCATTTAAAATTGAGTCAAATGTTTGAAAAAGCGGATTTGGCCTGGTACCCAAGTCCATTTTTTGAAAAGGCCAGTACACAGCCCTTACAAACCCTATTCGTTCTTCCGGATCATCCTACTGAAAAGGAAATTCAGGCTCTTGCGCGCATTACGCAGTATTTTTCCCAGCAAGCAGCAGGGGCGAATCAGATGTTTTCCGCTTTTCGCGAATCAGATGTGGAGATGGACGCATTAGGCAATAGCCATATCGTGATGCTAGGAGAGCGAGGAAGCTGGAAGGAAATCGGAAAAATCGCCGGGGTTCAGGATGGAATTAGCCTGATTGAATCCCCATGGAACTCGGCTAAATTTATTTTGTATGTCACTGGAAGCCCTCAAGTGATCGAGAACGCCTCGATCCTGCTGTCGGATACCGATTTGATTCCTCAGCTAAGCGGCCATTACTTGGATGTACCCGAACAGCTGGAGAAAAAGAATGCGACTCACCCGGACAACTTGAAAAATCGATTGTCCATTGGCAGTTTAGGCTACGGAGATCTCGTGATCGAAAGTGTTTCTGTCGGTTCAGCAATGATCAACTACACCCTGCCCCAGGAAGTCGAGGTTACCCAAAACGGGAAGCTGACGCTAGAGTACCGTCATTCCAAGACCTTAAACTTTGCCCAGTCTCTCATGGTTGTCCACGTGAACGATGTTCCTGTGGCCAGCCAGTACTTAACGGAAGAATCCAGCGAAGCCGGTGTCATGAATGTCACCATACCGAAAGAAATGCTTCAGGCAGGATTTGTGAACGTAGAGGTGGCCTTTCAATTCACCTCGTCAACAGAAGCCTGCACAGGCAATACGCAAATTGGCAACTGGGCCGTCGTCAGTAAAGATTCGTTTTTCAGCATTGACCATCAATATAAGCAAGCGGCTGATCTGAAATCTCTGCCTTACCCTTTTATGAACCAAAATGGATGGAAGGACACCGTTTTCGTTTTGCCTTCCCAGCCCCAGTCTGAAGAGCTTAGCTTGTTCTATAATGTACTAGGGGTATACGGAAGAAACAGCTTTGCCAATGATCCGATTCAAGTCGTTCTTGGGGAATCAAATCAACAAGAAGTTTCCAATCACCATGCTGTTTATGTGGGACTTACCCATCGTCTTCCGTTGAAAGAGGGGCTTGATTCCCAGCTGCCCATCCGCTTCCATGGGTCAAAGATAAAAGCCGATCATCCGGATGTGCAGTTGCTTGAAAGCTTGGAAGACCAGGTAGGGATCGTAGCTTTGGCACCATCTGATAACGATCAGTACAGGGTATTCATTGCAGGAACGGATCAGCCCTCACTGAAAAGACTGCAGGAGGCTTTTATCGACCGAAACGTCTATCAGAAGTTCCAAGGTCAGTTGGTCCTGATCGACCGCTCTCGCAATGTGCATGCATTCCTTACTCAGCCAGCCGAGCCTCCCACCACGAAGCTGGACGAACTAAAAGAATGGGCTTCCCATGAGCGTTCAGAAATGTCAACAAGGCTCGGATTCATTGCTGTCTTTCTGATTATTTTAGCGGCGACCAGCTTCCTTCTCTGGAAAACTAGAAGAAAAGGATAATCAGGATTTTAATGGCTGCACCGATTTGAAAGAGGATAACCAAGGAGGCCAAAGCCCCAAACACCCACATTTCCTCCTTGGTTGCCCCCTCTTTATCCGAGAAATTTTTACTCATGCTCTCCCCCTTATAAATTATTTAATATCACTATAAAAAACTAACTGTCAAGTTTCTTCGAGCAATCCTCCACTCTTTAGAAAGCCTATCTATACTATCCCTTCCTATCAGGACTCCTTAATGAACATCCATATCGTTAAAATATCATCTACCATTTACAACAGAACGTTTGTTCTATAAAATGGACCGCCTATCGCTTTTTCCATTTTCATACAAATTCTATTTGACGTCAAATACTTATCATCTTACTAAACATCTTTTTACAAAAAAAAAGCTATCTCCAATTTGGACATAGCTTATAAATTATTTATTCCATTTGGTTTGATGACAGCGAAGATGCCTTTCTAACACTTTAATCTTTGTATATCTTGGTCTGACATGATGACATGTCCAACATTTTTCATGAGTTGATCGCAGCACTTTAATATAACCGAATCCGTTAGCTTTTCCTTCCCACAACAAGAACAATTGAAACGGAACAACACATTCATGAATATTCCTCCTCAAGGTTAGGTATTTGACGGCAATCATGGTTTTACTTTCCGGTCACTAAAGTAATACGAATCATCTCGACATTATAACAGGGGGGCTTTTAGACTATTCCCAGGCTAGTGACTGTCTCGAACACGGTCAATGGGCAGGTTTTTTAGGTAATTTAAAGAACTGTATCCCGTTCCAAAATCACCGACATGGGAGCCATCTAAATCAGGGTCTGACATTGTATAATAATCAGAAAATGTCGATAATTTTCACTTCAAACGAATGCTTTGATGTATTACTATAGTATTGGGTAATTTTTCCTATACCTGTATACTTTGGTAGAAAACCGAGGAATCGTTAACTATTCTGACTGAATGAAGGGAGAAATGGAGAATGAAAAAGGGTTTTGGTGCTTTAATGCTTGCAGCTTCTCTGATGGGCTCACCATTCCATGGCGCTTTTGCCGCAACAGCTGATACTGTGGCAACGGCCGGACAAACGTGGGAAGTCTCAGTCGGGAAAGCGACAGAAGACGGGGTCAGCTTGGATTCTATGTTTCCGAATGTGATCTACGTCTATGAAGGAGATACGATTAGCTTTAAAAATCAATCCTTTTACACCCCACATACGGTTACTTTCTTGGCGGGGAATGCACCATTGGATCCGAATGCTCCGCAAACGATGGCACCTAGTGCACCAAGCGGCGGAAAATGGGATGGGGTGTCCCTGTTGAATTCCGGCATGCTGGAACCGGGGAACAGCTATTCTATCACCTTTACCCAAAGCGGAGCTTTCCCATATTATTGTGCCCTCCATCCTTTAATGAGAGGAACTGTAGTTGTTTTGCCAAAGGGACAGCCAATGCCGAGCAAAGAGCAGCAGGCGGCAGCAGGCGAAGCCCAAAAAAAGGAGCTGATCGCCCAAGCGGAGGCGTTAAGGAATGCGAAGCATGGCGCAACTCATGCAAAGAATCCTGATGGTTCATTTACATACAAAATGGCCTTGGGGGTTGGTCATTCTGGATTCACGGTCAATCGAATGCTGCCTGAAACGATGGTCATCAGTGAGGGAGATTCCATAGAATGGCTCAATGACAATCACTATGAGATTCACTGGGTTACGTTTAATAAACCGGCGGATTTGGAAATGTTTACCCCACAGGGATTGAATCCAGCATTTATGCCACCTGCAGGAGGATCGACGTTTGATGGGACCGGGTTCACCAATTCCGGAATTCTCATGGCCGGCCAAACTTATAAACTGGGCTTTACCAAACCGGGTACCTACGAGTATGAGTGCTATCTTCACTCCGGCGATGCCATGAGAGGAAAGGTTGTCGTCCTGCCGAAGGATGCAGTGAAAGTGACGGTAAACGGGATTCCTCTTGTCTATAACGCTAAGCTCCCGCATATTCATAACGGCCACGTCTATGCATCCATTAAGCCTTTCATGGAAGCGCTCGGCGGGAACGTGGCCTGGGATGCCAAGCATAGGGCAGTCATTGCAAACGTTGGGGCAAATCATCAGGTCCCTAGCACCTTGAACGCATCCAAAGGGGTGAAGGTCGTCATCAATGGCAAGCAATTATCATACGGCTACGACCCCGCTCCCCATATTCACGATGGGCACAGTTATGCGCCTGTTGCTGATATGGTCAATGCCTTAGGCGGTTCCTATGCCTGGGATCAAGCAACCCGAATGCTAGAAGTAACGGTGCCTCAGGCAGGGCATGCCAAGCAAACAAAGCCGGATCAGCCCCATCAAGGTCAGCAGCATGAAGGACACGGGCAGGCAGCCGAAACCGTCATCGATATGAAGGATATGGCCTACTCCAAAAAGGAAATCACCATCAAGAAGGGCAGCAAAATCACATGGACCAATAGCGATGCAGAGCCCCATACCGTAACTGATCTCAAGGGAAAGTTCGACAGCGGCAACATGAATACGGGAGATACGTGGAGCTATACCTTTCATGAGGCGGGTACCTTCGAATATTATTGCCAATTCCATCCTGAAATGGCGGGTAAAGTCATAGTAACAGAATAAGGATATCATCAGCCCGTATCTGAATGCGAGATATGGGCGCCTTTCTTTAAACAGGAGATCCGACAAGAGAGGGGTTTTTTTGTTGAAAACCTTGAAGTACATTAGCCTTATCTCAAGCCTAGCCATGATCTTCCTTCCAGCGGATAGCGGATGGACAATGGAAATGCATCATCAGCATGGGAAAAAAGCTTTTTTGGACATTCAGGGGCACTGGGCGCAAATGCCCATCACTCAACTGGTCAATTCGGGAGTCATCAACGGTTTTGAGGATGGAACCTTCCGGCCTATGGGCGATGTGACCAGGGAGCAGTTCGTCACGATGCTGGTTCAAGCAAAAGGGTTTGATTTAGTAAAGGGAAAAACATCTTTTTCCGATGTGGCCGAAAGTAGATGGTCAAATCCTTATATCGAAGCAGCACTGGATGCAGGTGTGATGGCAAAGGGGGAATATGGCTCCGCCTTTTCTCCCAACCAGCCGATTTCCCGCCAGGAGATGGCCATTATGGCCGCACGCTCCTTGGCTTTGCCTCTGAATGAAAAAGCATCATCTTTCAAGGATCGGGCGAAAGTCGAAAGACATGCGGGGTTGATCGGAGCAGCGGTGCAGGCAGGAATCGTTACAGGGTTCCCTGACGGAACCTTCCGTCCTGCGGATCGGGTGACCAGAGCCCAAGCAGCAGTCATCATCGCTAGAGCGTCCAATTACAACCCTAATGTGAAGGAAGTTACGTTGGTGGCAAAGGAAGCCCCATGGCAGGTTTCCAGCGATATGACTAAGGTAGTATGGGCTTTTAACGGAAAAGTCCCCGGCACGGAGATCCGGATAAAGGAAGGGAATACACTTAGGGCAAAATTGGTCAATGAACTCCCTGAGCCGGTAACGATCCATTGGCATGGAATCCCTTTGCCTAACCCGATGGATGGGGTTCCCGGTATGACCCAAAATGCGGTGCAGCCTGGGCAAAGCTTTATTTATGAATTCAAGGCCAATGTGCCTGGGACCTATATGTATCACTCCCACCAAAAAGGAGTGGAGCAAGTGAATAAGGGATTGTTCGGAGCGTTGATCGTCGAGGAAAAGGATCCCAAGGTTCAATATGACCGCGATTATGCCGTGATGCTTGATGCATTTGGCATGAACGGAAAAACAGGAGAGATGATCCCTAAGCTTTCCGTCCAAAATGGCGAGAGGGTGAAGCTGCGGCTGTTGAATATCGGCCGAACGGAATATGATGTTTACTTCCATGGAGCCGAATATAAGGTAACACATACGGATGGGCAGCCGATCCGCCAGCCCCAGGCTATTCGGAATGCACTGTTGACCATTGCGCCGGGTGAGCGTTATGATCTCGAATTTATCGCAGACAGCTCTCAGGAAACCTATCTGGCCAAAGTACAGCAGGGAAACATCTTGGCCGCTTCGAGGGTTGACTTTCAGTTTCCGGGACAAAACCAGGCAAGGCAAGGCAATCCAATTTCAGCCAAGTCATTATTAGCTCTTACGGAGTATGGTCAGGCAGTTGAAGAATCCCGCCAGGAATGGGCTGCATTCGATGTGGAATATGAGATGGCTTTAGATAAGAATGGACGGGATGAATATACAATCAATGGGAAGGTGATGCATGATCTTGAGCCCATTTTGGTAAATAAAGGCCAGAAAGTGAAAGTGACGATGAGAAATGTAGACCAAGAGGATCATCCCATGCATCTTCACGGACATTTTTTCCAAGTGCTGAGCAAGAATGGGAAGCCGATATCAGGATCGCCGCTCTGGAAGGATACGCTGAATGTAAGGCCGGGAGAAACCTATGAAGTGGCATTTATAACCGATAATCCGGGCAATTGGATGTTCCATTGCCATAAGTTCCAGCATGCCGCAGCAGGTATGGGAACCAGTATTTCTTACAGGGATTATCTTCTTCATTTTACGCCTGATCCGAACGCAGGCAATCAGATGGAGTAACCTGTTCCGAGTAGATGGATGGGGTTCCGGCATAACGATTTGGGAATAAGTTTGGTAATCCCTTTAGTAATATGCATTGGTCTTATGACTCTTTAAATGTAATAATTAGCCGAAAAGGAAAATGGTACCATCAAGGCCTACTTCTCATCTTAAAGATGGGAGTAGGCCTCAATATTAGGAGTTAAGAGAAAACGAGCTACTGGGTGAACAATGTGTAGTTGTAACTGTGGTTACGTATGGAAAGAATGCGGATCTTCTATTCCCTATCCAATTGGAGGAAGTCCCTTTGGAGGCGGGGGTTTAATCCACTCGATTGTAAGTACTTATAATTACCATAAAGTGTTATGTTTTTAAACATCTTAATAAATTCAATTATTGATTAATGCCGACCTTTCAACCCGTTTCAATCGACAATATTTTTATACGGTGGACTCTTCTGATGAGCAGGCCACAATCAATGTCCCAAGTCAAAAAGTTTAGCCTCCTGTCTATCAATATATGGGTTTATAAAATCAAAACTAGGATCATACTAGATAACAAACTTTGAAACTAGCTTCCGGTAGGAACCAGTTCTCCTCAGGGGTTATAGAACCTATGAGAGATTGATATAAGCAATCCGCCCATAAATTCAGCAATATGTATGGATTTTTATACAGACTCATTAGATGAGCTGTTCGTTCATATACATCCATTAGGAGGTTTTAGAAAATGAAAAGACCCTCTTTCTAGTGGCATCCATCGATAAAGAGAGGATTGATTTACATGAGTAGATTAAATTGGAACGAGGCAAATCGCATGAAAATCATCAACTATCACCTAGATTCTCATAATACATACATCGAGTTATATCAAAAGTATGGGGATTTACATTTTAAAGCTCAAGCGGAACAATGCATTTCCATTCTGAAGGCCTTATTAGCCAAAAAGATGGTATAAGCTTATGGAGATCATTTGGTTTATTATCTTATGTCTTTCATTTATTTGCCTGACTATCTATTGCTATTACCAAATCATGAAAAAGACTTTTTTTAAAAAACAGGGCACACCAGTTACCCCAATCAAAAAACAAAGTCCTCCTATCTATAGTCATCCCAAGAATCATAGATATAATGCAAATTGGATTAGAAAAAGCAATTACGTAGTCTTTTATGATCTTGATAAAGATCGCAATACTCTATTTAAAAGCATAAATGAAAATGATATAATGCCCCAGACAATAAAGAAAGAAAAAAATGGGTTATTCCCTTTTGATATCCTTATAGTTAAACCCATTACGCCAAAAAACCAAAATGCATCAAGCAACGATAAGCTTTCCTTTTTATGGATCATTACTGCCATTTGTTTAGCCATTGTTTTAGGAGCAGTTGCCGGTTTCCTTTTATATCGTGTTTGGGATTTCCTGTGTTCATTGACTTCATAATGCTTCTCAACCATTCTCAATGGGTATAGACCTTAATAGAGGCCGCCTTCCCTCTACAGGAAGGCGGGCCATTTTCTAGAAATTTTTTGTACAGTAAATAACAATATGTGGAAGTTTTTAAGAATATCATTTACACTATGATTATAGTAAAAATGGTGGTGATTCTATGCAGCGCAAAGGGAGAATCATAGGTTCTCTATTTATTCTCATACATACCTTATATCTCTACCTTATCCATGACATTTCCATACTAGAGAACTTCAAGACTACCCTTACGACCGCGTGTTTCACTATCGTGGGATGGATTTTTGGCTTTCACTATGACAAAGTCACCTATCTTTCGACAAAAGATCCATTAACCCAATTGTATAATCGAAGAATGATCCCGAAACTTTTCACGGGTTTAGCATCCAAGTGTGAAAAAAATAATAGATGTTTCTGCTTAATACTACTTGATTGCAATAATTTTAAATCCATAAATGATACCTATGGACATAAAGCTGGCGATAAGGTGCTTCATCGTATTTCCCAGATCCTTTTACAGAACACGAGACGACAGGACGTTGTCGCCAGATGGGGCGGAGATGAATTTCTTTTACTTATCAGTCGTCCTTGTGACTCGGATATCACCTCTTTTCAACACCACCTTCATAAAATGTTGAGGGACCTATCTGATTCCATGAATATGGACATTAGCGTTTCTATTGGAATTTCCATTGCCCATGATCATGTGAAGTCTCTCCAAGAGATGATCAATGAAGCTGATCAAAATCTTTATAGTCAAAAACATACCTATCATGTTCATGAAAAAGAAAGAATAATGAAATTAATGTGAGATGACTGGATAAATCAGTCATCTTAATTTTTGTTCAGTTCTTTTCCGTTCCGCATTCCATTAAAAAAAGACTTCTTCGATTTCTTTCCCATTACCAGCGATCTGCATTGATATACCAATAAAATGGTATACAGATCGATTGTAAGGCGATTTCGAAAAAGTCCTTTTTTGTAAGATTAGCTTGATGACATTGGGAGCCAGAGTAGGTAAATCCCTTACTGTGCGCTACACTACTTCCCTGAGGTGTTGACGTTGCAAAAACAATAGTAGGGGTTAAAGCAAGACTAACCGCTAAAAGACTATACATGAGTATCTTTTTCAAAAATTCCTCTCTCCTTTTGTTGGATTTAAAACATTACGAAAGACCTGCATTTAGTTCTTAAGTCTATATAAAATATTCGGTATTGGGTAAAAATACCTACAATTGCATCTAAACTTTTAAGCACTTATGATTATGGTTTCAAACTCACATACGAGTACGACTCTATTTATATCAGCATAAAAGATGAAAGAGACAGCTATTAATAAGCTAAGTATCGACCTATCAGGGATTGCCCCTTTTGCTCAGGTAAAGCGTTGGCCTTTAGTATGTTTGATCTTAACCAATGGTTTCAAGTTGGTAGGGACGTTCTGGTTTAGATAGAGACTTATGAATCATTTGTATAACTGGTACTTACTCCTCTTTCAAATAAAGCGCTTCCACTATACAATATAAAGAAAGTGAAAGGATTGATATCATGAGTAACCGATTAGCAGTTGGATTATTTTGGGGCATAAGCTTAAGCATTCCCTTATGGATATCAATCATCGGATGGATTCAACTTATTTTACGGTTTATATCACTTGCCCGAGGTATTCGTATTTACTAAATGGCAAACGCCCATTTCACCTTAAATGAGAGATGGGCGTTTTTTCAACGTGCTTAAGGAATTATTGATTATTTTCGCGGTAGAGATTCTAGCTACTGGTCATTGTTGATTTACTAGGATTGTATTAAGGCTTAAAAAAGCAAAGCCATAATACCCAAATATTCTTTTAAAGCTATGTAAGTCAGTCCAGCTCCTGTGGGTGCAAACTGATTCAAATAGAACATCGATGTTTTATTTTGCAGATAGTCCGTAGGATAAGGTTGAACCTCTAAACCCAGTTTAGAGAAATTTCGAACAGAGCGTTCCATATGAAAAGCAGAGGTAACTAAGACGGGATGTTTATACCCACGCTCTGTCATCAAACTCTTCACATTCTCTGCATTCTCCTCTGTGTTCCGACTTTTACCTTCAACAATAATCTTCTCCGTCTCCACTCCCAAGCTCACTAATTGTCGCTTAGCAATAGCCGCCTCACTTCCAGAGTCAGCAAAGACAATCCCTCCGGTAAGAATGATAGGCAGCCCCGTTTGACGATGGAGACGGACGGTAGTTAGGAGTCGGTTCGCCGCATGACCTGAAAGCTGCCCTAATCCATCCACATCCGGCGTATCTGAAGTGGCTCCACCCCCTAACATGACAATGACATCACCACTCACCTGAGATGGGGGTTCATACTTTCTTTCTAACGAACCTACTAATAGACCACCTACAAAAGGCGTCGACGATAGATAGAAAATAGTAGTCAAGGCTAATAACATGCAGGCCGACCGATGATCACGCCGATACAATCTTACAGTTAGCAGAAAAAGGAACAGAATGATTATTCCGGGAGGCAATATAAAACTATATAAAAATTTGATGATATAGAGCATATCTATTGTTTTCCTTCGACAAAATCCGGGTGGTGACTCTCATAAAGCTCTAGGGGTAATTGGTCGGGATTGGCAAAGAACGTAAATTTCTTGCCTGTTAGAGAATCTGTACGGATAGGTTCTACATGCACCTCTTTGGATCGAGGATATTCCACTCTAAGTCATCCACTTCAAATGCTAAATGACGTAAGCCCTGAATCACTTTACAGCCCAAGATATGTACATAAAAATGTTTAGATGCTTCATAGTCGGAGCAAATGATGGCGACATGATGGATCTTTTTTAAGAACATATATCTGTCAGCTCCTTTCCCCAAGAAGATCATCCTGATGGCAGAAGGCTACATTCAGCCTTCCATTTCAGAAATGGTATATCTAAAAAGGGATATTGGCAAGTAGTCTTTTTGACTTAACACTGTTCCAACCCTTAATGGCCATGGGCAGCACACCCGTACATGGTCTTTGAAAGATTTCGTTGGTGCCAGTCCCTTTCATGATTACGTTTATTCTTAGCAGATCTACCTCTAACTAAGATCGCTCGCAGGCACCGCGATAGAGCATGCCTAGGAAGATCCAGAAGAATGGGGCGACCATAAGGACGCTGAAGTTGAAAAACGCTTGGATCAGGTAACCGAGCATCATGGCTAATAGTCCGTATAGTAAGATTTGATCTTGACTCTTCAGCTGAGCAGCTCTCTTCATCCCCCTCCAGAAGATGTGGGCAATGAACAGCAGGTAGATCAGAAGGGCCGGTACGCCGAGGGTGATGGCGATTTGCAAATATTCATTATGGGCTTTATCTACTTTTTTGTTTGGGTTCCCGAGGTTTTCCTTCAGTTCAGCTGGACGATGAGGGAAGACCGCCGCAAAGGTGTCAGGCCCGGATCCGATCCAGAAGTAATCGGCGATGAGCGGAAAGGATGTGCTCCAAATATACCAGCGTCCGGAGCCGGCACGGCCGTTTTGGTCCTCCTGTACGACTTTATGCGTGTCCGTTAAAAGGGTACTTGCCCGTTTCGCATAACTATTTTGTTCCGTCACATTAATGAGAAGGAAGATAATCGCAAAGGAACCGTAAAGCAGCAGCCACTTTCTCCACAGATCCCTTCTCTTCCAAACCACAAATACGGTTAAGAAGGCACCTCCAAACAAGACACCCACCCACCCGCTCCGAGTAGAAGAGTATATGAGAGCGGCAAACAGCATACCGTTTAGGCCAAGGTAGGCCATTTGCTGAAGTGGAGGTTTCGCTTTTAAATAGAAGGTCTTCCCTAGAAGCAGCGCGAGAACCAAATAGGTCCCGAAGCAGTTCGGGTTTCCAAAAAAACCATAGCTTCTCGTATAGTTCTCATGGATCGAATTTCGCGGCAAGAAATCCAGCTGGAAGTGCTGCAGGATACCGTAAAAAGCAACAAAGAAGGATCCGATCAGAAAAGTTTGAAATATGCCGTCCTGCTGGTCCGCCTGAATAAAACGAAAGGAAAAGAAAAATAAGGAGATATAGGAAAAAAGCGTAAATAACCCTTCAAATCGCAAAGCTTCCCCCCATAGGGATAAGGAACGATCAACCGACAATACCGTCGAAAGGATAATCAACAATAAAAACGCGAAGACTAGCCATTCCCCGGATTGGATTCGAAAACGAGCAGCTTTTTTTGCAACCGCCCAATGTACGGCATAAAACATCCAGAGAGCGAGCGTAAATAAGATCAGATATAGAAATTTGGGGATCGTATGTGAAGGATTAGATCCCCATGGATAAATGAGAAAAGGAAACAACGCTATAAAAGCATAAAGAATAGAATATAAAGGTTTTTCTCTGCCTATGGTTTGAATCGCAATCTGCTCCTTCATTTAAATTGGGCCATCAGTTGAAGGACAATCGGCCCTAATAAAATAATAAACAAGGTAGGAAAAATAAATAAAACCATCGGTATTAACATTTTCACCGGCGCCTTCATGGCCTGCTCCCTGGCTGCCTGTCTGCGCCGCTCTCTCATTCGGCGCGTTTGGGCATGCAAAACCTTAGACATTCCAATACCGAACTGATCGGCTTGAATCAGGGCACCGATGACACTTTGGAAGGCCTCAGAGGGAACGCGGTCGCGCAATTCAGTAAAAGCATCTCGGCGCGATTTGCCCAGCTTCATATCTCCCAAGGTTCGAAGAAATTCTTCAGCTATCGGTCCTTCCATTCTGCCGCTGACTTTCAGCAGCGCCGCATCCAACCCCATTCCCGCTTCAATCGAAACATTTACCATATCGAAATAGTCGGGCATCTGCCGCTCTAGCAACAGCATACGAGCCTTCTTTTTGGCGTTCAGGTAAAAATAAGGATAAAACATCCCAAAGCAACCGGCCGCAAATATCATCAGCCAGGCTTTAGCCAGATCCGTTGAACCCGGAAGATTAAGCACCATACTGATGAAAAAAAATCCAAGCCCTAGTATGGTTTGAACGACTTTGAAGCTAACCGGCGTCAATTGATAAGGATAACCGGCATCCTCCAGCTTTTTCTCCAGCATCTTCATCGTATGGGCCGACATATGCTTTTCTGTAAATTGCTTCAGCCTTGTCCATAGAGGCCACAACACACGCCGCTTAAAGGTTTTATTTTCATCCTCCTGCTGTACCTTGAGCGTATCCAGCAAATCCTTCCGCTCACTTGAAAACAAAAGCTTTAGGCGGTTTTCCACCCGGAGCGTGCCTTGCTCCATGGAAAATAAGCATCCCGCGGCAACGAGCGTAAAAAAACCGAATAAAGTCAAAAGGGCGACTAGTTCCATGCTTAAACCTCAATTCGAATAATCTTCTGGATAAATACCCATCCCATCAAGCCGGAAATCACACTCCCCCCCAGCATCGCCCAGCCAAGGGGTTGCGTGAGCATGGGGGTGAAAAACTCGGGATTCATCAAGTGAATGACGATCCCTACAACCGCCGGAAGCAGGGTAATAATCCAAGCCGATATGCGTCCTTGTGCCGTTAATGTGTTTAATTCTTCCTTAATTTTCACTCGTTCCCGGATGGTCTCCTGCATCGAATCCAAAATTTCAGCCAGGTTCCCGCCTGTCGTACGCTGAATGAGCAAGGCTGTGACGACCAGCTCCAGATCATCATTGGGAAGTCGAACATGGAGCTGTTTCAAGGCATCTTCAATCGACACTCCGAAGCTGATCTCACGCAGCGTACGGCTGAATTCCGGTCCAAGAGGGTCGGCTGTTTCTCTTCCTACCAGCTGCATCGCCTGCATAAAGCTGAAGCCCGCACGAAGCGATGTCACCATCGTTCCTAAGGCATTGGGAAGCTGTACGGCTACCCGAGCCAATCGCTTGGCTCTTTTTTGCTTCAGATAAAAGGAGGGCAGAATATACCCCAAAAGAAAGGTCAAAGGCAAAAGGATACTCGTTCCTTGGAGGATAAAAAGAACAACCGGGATCCCTAACGCCACCAGGAGTCTGAGCACAAAAAATTCCTCCGGCTTCAGAGGAATACCCGCTGTTTCCAGCTCCTCCTCCCAGCGGACCACGTAGGATTTACCGGCAAACCTTTTCCCCAGAGCCGTTACCAGTCTTTGACCCATCGGGGCCTTCGGCTTCGAGCTGGGTACATCCGCTTCTTCCGCCTCCACTTTTTCTTCGCCAGCAGTCAGAATCTGATCCAATCGTTTTTCCGCCAGGCTCTTCCGTTTGGCCAGCATCATACCCACCAAACCGTACATGAGACTAAAAAAGACAAAAGAGGCCGCTAGAACCACGTCTCTCCCTCCTCCCGAAACATCTGGGGGGGGAGTTCAATGCCATACCGCTCGATCTTGTCCATACAATGGGGCAAAATTCCGACAGGCGCAAATTTCCCGACGATCTTGCCTTCCTCACTTACTCCTGTCTGCCGGAACACAAAGAGGTCTTGCAGGACAATAGTATCGCCCTCCAGATTCAACACCTCGGAAATGTGCGTAATCTTCCGGCTTCCATCCTTCAGTCTGGACTGTTGAATAATAATATCAATCGCGCCGGAAATCTGCTCCCGAATCGCGCGGACCGGCAGGTCCAATCCCGCCATCAGCACCATCGTCTCCAAACGGGAAAGCATATCCCGCGGTGAGTTCGCATGTCCAGTAGCCAATGATCCGTCATGACCGGTGTTCATCGCCTGCAGCATGTCCAAGGCTTCAGCGCTGCGGACCTCCCCGATGACGACCCGATCCGGTCGCATCCGAAGGGAATTGCGGACCAAATCCCGAATCGAAATCGCGCCTTTCCCTTCAATATTCGGCGGGCGGGTCTCCAAGGAAACCACATGCTCCTGAGATAATTTCAACTCGGCCGCATCTTCGATCGTGACGATTCGTTCTTCCGGAGGAATGAAGGAGGACAGCACATTCAACAGCGTCGTTTTCCCCGAACCGGTGCCCCCGCTAATGAACATATTCAAATGCCCCTTGACACAAGCATCCAAAAAACGAGCCATGGCTTCACTTAGCGTTCCAAACCGAATCAGATCTTCCATTTCCAGACGATGCTGAGGGAATTTTCGTATGGTGATGGTCGGTCCGTTTAAAGCCAGCGGCGGAATAATCGCATTCACGCGAGAGCCGTCCGGCAAGCGGGCATCGACCATTGGACTATTCTCATCAATCCTTCTCCCTAACGGGGATACGATCTTCTCGATCACTTGAGTGACATGGGCATCATCCCGGAAAAAAGCAGGGGTCCGTACGAGGCACCCCCCTTTTTCTACATAAATGTGATAGGGGCCATTGACCATAATTTCCGATATGCTCGGATCCTCTAATAAGGGAGTAATCGGGCCATAGCCTGTCAATTCATTGACCACCGTATTCAGCAATTGCTTTTTCCCCTCGGAGGTTAGGCTATCGGCTTCGGATTGGAGGAAGGGTTCTGCAAGCTCCCCGATCAGCTCCTCCATCTCCTCCTCCTTCGCATGCGGATGTTTTTTAAGTTCGGCAACCAAAAATTTGTGAAACTCCATCTTTAAGCTCGATTGAACCGGGTCTTCCCGAACCAGCTCCAAGGTATGCCTCCCCTGAGGAGCCTGCGGCTGTATCGCTGCTGGATGTTTCTCTGCTAACCGTTTTAATAGAGACAATTGAGATCCCCTCCTATTTCCTTAAAATCCGGGCCAACATCGATCGCTTCGTACTTTTAGCTTCCGCCCTGCTCCGATCCTTTGGGAGCTTATGCAGCTTAAGAGTGAGAGCAATCAAACTTTTCGATACGGCTGCCCTCGGACTCAAGGTAATAAAGGGAACTCCTTCATTCCCCGCTTTAACCACCGTTTTTCCTTCACTCGGAATTCGGTGGAAAACCGGCAAACCGAGAAATTGCTCCACCGTATCAATCCTTAAGGCCTCAAAATCCGAATCCCGGTTGATCACCACCTTCACCCGATCCTTGAGTTCAATCGCCTGTAAAGCGTCAATGCACAGCCTGCTATTTTTTAGCGTTGGGACCTCCATTGAGCTGATCAAAAGAATGTCTTCCGAATTTTCCAAGGCCACGAGTCCCGTTTCTACCAATAACGGCGGGGTATCGATCAACACCACGTCATATCGCCGCTTTAAATCAGCTAAAATCCGTTGAATGTGCTCACCGGTAACCACTTCTGCCAGTTCCGGCCGATTCGGAGCAGGGAGGATATCTACACCGGAACGGTGTTGCACGATGTATCGCTCTACGCTTTCCTTAGCCTCCCCATCCCCCTCCACCACCAGTTCATAGATCGTTCTTTTCGGATGAAGGTCAAAAAGGATCGCGACATCGCCAAACTGAAGATCCAAATCCAAAATGATCACCTTCAGATTATTCTTAGCAAACGCAACAGCCATATTAACAGCTAGCGTCGTTTTCCCAACTCCGCCCTTGGTGCCGCAAACCGAAATCACATGTCCGCTCTTCCCCTGGTCCGGTTTGGATTCCTTTCGCAGCGCTGTCTCCTTGAGTTTCATGACTTGAACGGCCTCGTTTAGTACCTGTGCCAATTCCTCCTTCTTGAAGGGCTGACCGATGACATCAACCGCTCCCATCCGCATCGCTTTTTTCAGATCCACCTCTTCTTGCGGAACGATCAAGATCACCGATACCAAGGGATGGGTGAGAGAAATTTCACGGCATAATTCATATGGAGTCTTGGCGAGCTGCAAAAATACGACGGCCCCCTCCGCTGAACCCTTCAATGCCTCACGCAAATCAGAAACCTCTGTATACCATTTGGATGGATTCCCTGACCCGGACAATAGGGTTTTAAGAGGACCCAAAGAAGCAGGCTGATCGGTCAGTCCATACCAGTCGATCTTCATTTCGGAATCTCTCCTTTGCCCAACTGTTCAGGTGTGATGTGTTTATGCGGAGTGGTAGACCTATCTTCCCGTGAACGCAGCATCAGGTGAAAGCTTCCTTCCGGGCTCGTCTCAATCATGGCGACCGCAAGTCCCTCGGTCGGCAGAACCTCAAGGGTAATGGTCCGGTACTCGTTTTTTTCTCCTGGTTTAGGAGCGGATATCGATTTGCCGACAGCCAGTACCCGGACATGCTGTAAAAGGATTTGATGGGGATGAAGGGAAATCACGTCAACGAAGTCACCAGGGACAATAAACCCTGACACCCCTTGCACTTCATTGATATTCACCGTGATCGCCCGCTTCCCCTCAGCAATCTCCAACGCTACCGGAGCAGCCTCCGGCTTCACCTCACCTTCCTTCGGTTCCTCATTCGCCTGGGGTGGCGGCGGGGGTTCGGTTGCAGCTGGCTTGGCATTCGAGCTGGGGAAAAGCAATAAATAAACGATCGCCGTTGCCATTAACCCAAAAACCAATGCCCCAAGCCATATTTTTCTCGTGTTCATCTGACCACCCTTATTCTTCCTAAGATCAATTTATTGAGCTAGTTTAGCCCCATAGGTACCGTAATTCGCCTGGACTGGAGAAGTCGCTCCTTCATGGACGAATTGGATAAATCGTCCAACGACCTCGTCCGAGCTATTCATCCCTTCAAGGAAAAAGGAGGCAAACCCCACCACTTCCACTTGTTTAATCTGGTTGCTTTGAATGGATACCGCTTTATAAACGGGAACAAGAACAATGTTTGGACAATCACTCGGATAATCCTGATAGGTCGCAGTACCGTGAAACGGACAAAGAGACCGGCGATAATTTACCGCTCTTTCCGTTGGACCAGCCATATTCCCCGTCTCCGTATTGAGAATTGCACCAACAGAAAGGTACTGAAGAAAGCCTTCTTTCAAATCCGTTTCATAATTGCGGGCTCCGGGTCCCGTTAACGCTAACGCCCCGAAATTCCCTACCGTGGAATCCCCGACCTTCAGCCTGACTTGCGTGCCGAATGCTAGGTTCGTCGTATATTCTACACCCAGCGGAACCGCTCCCTTACCGGAGGTTAGCGGATTTAACTCGGCCGCAGCCCGAGCGGCTACACTGGCAGAATGAAACCCGATGGCTTTAGCAAAGAAGAACTCTTGGTCTTCCGTTGCCCTAGCCTCCATCCTGGTATTGGAAAGATTAAAATTTGTCTGTAATTTCGATGGGTCCAATCCATTAACTTCAGCCGTATAGGCGGCCTCTTCCCTCGCTTCATCGGGAAAGGACGGAAGCTCCTGAATCCCGGCCAGCACAGCTGCGTCGAGACTTCGCTGGAGACTCGCCTTTTTCTGATATAACAGTCCCCCATCGATGGCCAATGCCACAAAACCCAACAGCAGGGTCATGATGATCGCTAAAAAAGCAGCAACGGCTCCTGTTTCGTCTTTAAGCCACTTCACCTTATTCCATCCTCATCGTTGTTTTCTTTGAAAAAGAGTACGGATTGGGCAGGAAGGGAGTTAATAAAGGCGTCGTCAATGGAATCGAGTATGCCAGATCCACGGTGACATAGGTCCCCCGCCTGCGCTCAGTCTTGGTTGGGGTAATCGACACCGTGAGATTCGTACTCCCTAAAGAACCCGACGCCTGAGAAATCACATCCTGGATTTGCTGGTCCGTACCGCCTACACTGGCTGCCCTTGCCCCTTCTCTTCCCGCATGATCTAGGGTTAATTGCGCATGAAAGATCCTCGCGAAATCGATTAAGCCAAATACCAGCAGCAGTAACAAGGTAACACATAGCGCCATTTCCACCGTGGCTTGACCCTTTTCATCACGCATCAAAAACCCCACCCAGATAATAAGCAAGAAACACCCCCGCAGCAATCGCTACACCGTAAGGCAAGGTATAGCCCTTTTCCTTTGCCGACGGATGGATCGGTTGAATCTTTCCTTTATCAACGGTCAAAAACAGGAAAAATCGAAAGAGAAGATACTTTAATTCTTTTCGTACAATAAGAACTACTAAGGCCATCACCCCGCCGGCCATCGCCATGAAAAGAAAAGAACTAAACACAAAGCCTGCCCCTTTCATCGCACCCACTGCCGCCAGAAGCTTCACATCTCCCGCTCCCATTCCTCCGAGAACAAAGGGAATCAGCAGAAGGCCTAAACCGAGCAGGAATCCCTGCCCACTGAATAGAAGACCACTCCATCCATCTATGACTGAATGGTATATAAGACCAATAACAATGGTCGGAAGTGTAATGATGTTTAGGATTTTCCGTTTAGATAGATCGGTTATAAATGAAATAATAAGTACGATCCATAGGATGTAATCTATCATGGTCGTTTCCCCTTTTATGAAGAAAGCCCCACTTTTCAAGGGGAAAAGGGAGCTTTATGTATGTTGAGATATTTTAATAGGACCCTAAAGGCTTTACTAATTCCAACTAATTTTAAGATGCTGGTGTTGTTACTGCTGTGTTGACTTTGTTAAATAAAGCTGTGATTTTTGTACCAAGCGGCCCCATAGCAACAATAGCCCCAACCACAATCAACCCCAAAATCAAACCGTACTCCACCATACCTTGTCCTTCTTCTTCACGTACCAAACGCTTTACAAAATTCATCATCACAATTCCCACCTTTAACAGTTTTTTTGAAATAAAAAAATACTATCCCGAAGAATAGCATCTACTGTAGGTAGGCATATGTCTTCGGCAGCTGGCTGGCATAATCATAGAATTGATATTAGCCCCTGTAGCTTTGCGTCCTTAGATTTCCCTAAGTTTGCCTTTTCGATTGTTTATAGCTATATATTAGTGGGAAATAGGTAACTTTCATATGAAACAATATTCCTATTTTTTCTACCCAATTTTATATTAAGCAACAGGAATCAACTCCTATTGACAAAAGTTTTTATTGATTTTTGTAATAATATGTATAATTTTCGATTATTTTGTTTCTCAAATAACAAACCCTATTAACCTATTGCGAAAACCATCCATTCACCTTAAGGTAAAACTAAATCATTTTAGGAGGATCTCAGCAGTGGCTGTTCATAAATTTCGGTATGTAAAGATAGATAAGAAAGAAGAATCTTCAATTGATCTCCATCTTGCCTTTACGTTTTGGAGTCGGTTTTGGGGATTAATGGGGAAAAAGAATACCCATTTGGGCATGATTTTTAATAGAACTAACCAGGTTCATATGTTTTTTATGCGCTTTCCCATTGACGTTTATTACTTGGACAAGGAAGGGACCGTCATTCACATCGTCCGAAGCCTTAAACCGTGGAGAATCAGCCCTCGCATAAAAGAAGCCTACTTTATTATCGAGTTTCCGGCAGGATATGAGACCCAAATCAATTTAAGAGACAAGTTTCATTTGTAATAATCGATGTTTTCCAAACAAATCAAGCCTATGGCGGAACTCAGCCACCAGCCAATTCAGGAAGGCATGATGATCACTTAGTACTGTTTGCCTTAAATACCGAAAGTATCGACATTCCTGCCCCTTTTCTGGCGCTAGAGCAATTTGAAGCGGCCTTAAGCGGCAAGATCATTGGAAAATCGGAATGGGTCGGAGGCTTTACAAAAGAATAACTAGGGTGAATTAGATTACAAACGATCCAAAAAAGGCCTACTCTTATTTGAGTAAGGCCTTTTCCACTTCAAATATACGCCTGATCATAAGTAAGAAGAACATAATTCGAGCGGTGACAGGCATTTTTGTTGGATAAAATTTAGGTTTAAATTGTAGTATTTTTGCCCATTCCATTGAGTTCCGAATCCTATATAGTGATTACATCACAGGAGGTAATAAAATGGCCAACTCTCGCGGTTCAATAACCAAAATCACCAGTGACTGTAAATGGTCTTGCAGCAGATGTTATAAAAAGTGCAAAAATCACCGAAACCCACAGAGATGTCGTGATATATGCGACTGTAAAATAAGATGTTTCGATCAATGGGTCAACTCCAATGATTTTAATATTATGCTTCCCGCGTGCTGTGAAGATTGCGAACTAGGTTTTGATATTCCAACCAGAAATAAAAGAAAAAAGAAAAGTAAGCAAAGATAAAAAATGCAGCTATCCGCTTTATGTTATACCTTATTGACTTTGAAAAGATGGAGATATGTCTACAAAATCTAAAGTTTGCTTTAAAACTTTCATCGTACCCTCAATCGGTTTGGATGTAGACATCTCTGCCAGCCGCTTTTAACACGCTAATCGGATCGGAAGAACTTCCTGCAGACAAGAAGTTTTCGCGTATCCGTTCGACTGCCGGCTTTCCTTCCTCTAAAACTTGCTTGGCTAAAGCAGTAGAAGCAGCAAAACTAGTCGCTTACTGATAAACATAGAAATTGTATAGAAGTGCGGGATACGCGCCCTTCCAACGCAATTTCTTCGTCTGCTGCCATGAATTTCCCCTCGTATTTTTGGTTGTTTCGGAAGATCATCCTACAGCCCTTTCTTATGATTTTTTTCTTTTTAGAGCTTTTATACAAACGTTTATTATGTCTTTACCATAAATTAAAGTGTCCGTATTTATTTGGTTAAAAGGGGTTGTTTAAAAGTGCGTCTAATTATAGTCCTTTATATTTTGCTTGTTATTATTGCAAGGATATCAGAACAAGGAAACATAAGTTGGTTTTTTAGAAATTGCAGGTTGGTTCCCTGCCCAAATCCTCGTTTACCTCAGCATTGTATAGAATATGAAGAATGAATCCCACAAACTTGTTCCAAGTAATCCCTTTAAATATTATAATTTAGATTCTAAAGCTGAGGTTTGTTGCTTCCTACGGTTATTTTTTTGAATAAAGGGTTAGTTTTGGTTAAGATTTATTCCCCTCTTCCTCTATAAAAAAAAGATCCTGAAAGATATATCAGGACTTCAAAAAGGTTTGAATAATAGGGTTTCTATTCCTCGACTTCTAGATCACAAGTGCAGCTGGGGTTCCACTGCGCATCGACACCACTGGGTTATCACTATGAAGCCAGATATGCTTGTCAAAATGCGAAGGCTCTCCCAGGCCATGAGCTTCCATAAGTCCTTCAAATTCAAAACCAAATATTTTAGGCTTAGGACCTTTCCAATTAGGATCTAGCATTTCAGCCTCAGTATCTTTTCTACCGTGGATCTTTTTCCATTCTTCATATGAAACCATGTACTCTGCGCCTATAAGAACTAATTCACCGTTTGCGCTCCTTGTATAGAGAAGAAGCTCTGGTTGTTCTGGGATAAGAACGTCTTTATAGTTAAGATTTTTGCTATCCGGATGATTATTTACAAGATTAGGATTGAAATAATGAATACCCATTGTGCCTAATCCCAGACCGGCTAGCGGTGGTATATCGTCCGCATTTACACAATCCCCTACCGGTTCGTATCCAGCATCGATAGCATCTTGTACATCTTGGAATTTCTCAGTAACAGCCTTAACAGCATTGAGTTGATCAATCTGATGATTGTTCAGCTTCTTACCAGTCTGATCGGTTTCAAATGCGGCGGAAGCAACTCCCGTCATTAAAAGTGAGACGATCGCCATTGATGATAGTACTTTATGAAAACGAGTTCTTCTCAACACAGACTCGAATTATAGGTATTTTTGCACTGTTTTGGAATTTATTTCTTTAAACAAGGTTTATATTCAAACCAATTTGTGATGAGAGTATTGCTTCGTTAAAGAATCCCTACAGAAAAAGAAAAGATCCTGGGTGACAGGATCTTGATCATATTGTAATAAAAATTGTTCTAATGGTCTCTCCCGCCACGGTTTCTTCCGCGGTGATCACCATCCTCGTTCTCTTCACCATCATTTCCATGATCATCATTTAGATCGTGGGTTGAATCATGTTGATGGTTATCTTCCACCTTTGGATTGTCATCAGCTATAGGCAAATCAGTTGGTATAGTATTAACCGGAGACAGATCAGTTGGTGTTCCATCTGTTGTTGTAATTACTACTGCTCTTCTTTGACCGTCCCACTCAACAGTTGCACCTAATGCTTCCGCTAACGGCCTTGCTGGAATCATTGTTCTTCCGCTTATCACCTGTGGAGGAACGTCAGATTCGATTTCTTTTCCGTTTACAATCAATTTGATTTCGGATTGTGCAGCAAACCCAACTAAAGATCCTCCCATGAGCATACCCACAATAACTCCAATTGCGACTTTTTTCATAAACGATCACCCCATAATCTTAATATCATGGGTATATAGTTCTAGATTAACTCTAAGATTCCTTGTAATTCAAATAATTACTTTTTGACATGAATCGTCATATGCCTCGCTTAGGATAAATCCCTAAAACGAAAAAAGCTCCTGCAATAAATCAGAAGCTAATATTTTAGAAAATTATGTTTGGGCATTACATAGTACTACTCAGGACATGGTTGGACAAGGTCGCTTTTTGTTACGTCTAATACCCATAAGTTCTCACTCCTTTCTATTAATTTATACATAGAAAGGAGATGGAAATTGCAGTTAACCTATTTTAGAAAGCAAAGTGTTATTTGGTTAAAAAATAAAAACCCTAACCAAACGGTCAGGGTTCAGTTAGAGTTTCTACCATTCCTCATCATCCTCTTTAGGATCATATTTAACGTAGCCGATTTCTTCGGCATAACCCCATTGCCCAGGCTTTACTACATCATGAGACAAATCCCGCCCGTTTATAGAGCAATTGGTCAGGTTATTCAGGATTGATCCTAATATCATCTAATGTTTACTAAAACACTAGAAAACCTAACGAAATGATCGCACCGGATGCGAAAAGCAAAATGAGGCAGTAGCCCATGATGTCTCTTGCTCCAAGGCCGGCGATAGCTAAGGCTGGCAGGGCCCAGAATGGCTGGATCAGGTTCGTCCAAGCGTCACCCCACGCAATAGCCATGGAAGTCTTCGCGGCATCAACTCCCAGCTCAATTCCTGCCGGGAGCATAATCGGGGCTTGCACGGCCCACTGTCCGCCGCCGGATGGAACGAAGATATTGACTAGACCAGCACTCCAGAAAGAAAAGAGCGGGAACGTCGTCGGATTGGAAATGCTAACGAACCATTCAGAAATATGTCCAGCAAGGCCCGAAGAAACCATCATGCCCATGATTCCGGCATAGAAGGGGAACTGGATCACGATGCCCGTCGTCCCCTTTACCGCATCGGTCGCAGCTTCCAGGAAGCGGCGAGGCGTGCCATGCAGCAAAATGCCCAAGAACAAGAAGCACAAGTTAACGATGTCTAAATTTAATTTGAATCCGTTCTTCACAAAGTATCCGATGATGAACCAGAATCCGATCACCGAGATGGCCAGGGAAACAATCTTGCTCTTCTCCAGCTTATCGGCAGGAGTGTCGCAGGCTGCATCAGCCGTCGCCGCAGCAGCTTCCAGCTTGACATCATCCGCCGGCCGGTAAACAATCTCTTTTCCCGGTTCCGGATGCATGAGTCGGTTCAATACGGGAAGCGCAATCATTAAAGCGATTACAATCGCTAGGTTCATCGGCGAAAAGATCGTTTCGCTGGTCGGAATAACTCCGATCAGATCAGCCGCAAAGTGCTTATCGGTAGCAATTGTCAACGGAACCGATCCGGATAATCCCCCATGCCACACGATAAATCCGGAGTAAGCGCTCGCAATCAGCAGCCGGTAATCTACTTTATCTACTTTTCTCGCAATTTCCTTAGCCAGCAGGGCACCGATGACCAACCCAAAACCCCAATTGATCCAGGAAGCCAAAGCGGATACGAAAGAGGTCAGCATAATCGCAGCCCCTGGCGTATGCACGGTGGAGGCGACAGACGACAGAATCCGCTTGAAAACCGGCGTCTGGGCCAGGGTATAGCCCGTCACGAGCACTAGCAGCATTTGCATGGAGAAAGATAGAAGATTCCAAAAGCCCTCTCCCCAGAATTGAACCATCTGGGTGGGCGTGTTGCCTGCTGCCAGGCCAAATCCAAACACCGCGAGCGTAAGAATCACAGCAAACAAAAATGGATCCGGCAAGTATCGGCTGACCAGCTTCACACTGGCTGCCGTCATGATTCTAAACATATGACATCCCCCTCTATTAATTTCTCTACTTTCTGCAAACCTGAAGCGGAATCGAATGAGATCGCTTCAGCCTTTTGGCGAACTTCCTCGACGCTCACCCCGTAAGCGCCATCACAAATGGCCGCAACCGCTTCCAACCTACAATTCCCTCACTCCTTTTTGGTTTGCTCACAGAAGTATTAAAAATGATTACAAAAATACTTAATTGCAAAAGTTATGCCAAAAATAAAAAGAGGTTTATTGCTAAGGTAGATCCCTTGCAAATAAACCTCTCCAACTAGCGAATAGATCACAAAATGCAAATAACCCCTCATCAAGCGGGTAAAACATCTACACTTGATGTGTAATGTTTACACACTTATTCTTCCTCATCCAATCCATATTCCTGGCATTTATAGACGAAGGCTTTACGGGACATATCCAAAAGCCGTGCGGCCTGCGCTTTGTTTCCGGAAGTCCGGTTCAAGGCCCATTTCATCGCCCGCATCTCGGCCCGCCGCAGCACATCGCGAATCGAAAATCCTGGGGGAAAGCTTTCCTTCAGGCTAAACTCATTCGAAGCAGGGTCTTCCGCTTGCCTTTCTTCTCTGCCCAGAGGAGGCAGATGCTCCGGAAGGAGAATCGTCCCCGAGGCCATGACCACGGAGCGGCAAACCACATTCTGCAGCTGGCGGATATTCCCAGGCCAATCATAGGCGAGCAGCCGCTCCAGCGCCTCCGGGGCGAGGTATTGGACCGAGCTGTCCATTTCGCGGGCATAGCGGATCAGAAAATGGCGGACCAAATCAGGCACATCCTCCATCCTTTGCCGAAGAGCCGGCAGCTCGATGCACACAATGTTCAAGCGGTAATATAAGTCTTCCCGGAAGGTTCCCTCTTTCACCATCTGCTGCAAATTGCGGTTCGTGGCGGCAATCACCCGGACATCCACATAAACCGGATGGATCCCCCCTACCCGCTGCACTTCTTTTTCCTGCAGGAACCGCAGCAGCTTCACCTGCAGACTAAGGGGCAGCTCCCCCACTTCATCGAGGAAAAGGGTTCCCCGATCCGCCAATTCCGCCTTGCCGGGCTTGCGCTCCACCGCTCCGGTAAAGGCTCCTTTCTCATGGCCAAACAGCTCGCTTTCCAGCAAATTCTCCGGGATGGCCCCGCAATTGACGGTGACCAGCGGGTAGGCCGACCGCGGACTGTTGTAATGAATCTGCCTGGCAATCAGCTCCTTCCCTGTCCCGCTCTCCCCTTCGATCAGCACCGTTGCGGGAGTCGCCGCCACTTTGCCGACGGTCTTGTAGATCTCTTGCATCTGAGGGGACCTCCCGATCATCCCCTCCGAATAGCGGCCGGCAACCGCTTGGCGAAGCTGATGAAGCTCTGCTGTCAGCTGGTCTTTTTCCGCCGCTTTGCCTACAATATGCTTGAGATTGGCAATATCAAAAGGCTTCACAATGTAATCATAAGCTCCCAGGCTCATCGCTTCCATGGTGGTTTCAGCCGTACTGTAAGCAGTTATGATAAGAACCAAAATCTCTGGAAACCGTTCCTTGATTTCCTTGAGCAGCTCCATCCCGCCCATCTCGGGCATATTCAAATCCAAAAGGACGAGACGAAAGCCGCCGGATGTTTGTTCCAATCGCTCCAGCGCTTCTTTCCCATTACCCGCCTCCAGGGTCTCATGCCCTTCCTTCCTGAGAACCGTTCCTATCGCTTTTCGGACATGAGCTTCATCATCCACGACCAGAATCTTCGCCATCCTTCTCCTCCTTTCCTATGGGGAATTCGACCTGGAACCTCACACCGTCTTCCACATTGTCAAAGGTAATCCTCCCTCGGTAGAGCTGCACTATATTCTGGGTAACCGACAACCCCAGCCCGACTCCTTGCGGTTTCTTCGTAAAAAAAGGCCGAAAAATCTCTTCCCTCACATCCTCGCCAATCGGAGAACCGCTATTGAATATGGAGAACCCTACCCGAGAATGGTCCCTAAAGGTCCTCATTTCAAGGCGTCCCCTTGCCTCAATGGCCTGAACGGCGTTCAGCAGTAAGTTGATCATGATTTGCTGGAGCAGATGAAAGTCGATCATCATCGGAGCGCTCTCCAGCTGCTTGGTGATTTGAACCGATTTTTTCCGCAAATCATGCTCAACAAGCAGCAAGGATTGCTCCAGCACTTCAGGCAGATTCCATTCCCGCTCATCATGGATGGATGGCTTTCCAAACAGGAGAAGCTGTTCCACCAGGCGATTCATCCGGTCTGTCTCCTTGATGATAATCCCCAGATAATCCCTGTTGGGCTCATCCGGATCCAGACCTTGCTCCATAATTTGGCTGAATGCTTTGATGGAGGTTAACGGGTTGCGTATTTCATGCGCCATGCCTGCCGCGAGCTCTCCCAATGCCCGAAGCTGATCAGTCCGCCGAATCTGTTCTTCCCACTTGATTCTTTCTCTGAGATCCCGAAATACGACAGCAGCTCCCATTAAATGGCCGCTAGGGCCTTCAAGCAGGGCTGTACTGCAGTTGACCGGAATCTTTTCCCCACTTTTCGATGGAAAATGAAAATCAACGGAAGCAAAAACCTGTCCAGTGTGCAGCGTTTGGAGCAGAGCGCTTTCCCTGCGAGCCTCCTCAGAAAATAGGAAACCATAAACGCTTCCAATCATTTCCTCCCTGGAATATCCGGTGATTCTCACAGCGGCGTCATTCCATTCGGTTACTTTCCCCTCATTGTCCACGGTAATAATTCCATCGCACACACTAGAAACAATCACTTCGGTATGCCCTTTCAATTCTAGCAGCCTATCGATCAGCCGGTTCACCGCGATGGGGATCCTCCCCAGTTCCCCTCCGACCATCGGCAACCTGTAAGCCACATTGTTCTCCATTTTTTTAATGGAAGCGATCATTCGATCCAGCCTGCCGCCGAACCTATTTGAGATCAGGATAACGGCCAGCATTCCGATGATGGCTCCAAGCACCAGAATCCAGAGGATATTTTTCCTCATCTTATTTAATTGAAATTGCACATCGCTCGTCAGTTCATTGGCCCATACATATCCGATCACCTCTTGGCCTCTGAGGAGCGGAACCATGGCATTCATAATATCGCCTCTCACTTGGCTTCCGGTATAGACCTGAGGAACCCTTTCCTTCATCACCTGACGGCCAGGATGATGCTCACCGATGGCAATCCCGATCTTATCCCGATATGGATCACTTGGTCCATAAGTAACGACAGCATCCCATTCCTTCGAATAGTAGCCCACCCCGACACCCGGATTGCCCTGGGCCACGCGGTCCGTCAACGGTTGAAGCTCATGGTTTAATGCCCGGATGGCTGCCTCCCGATCCATTCCGTCACTATCGTTCAAAAGATCGCGAAAGCTCCCTTCCAGATGCCGGTCGAGTTCTCCGGCAATCGCATAGAGCCTGGCTTCTTTCTCCCTTAACAAAGAATCTTCGGCCTGCTTCATCATAAAATATCCTGTTGCCAGGATCGGAATAGCAATGGCCTCTATCATCACCGCCATGAGTTTCAGTCGGATCGTAACAAGTGAACTCTTCATCTTTCCTCCCACAACCTGAGAATTCTATGATTTGTATGTCTAGTATTTTAACACGAAGGATGGGGGTGATGATCCCCAATGAAAGTCCATTTTGGCAGTTCGAGAGATGATCGAGAGATTTTACCCATGTTTCGAGAGATTTTTCTTCTATTTCGAGAGATTATTACATTGGAGGATTTCTGTGCAGGATGTACTCGATGATACAAGGCCTACATTTTTAAATTAATCTTCAAATTTTCAAACACACTAAACCGAAAGCAGCTCATCCACTCTCATAATGAAGAACCACTAAGAAAATTAAACAATGGTTTTATCCAACTCTATCCATTTCTCATTCTGCATTTTTTCGATTTCAGTTATCGACAACTTAAAGTAGCGGGAAACTTCGCTTGGCATGACGTCTGGCGGAAATTGGCGTCTGTTCATATGGGCAAACCTCCGATAGTTATAACTCCTCCATGCGTACTGAATAAAAATGGATACTAAGACAGCTCTCCCTGAGACGAGTATAACTTCTTTGACCTGAACCGGTGGAATGCCAAACAAAATAAGATGGTTTAACCAATTGGATTTTGGAATATAAAATGTAATAAACAATAGCAACACTTGGGAAGTAAAGACAATTAAACATAGCCATCCAAGTATAGAGAGTATGATTTCAATAAACCTATAAAATTTCTTTTGTCTTCCATCTATCACATTACTCATGCACTAATCCCTCGATCAGGGCTTTCCCAAACCGCAAACGTGTTTCTTTTACGGAAAATAGCTTTAGGAAGCGCTCGTAAAATAGCGAAAGCATTGATATACCAATAAAAAATGGGATACCAAATCACCCATAAATAATATCGCGAAAGCTTTTCATCATACGTTTGATCAATTCGCATAGCAATAATAAATTGTAAGATACAAAAAATCGAAATATAAGCCCCTTCCCATTGAATGGGTTGATAATCACTATATCCCATCGTCTTATGCCACATCGCAATGATGAAAACAATAATCCAAGATATAGACCAAACTATACTGCATACTTGTTCTAAATATATAGGAACTAATCTTCTGTATTTCCAATGAAACAAGACATCCCTATGACGAAGAATGACTTCTATTCCACCTTGCGCCCATCTGACTCTCTGTTTCCATATCCCTTTTATCGTTTCAGGGACAAGCATCCAACAAATTGCCCTTGGTTCGTAACGAACATCCCAAAATTTTTTCTGTAACTTCCAAGTGACTCCGATATCTTCCGTGATTAAATCGCGATCCCATAACCCACAGTCCATTAACGCCCGCTTCCGAAAAGCAACTACAACTCCAGATACCGTCATGACCTTTCCTAAGATCCGTTGGGAACGTTTAATGAGTCCGATAATACTCGAAAATTCACAGAGTTGTATTTTGGCGATTAAAGAACTTCGATTTCGAACACGGGGATTCCCTGTTACAGCTCCAACCCTTTCTCCATTTTTAGGTGTAGTAAAGTGTGGAATCATGTAATGCAAAGCGTAAGGATCCAGGTATGCGTCTGCATCTAACCCCATTAGAATTTCCCCTTTAGAGGCAATAAACCCTAAATACAGCGCATTTGCCTTACCGGCATTTTCCTTTAAATCAATGACTCTAAGATTACTAGTTTTCCTTGATAGTCTTTTTAAAACAGCCGATGTATTATCTTTACTTCCATCGTTAATGGCAATAATTTCGAAATGGGGGTATTTCAAAAGTTGGAGATTTTGAATCGTTTCTTCTATGGTTTCTTCTTCGTTATAACAAGGGATAAGTATCGATACCAAAGGTTCTTCTATGAGAAAAACGGGATCCCTAGTCGCGTTTCTTTCGATTCTAAAATAAAATAGGATTCCACCGACCATCCATACGATACTCATAATAAGAGGATACCAAAACACAAAACCAAATAGTAAAGATAACAGGATGATCAGCTCCGAATGACTTTAATTTTTCATTATAAAAACAATGTAATTATATCAAAAACCCCTCGGGATAACCTATATCCTTAAGTAAGCACTATTTTCCAGAGCCTTTCCCGCTCACGCAAAAAGCCTCCAATCAAAAAAACTCCTGATTGGAGGCTTACTTTTTCGATCCAGCTTTTTTCAACCCGACTTTTCCATGCTAACTATTACAACGACTACTGTCCTCCATGATGGGAACGTAATAACGATCCCCAGTCCTCTTTTATTGGTGTCTCCTTGACGGGGCTATGTCTGGTTCTGCGTCTTTTTTTCACTATTAAGATCAAAAGACCAATGAGTGTCAATTGTAAACATAAGAACAATGCCTGCAATAAGTGACCATAAAGGAGCGCTAATCCCTAAAAAAGATATTCCGGACAGAGCAATCACAAATGTAACAAAAGTGGAATGCCGAAATTTTTTCCCTCCAAATGATATCCCAAGGGACTGCATCAGGACCGGAGTCAGGGCAATGCCTGTAAGCAAGTCGATTAAGTATCGGGGAAAGCTTATCATCACCGGAATAATCAAACTGGAAAAGAGACCAAAAGCCAGCACGATCACTCCTGTTATAACAGATGCCTTATATCGGTCCTCTTGCCTGCCCACTTCGGGTGCCGCACATACTGTGGTCATAATCCCCGCCGTATTTGCGCTATGCCCTCCAAATAAACTGGAGAACATCGTACCTAACCCGCTTGTGATCACCATCTTGTTGACCGGCGGATCATACCCTCCCAGCTTCAAGCCGCTGATTCCTTGAACCCCCTCTGTTCCCATGATCAAGATCACCATGGGAATAGACAGCGACAAAATGGCAGATAACGAGAAGTCTGGCAGAAATGGAGAAGGAATCATCAAGACCCCTGCTTTCAATCCATCAAAGTCTCCATGAACCCATGCCGCCACAACTCCAAAAAGGATGCCCCCAAGCGGAGCAGGGACCATTCGAAAAAAGCATTGAAATAAGAAGTACCCCGCTAAGGAAGAAATCCCGATCACCCCATGCTGTTGCATGACTGTAACGATCCCCAAGGCAAACTTCATCATTGTTCCAGCAAACATGGCCATTACAATTTCAATCGGGATATGCTCAATAATTTTATTGAAGGCACCTGACACCCCGAGAAAGAGCATCAATAATCCAGCAATCAGATAGCTTCCTGCCGCCTCTTCAAATGAAAAGGGGGCAAGAGCTGTCCCTAGGAGGACAGCTGCCGGGACCGATTGGGAACCGCAGATGGGAAGTCTTGTTTTCCAGGATAGACCGATTCCGATGATCCCCGCAATCACATAGCAGCCAAAGGTCCAGGAAATGACTTGGACTGTCGTCAATCCTTTGTTGATGGAAGCCCCTAGAATGATTAACACTGGATTCAAGCTAATGATCGCAGCCAGGACCCCATAGGATAAAATCGTGATCGGCCGGGTTTCCATCTATTTGCCACCGAATAAATGGGGAAGGAATAAACTCATGTCCGGCCAATAGGTAACGAGAGCAAGTACCAAAAGAAGACTCAGGAGCATGGGCATTAGCGGCTTAACCATTTGGGCCAAATTGACTTTGGCAATCGATGATGTTACGAACAGACAAACACCGAGCGGCGGTGTAATCATACCTATCGTTAAGTTCACAACAAGGATAACCCCAAAATGAACAGGATCTATTCCTGCAGCTAGTACGACGGGAAGGAACAACGGAGTAAAAATCGTAAGGGCACTGATCGTATCAATAAAGGTACCTGCAATCAAGAGAATGATATTGATCAGCAAGAGCAATACCCAAGGTTCACTGGAAATGGAAGATACTAAACTTCCGATTTTTTCCGGAATGCTGTGGTAAGAGAGAAGCCAGGTAAATAAGGTAGCATTCGCGATAACAAATAAGATCGTTGCCGAGCTAATGGCCGAGTCTAACAGCACCTTTGGCAGCTTTTTCAAATCCAATTCCTTGTAAACAACACTTCCTAAAATAAGGGCATATACCACAGCTATCACGCCTGATTCTGTTGCAGTAAAGATTCCGGTCCGAAACCCTCCGATAATGATAATCGGAAGCAAGAGAGCGAGAAACGCATCCTTCAGGCCGGAAATCACTTCTTTCCCGGAAGCCATTTTCTCTCTTCCTTTGATATTATGCTTTTTTCCGTAGTAAAAAGCGTAAACCATTAAGGCACCAGACATTAAAACCCCCGGCAAAACACCAGCCAAGAATAAGTCCCCAATGGAAACGCTGGCCATCACTCCGTATAGAATCAAAGGGATCGAAGGAGGGATAACAGGTCCCACTGTGGAAGCGGAAGATACCAGGGTAGCAGCAAAACGCTTGTCATATCCTTGGGCGATCATAGCAGGAATAAGTATCCCTCCAATGGCTGCCGCATCTGCAACGGCCGACCCTGAGATAGCAGAGAAGAAAGTACAAGCAAGAATAGCAACCATCGCAAGACCTGCCGGAAGATGCCCAACCAATAAGGCAGCAAACTCAACGAGCCGTTTGGAAATTCCACCTACCGTCATGATTTCACCCGCAAGGACAAAAAGCGGTATGGCTACAAGAGAGAAGGAATCGATGCCGGAAAAGGTTTTCTGCGCGACAACAATAAAGTCGGTTCCGCTTATTGCAAGCCCAACCAGAGAAGTGATCCCGATTCCGAACGCAATGGGGATACGCAATAAAAACAGAACAAATAACAGGCCAACTAAGGCTATCATTGACTATCCACCTCCTGATTGCGCAAATCGGAAATCATGTTTTTCACTAAGTAGTAAGCCATGAGAACCCCCGAGAACGGCAGGATTAAATAAATGTAAAACAAGGATATTTCCATGGTCGGCGTCGTCTGTACCTTGGAATTAATAGAATGCAATAATCCATAATAAGAAAAGATACTGATGAATAGGATGCTGGCGAAATAACCAATGGAAAGCACGATTTTGCGAAGCTTCGCGGGCGCATTCCCTAAAATGTCTACACTTAAATGAAGATTGTGCTTAGCTCCGAGCACCGCCCCAAGAAATACCATATAAGCAAAAGCGATTCGGGTGACCTCTTCTGTCCATGGAGCCGGGATCTTAAACACAAATCGGAAAAGAACCTGAGTGAAGGTAGCCAGAACAACAATAGCAAGGGACATCCCTGTTAAAATTTCCAACCAATTCTTCCATATATTTTTCATCATGACACCCCCCATATTGAAAATAAGGACTGCACCGTGCAGCCCTTATTCACTTCATTTACTTTGCTGCCTTGATTTGATCGATCAATTCTTGAGGAACCTTATCTGCAACCGCTTGAGCAACATCTTTCGTCGCTTCGGCAAAAGCGCTGCGGTCTGGATCTGTTACATTAACCCCATTTTTCTTCAATTCTTCTATTGATTTTGTCTCTTGATCCGCTAACACTTTACGCTGCTCTTGAGCCGTTGTCTGTACAGCTTCTTCTAGCCACTTCTTTTGTTCATCAGAGAGGGAATCATACATTTTATTGCTCATGATCACGGCACCAGGAGAATACGTATGCTTGGTAAGGGCCACTTGCTTTTGGACTTCATAGAACTTCATGGACATAATCGTTGCGATTGGATTTTCTTGCCCATCCACTACGCCTTGTTCCAAAGCGCTGTATAGTTCATTAAAGGCAACAGGAGTCGGATTCGCACCAATCGATGTCATGAATGACTCCCACACGGGAGCCGGCTGTACGCGCATCTTTAAGCCCGCCACATCTTCCGGCTTCATGATTGATTTGGATTTGTTTGTCATGTTTCTAAACCCGATTTCCCAGTATCCCAAGCCTTTCATCCCTTTTTCATCCGCTTTTTGAAGCAGTCCTTTGCCTATTTCGCCATCGAGCACCTTATATACGTGGTCTGCATTTTCGAATAAGAACGGAATGCCAAATACATTCATCTCAGGAACGACATTCGCCAAGGAGCTATCAGCAGACAAAACAGACATATCGATGGTTCCGTTCATGACCCCTTCAACGGCATCTTTTTCGCTTCCTAGCTTTGCGTTAGGGAAGATTTCCACCGTTAATCCGCCATTGCTTTTGGATTCAAGTTCCTTCTTGAAGATTTCTGCAGCAACATGATATTGGTGAGTCTCTGATCCCGTATGAGCCAGCTTGATTTTCAATGCCTCTTTAGACTCGGATGGAGCTGCCTGCTCGGAAGAAGATGGGGGAGCACCCGTCTCACTTCCGCCCGAACATCCAACAAGGGTACCAGCTGCCAGAACTGTGCTCATCATGCCCATCAAAAATTTACTCTTTACCATAAAAAACCCTCCTTAATATTTGGCTCTTCTTTTTATCTCGACGATACGATTTAATATAAATCTAATCGCTGGTCTTCAAATACTGGGATTTTGCTTCGGATTTCATCTACCTTGTCCAAATCGATTTCAATAGAATAGATTTGTTCCTTGTCATCGCCGGAGAGGATTAGCTCACCCCAAGGATCGATCACCATGGAACTTCCGGGAAAAGGCGTATTTCTGCTTTCGCCGCATCGGTTGACCGCAATCATATACGATTGATTCTCGATCGCACGGGCTTGAAGAAGGGTTCTCCAGTGGTCAACCCGGGGGGTTGGCCATTGAGCCGTATTAATTAATACCTTTGCTCCTTCTTTTACTAGTTTTCGTGAAAGCTGAGGAAATCTCAAATCGTAACAAATCATCGTTCCGAAAGTCGTTCCCCCATATTCGAATAACCCGAAGGAATTTCCCGCTTTCAAATATTGATCTTCATCCATTAAGCGAAAAAGATGCATTTTATCATAACGCAGAATTTCTTTTCCCTCGTTATCGAAAACCATCATGGTATTGGTAATATCCCCCGTGTTGGAATCCTTGTAGAGGACACTGCCGCCGATGATCGCCAGCTGATGTTTCTTTGCGAAGGAAGAAAATAAGGCTCTTGCTCTCTCTCCATCCACATCCGCGATTTCTTCGGCTTTCTCCAGGGCATAGCCCGTATTCCACATTTCCGGCAAAATGATCATTTCTGGCTTGTTCGCTAAGGCTTGTTCCATTAAAGCTTCGGCATGCTCAAAATTAGCGTCAGGCTCCCCGATTCTCATGTCCATTTGCAATAAAGCGAATTTCATATGGCAGCTACTCCTTTACATGAACGACATAGTCGTATTTTATCGAACGGTTCAATACAGGATCATGCAATTCAAGCTCAAATTTATCCCCATAGACAAACCCTTCCAAAGTAGGGACGGTTCCCGAGAATATCACGGTTCTGGACAGCTGGGAATATCCGAACTCCCCAAGCTTGCCCAAAAGCTGGGCTACGGGAAGCAAGGCCGTCAAATCATGCTCCTGATATAATCTTCTGCCTTTGGAATCCGTTACCCAAGAGCGCAAGATCAGTTCATCCCAATGATCCTCCAGCTCTTTTAGCCGCCAAAAAGTCGCAGCCAAAGGCTTGGGGCATGCTTCTTTTGATTTCTGGATATCCTCCGTCTCCAGAAGGCGATCCGTGTGATCACTCCCAACCGTGACCAGCCATTCCTCGCCATCATGGTAGAGGACATATTCAGCTTCCCCGGAAGTTTCCTTCCCTTCAACCTTCATGAAGTTTTCCGTCGTTAAATTAGCTAACTCTTGAGGATAGATCGTGGGAATGGTGGGAGGCGGCGCAACCCCTATTTCCGCTAATTCATGAATATGCTCCATGACCTTATCCAGGTTTCTTCCTCCGTAGCCGACTACCAGGACGTTTTCAACCTCGCCTTTCTTTTCCTGTTTCCCATTCAAACCATCGATGATAATATGCATTTCCTCCATCTATTCTCCTCCTGTTCCATCTTTCAAGCTTGAGACAACAGCCTCTTTTGTATGTTCAATATGAAGCAATACCGCTTTTTTGGCTTGTTCAAAATCTCTATTCTTTAAACCTTCTAAAATGGCGAGATGCTCCTGAAGCGTTTGTTCCGTTCGTCCAGGGATGGTTACCGCTCGAATCCCGAACCAGCGCATTTGGTCACTTAGCGTTTGGATGAGCATAACAACTCTCCGATTGTTGCTCAATTCAGCCAAACTTAAGTGGAAGTCCTTATCGATCGATATGAATTCCTGATTATCCAATCTTCGGCTGGACTGCAGTCCGTGGATCCGCTCCAATTTTTCAATCTGTTCATTTGAAATGACCGGAATAAGCAGCTCTACAACTAAAGTCTCAATCGCTTTTCGCAGCTGGAGAACTTCCTCGACATCCTGCAAAGAAATGGGACAAACAAAAGTGCCTTTCCTAGGAACCGAATACACCCAACCCTCCATTTCCAGCTGGTGGATGGCTTCCCTCACAGGAGTCCTGCTAATCCCTAAACTATCGCTCAAATATCTTTCGAATAGCGGATCACCAGGTAAAATCGAATGATTTATAATGGCATTTTTGATTTTTTCATAAGCGGTTTCTTTTAGCGACTGTACTTTTTCAATTTTAGAAAAAGACATAATTCTCTCCTTGCCTTAACAAAAATCAACTGGTGTGTGGTGTGTGGTATCCCAGTTGTATGTTAAAAATATTAGGATATATTTACCTCCTTGTCAATAATATATTTAGAATATTTTAAGTAGATTAAGTTGATCTAAATAAATGAAGCTTTAGTTTCCTTCCAAAATATAACTGTTACCCTTATAATAATTGATCAAGATTTTCTGTGTCGATTTATGTTATAAAACCTAACAAACAATTACTTATGATTAGCTGGGGAAAAGCAGATGATGAATTTGCAGCATACCTTCAAGAAAATGGAGTTGTGGATACTAATCCGGTTGCACCATACGATAATAATCCAGCCATTCAATAATCTCTTTATGTAAAATAAAAGCCGTAGGGTTTTGTAGGTTCCCTACGGTTTTTTATTTTACGCCGATTGTTTGTCAACTTTGTCACAGATTCGACATGCCAAACGTTCTGGTGGAACGGGTTCCATTGCTTCTCAACGCTTCCCCCTTTGATCAATCAGACCTGGCTTTAGGGTTTGAGAAAAGAAGATCGGTAATATTCGATACAAGGGAAGTTAGTAAAGAATTTACATATCATTGCAGCAGTAATTCCTTCATGTGTATAGGGATTAATCAGGGGTTTTAAACACTGTAAAAGTTCTTGGTCACACCTGCAAGAGGAATAGCCACGTATTTTGTAACATAGATCATGTTGTTTACAGCAATTATCTACTCTGTTCACTGGTGCCCCTGGACCGCTACAAAAAGGACCACACCAATTATATCCAGGAATACATGTTTTTTGATTAAACCGTCTTAAGCGCATGACATCATCTACCTTGCTAATTTTTATCAATTTATGCATGTATAGCGAGGCATGCAATAGTCTTATGACTATTGGTGACAGCACCACTATTAATCCAGGAAGTCCGGCTCCTCCTTTAGAATCCGGTCATATAGAGGTTGGAAGTTAATGACGCCTGCCTGTGGAAAGCCGACCTGTCCCCTTGTCAGTTTGGCTTGTTCATCAGGAATAAGAATGGGTTTTCCAACCGATTCAGCCAGGATCTGGGCCTGGCAGGCTCTCTCCATGGAGATAAACCACCAAACGGCAGCTTCTACTGTCTGTCCTACGGTCAGGAGGCCATGGTTTTGGAGAATGACTGCCTTATGCTCACCTAATGCCTTGACAATGCGCACTCCTTCTTCTACTTCATAAACCACCCCATTATACTCCTCAAATAGGCCATGATCCTGATAAAAGGCGCAGGCATCCTGGGAAATCGGATCCAGTAAACGCCCTAGAGCAGACCATGCTTTTCCATAGGTAGAATGAGAATGGGCTGCGGCAATCGTATCAGGTCTGGCGGCATGAATTTGAGAATGGATGGCAAAGGCCGCCCGATTCACATGCTGGTTGCCCTCGACTACCTTCCCGTCATGATTGACAAGCAAAAGGTCCGATACGCGAATTTGACTGAAATCCATGGCAAACGGATTGACCCAAAAGTGGTCCGTCAGCTCAGGATCCCTTGCCGTTATGTGGCCGGCTACACCCATATCAAATCCCCATCAGGCAAACAATCGAAAAGATGCGGCTAAGCGTAGTTTTCGATGCTGCCTTTCCTCTTCCACGGTCCTGCTCGGCTGATTAAAGCGTTCATGTTCAACTAATTGGGTCAATGCCCTTCACTCCTTCATATGAGATTAAGATCCTAAAGACGGCAAAAAGGTTCTCCCCTTCATTTTCTCCACGGGAACCCCTAGACTTAACACACTTTGATTCACTTGCATATGTGCTTCTCCCACCACCATGCGGATCTCTTTTCCGTCCGCTCTGATCGTGGTCGTTTGGGTCGG
The DNA here is from genome assembly GCF_040813775.1 of Ammoniphilus soli. Classification (NCBI taxonomy): domain Bacteria; kingdom Bacillati; phylum Bacillota; class Bacilli; order Caryophanales; family Paenibacillaceae; genus Ammoniphilus; species Ammoniphilus soli. The sequence continues at coordinate 67,614 of NZ_JBEGDL010000023.1, forward strand.
CTCATGCCAGTCTACAGAAGCGCCTAGCTGTTCGGCCAGAAAACGGGCAGGAACAAGTGTCCTTCCATTTTTCACTATCGGTTGGATTTGTTCATCCGCGGGATCTATTAATCTCATGGATTGATCGATGAGAGCGTGGGGATGGTCCTTAAATAAGAGAACTAGCCAGGGGACTCTCCTTCGGTGCGGGTTGTAAACATGCATAAAACCCCCAAGAGCAAAATGAATAGAAATGATATGTTGTTTACAGTAGCTTTCATCCTCTTCCTCCACTATCGATGTCCTTTTAAAGCTTTTACAACCGGCATAAGATTAACTCCTTATTATTAGACAAAGATATTCAGCTTATTTCAACGGACGGCTCGATATTTACCTGATGCAGAATAGAGGCCTGCCAAAAAATAAAGCTGTACCAAAAAAATCGATTTTTACCGATCCTTTTGAGACAGCCTCATGTTAGTTCCTTTAATTTTTTCTTTACTTTTGATAATTCATTTTCAACAACATTCCAAACAATCTCTAGATCAACACCAAAGTAATCATGGATTAGTACATCACGAAGACCAGCCATATTCCTCCATGGTATTTCCTGATGTTCTCCCCTAAATTCTGTTGATATATTCTTAGTCGCTTCCCCTATAATCTCGAGATTCCGGATGACTGCATCCTGTACCATTCCAGATCTGATAAAGCCTTCTTTATCCAGTTGATCGGTGTACGTTTCAATTTTATCGATACTATCTAGGATATGTTTAATATAGACTAGATCATTTTTCTTTTTCATAATTGTATTGCATCCTCTAAAATAGAATCCTTCATGTATTTATTCAATCCATTTTCACTTATAATATCTACCTTAACTTGAAGAATGTCTTCCAATTCATCTTTCAATTCGATCAAATCAAATAAACTTCTTCCATGTTCGAAATTTACAAGTAGATCAATGTCACTATTATGATTATCTTCGTTTCTAGCGACGGAACCAAAGACCCTAACATCATAAGCACCATGTTTTTCGGCAATACGAATAATGAGATCACGTTGCGTCTTTAAAGTTCTTAGGTTCATTATAGTAGTAGCACCCCCTTAATTAAAACTGTATCACAAATTAACATCATTATCGAATATTTGTTCCTAAATATTTTTGTTTTGTTACGTTATTATTCACGGGAACAAGAAGCCCTCTTGAGAGAGTTCGACAAACTTCGACTGGGGTCAGACCTTTAGAAGGATAGGCGAACGATGTAGCAATATTAGTCGATAATATAAAACGGAGCTGATCTCACACATTTATCGACCCATCACCAGTGAGTTCCTGTATAAGAAACAATTCCAAAAGAAAGAGAACACCACCGTGCGACAGGTTGAATGATTTCCTTGTCAAACGTAAGAAGCAGTCCTCCCGGCTGACATGGCGTTCCATCGCATAGACCAGACTTCCTCGGTCCCTTGTGAAGACCAAGCCCATTCCAATGGGGACGGAAACCTCCATCATAGCAATGTAGTTCCAGCAATCCCAGCCTTCTCTGCTGCCGGTGGCTCCCTGCCTTCAAATCCTATAATTCCCATGAGATCCGGTCTAGGCATTAGCATAAGCCTTTTGTTGGTCATCCTCACTTGCCACAGTGGTTACCACTTCAATATCGGGATATTTTTCAGCGACATAAGCTTTCGCCGTATCGACTTTGGCGATTTGGTTTTGTGCACCTAAACCCGCAACCATGAACGCAACCTTTCCTTTGCCCCCATTAGCCTGCCATCACTTCAGATCATTGCTCTCCCAACTCCTTATCTGTAGCAGGGGCCAAGTAATACTTACAATCCGTGTCCGGGGCATCGCTGTCCCATGTCATGACTTGGGCTTCCCGCTGGATCGCCTTTTTAAATACAGGACCCCCTGCCTTCGCGTCATTCGTGGCTCCCCCACTCCTGTCACTTCTCGGGTGAGCAAATCTCGGGCGGTGACAGGCACTCTACTATTTGTATTCGTTTTGGGACAACTGTACAAACCTTACCCCTTCCTCTCCCATATTCTATAAGAGAAATGAACCTATCAAATGAGGAGGAGAGGAAAAATGTTACTATGGGTCAGTTTGCTAGTTGGATCTGCCGCCGCATTATCAGCTATCCTCTATTTTTTGATCCAACAGCATTTGGATAGCCAGGTTCACCCGCACTTCCCCAATGAGTTGATTGTCAAATTTACCGATGGAATATCCGACGAGGAAATCAATGACATTCATCGGAAAGCGAAGTGTGAGGTTATAGGGAAAAATGAAGAGCTAGGGATCTACACCATAAAGTCCAGGCGAAAAATGAGCCGCATGCTCAAACATTACAAGGGTCTTTCGCAAATCGAATACGCCGAACCAAACTATAAATTTAAAGCCTCTTATACACCGAATGATACGTATTATTCGTATTATCAGTATGGTCCCCAGAGAATTCAAGCTCCATCGGCTTGGGATGTTACGCAAAGTCAGGCCTCTATCCGAATTGCTGTGGTGGATACGGGGGTTGAATTAAATCATTCTGATTTGAGAGGGAAATTGCTTAACGGCTATGATTTCGTAAATAATGACAGTTTTCCGAATGATGGGAACGGCCATGGAACCCATGTTGCCGGGATTGCGGCCGCCGTTACGAATAATGCTTTAGGGATTGCCGGAGTCGCCCCGCTCGCGTCCATCCTTCCTGTCCGTGTTCTCGGCAATGACGGAAGCGGCTCCTTAACGGCTGTCGCAAACGGGATTATCTATGCTGCCAATCAAGGCGCAAAAGTCATTAACCTGAGTTTGGGATCACCTGCTCCTTCCTCGACACTGCAAAACGCCATTCAATACGCTTGGAATAAAGGGGCTGTCATCGTTGCAGCTGCCGGAAATGACGCTTCCCCCACACCCAATTACCCCGCAAACTACCCCAATGTGATTGCCGTGGCATCAACCAATGAAAATGACTTCAGATCCTCATTCTCCAATTACGGAAGATGGGTAGAGGTGGCAGCTCCCGGGGAAGATATCCTATCAACTTATATCGGCAACCGGTACGCTTATCTTAGCGGAACATCCATGGCTTCGCCGCATGTAGCCGGATTAGCCGCCTTGCTCCTTGCACAGGGACGAAATAACGTACAAGTTCGGGATATTATCTTGCGAACCTCAGATCCGATTCGCGGGACTGGAACTCTTTGGCAATATGGGCGAATCAACGCAGCTCGGGCTGTAAGATCTTAGAGGCAAATCAAATCCAAGCCATTCTCAACCAGCGCGGTAACAGCTGGCAGGGCCCAGAATGGCTGGATCAGGTTCGTCCAAGCATTCGGTTACTTTCACACGTAGAATGGGGGTGGTAATCCCCTCATAGGGGGCCATTTTGGCCGTTCGAGAGATTATCGAGAGATTAAACCCCTGTTTCGAGAGATTTTTCCTCTATTTCGAGAGATTATTGCATTGGAGGATTTCTGTAAAGGATATACTCGATCATACAAGGCCTACATTTTTAAATTACCTTCAAATTTTTAAACACACTAAACCCAAAGCGGCTCATCCACTCTCAAAATGAAAAAACAATAAGAAATCTTGGTCTTCGATGGAAAAATAGGCCTGAGATCAGCCATCCGGAATAAAATCAGTTAATGTTTACTATTTAAAACTTTTTCAATTTATTTTTCACAGCTCATTTTCATACTCTATTATTTAGTCCTTTAACTAACTCCTATATTCCGCTACTCTTCTAGTCTGCTCGACAAAACCTCCCCTGTCTCCCCTTAAAGGATAAACCAATCATCCTGCCGTCCCACTTCGTCCCAACGGAAGCAAAAAGCCCAGACAATCAAAACCCTGCAATTCAATAGTTAAATGTTAAACAAGGCCGTAGGGTTTTGTAGGTTCCCTACGGTTTTTGATTTGCCATTTGAAAAAACCTTCGAGTTCATCCTGAAGTATGTACACTCCCTTATTTCCTTTAATGAGATTTCCTCATGAGAGGACTTTGCTGCCTTGTTGATCGCAACAACCTTGTGGTTTGCGCTCAATATGTTCGAGAAGTAACGGATCATTCAAACTATGAAGCAGCTCTTGAAGCAGCACGCGAAGCAACGAAAGTAGCTCTATAATAAATGAAGGAACCCTAATGCCAGGGTTCCTTTTATATTTAAGATATACTTTTAAAAGTCATCCGGGATTGACCATAGGCACTCACTAATTTACCTTGCGTAAGAGGGAATCGTCGAGGGCTTTTGAAAATGCCTCGGGGTCTGTCCCTGCTTTCCAACTCTCGCTCCTTACGGTAGGCAATGCCTCCTCAAGAGCTTCACTTTTTACTCCTTATTCATGAATTTCTTACTCGCTGCTTGATTCATCTCTAGCGCAAATTCATACAATTGGTAGCAAACCCAAGCACCGCCATCGACATGGCCTTGGGCTCTTTCGCCCAGCCAGCTTGAACGGCCGATCTTTGACATCATAGCTGCTGTTTCTTCAGCCGATTTCTTTGCTGCATGGGTAACATCCGTGAGGATTTGACCGCTGCTCTTGCCTCGCTGAACCCCTTCGCGGAAGATTTGTACGGCAGGAATAAAGGCGTCCAAAACCGTCTTATCTCCTAATTTGGCACCTCCTCTTTTCTGAATTTCATCCGCCATACTTTGTTGGATATTTACCCAATCCTCAAGGGAAAGCTCTGCTTGATCCGGCTCTATTGATTTGCCGGCCGCTATCAAGGCGGAGGCGATTAGGATGCCCATCGTGGAAGGAGCAGCCTTGCGAAGAGCTTTTCCGCCGACTTGGAACCATTCTTTGACCGAGTGGCACGTTTCTGCACTTTCAGCTAAAGCCTTCGCTCCCAATAACATGGTAACGCCTAAATCTCCATCCCCTTGGGCGCCGTCCAGCTCATTCCACTTCTCCTTATGCCGTTCGGCAAAGGCAACCAGCAACGGGCTTATCGTTTTGAAATTCATGATCAAGCCTCCCCGAATTGCTTGAAGAAAGGGGACTCTGCAGGGGCATCCAGATACTTCTTTAACTCTTCATCCAATTTAAGCAAGGTAACGGAACATCCTGCCATATCCATGGATGTAGCATATTCGCCTACATAAGTCTTGTAAATGTTGATTTTGCGCTCGGACAGGAGGAGATGAACGTCTCGGTTTACTATATACAGCTCTTCTAAAGGAGTAGAACCAGAACCGTTGATAAGGACTGCCACTTCATCATCCGGTTTCAATGCTAAATCTTCTATTAAATAGTGCGTGATTTCTTCTGAAATCTCTTTAGAAGTTTTCAATTTGCTGCGTTTGATCCCAGGTTCCCCGTGAATGCCCATCCCGATTTCCATCTCATCTTCTTCAATCGTGAAAGTCGGCTTCCCTGAAGCGGGAATGGTGCAGGAGGAAAGAGCTACCCCCATTGTGGCTAGGTTAGCAACCGTTTTTTCGGCCATTTGTTGTACCTTTTCTAAGGGTGCCATCGCCTCTGCACAAGCTCCTGCAATTTTATAGGCAAAGAAGATGCCAGCTACCCCTCTTCGGCTTTGCCAATTTTCACGAGGGGCGGATGCGACGTCATCTGCCACCCGAACGGTTTTTACCGTGATTTGATCCTCTTCTTCCAGCATTTCGGCAGCCAGATCAAAGTTCATTTTATCGCCAAAATAATGCCCGTAAAGAAAAAGGACTCCTGCTCCCCCGTGAATTTCCCGCGCGACATCGATCATGGCATCTGCGCTAGGTGAGGTAAAAACACGACGGATGAACCGTCGGCAAGCCCCTTTCCAACGTACCCCAGAAAAACGGGAAGATGTCCGGATCCTCCTCCTGTAGCTATCGCTACCTTACCAGGAATAGGCGCATCTGAACGGACAATTCCTCTTTTTTCATGGTTAGAAAAGCGCAGTTGATCAGGATGGGCATAAATGATGCCTTCTAAGGTCTCCTCTACAAATGTCATCGGATTATTAATGATTTTTTTCATCCGGTTTCACCTCATATCGTGCTTACACATATTCCTTAGCAAGCAGCCCTGCATTCTTTAGAGCGGCAGAAATATTCAAAGATTCTTCCGCACTGACTGGCTGGTATGGATGTCTTGGAACCCCCACGGGCCTTCCTTGAAGCCTTAATGCTTCCTTAATGCGGGAAGACAAGTTTGGCCCTTCTACCGAACGCCAAATGGCCAATATCTCTTCATGGATTTGCATTCCTTCATTATAATTTCCAGCCTGCACAGCATCCCATAACTTGACGGATAGATGTGGAGTCACCGTAGGAATCGCTGCAAGAGCACCATGGGCTCCCATCATGAAAGCAGGGAAATGCAAGTCATCGATGGCAGCTAATATCGTCAGCTTATCCTTCACTTTCCAAAGCAAATCGGCCAGCAAATGCATGTTTCCGCCGCTCTGCTTGATGCCAATGACGTGCGGAACCTCTTCTGCCAGTTTTTCCACTACTTCTATAGGAATCATCGCCCATGGAACGACATTGTAGAGGACAATGGGCATATCCAGCTCTTCACCGATTCGGCGATAGTAATCTATCGTTCCTTCTGCACCCGGACTGAACAAATAATGGATCGGCGTGATTTGCAAAACGTCCACTCCCACAGCTTTCAGGGCTTTGCCGTACTCGATCACTTGGGCTGTGGAGTTTTGGATAATCCCCCCGACTACTGGAATTCTCCCCCCCACTTCTTCCACGACAATTTGACAAACCCGGGCGCTTTCTTCAATAGATAATTTTTCCCCTTCCCCTGTTGTACCGCAGGCACAGATCCCGTGAATATTAGCATTTAACAAATATCTTACGTCATTGCGGAGCATGTCTTCATTGATAGTATCATCTTCATTGAATGGGGTAACAACCGTAGAAATAATCCCTTTTAACTCTACATCTTTCATGATAGATCCCTCCATTAATATGATGGCGTTCTTTTCAAGCACCAACAACAATCTGATATATTAGATTCCACACTGATAATATCCTAATTTTTGAAATGTTTCAATACTTTTTTGTTATAATTTTTGTAATTGACAGATTTTTATGACCTATGCTATTGTGTAGTTGAAATATCAGATTCCAGTTTTAGGGTATTGTAAACGAATTCAGAGATTAAAAGGGGAGGTCACAGAATGAGGAAATGGTTTTCTTTTGCGTCAGCACTTTGCTTAACGGTTGGGTTAGCGCTTACAGGATGTTCTTCTTCCACAACAGATACCAATACAACCGCGAACACAGGCGCCAATCAGGAAAAACCGGCACAGACGACCGAAACGAAGGAAGCATTTGAACTGCCAAGCGGCGATGTCAGTATCCTGATTCCCGTTGCAGCTGGCGGAGGAACAGATCTGACCTGGCGAACCGTAGCCGAATCAACGAAAGATATTCTGGGAAGAAACATTGTGGTTGTCAATAAACCTGGAGCTGGCGGAAGCGTAGGCTTAGCGGAAGCTTCTAGACTTAAAGCTGATGGGCTGCATCTGTCCAGTTATACCTCGGAGATCTACACCCTGCCTATCTTTCAGCAAACAGCCTTTACTCCAGAAGATTTTAAACCTGTCATTTTAGTCAATTTTGATCCTGCAGCTCTTGTCGTTCCAGCCGATTCTCCCTATAAAACAATTGAGGAATTTATAGCCGCGGCAAAGGAAAATCCAGGGGGAATTTCCGTAGGCAACTCCGGGTTCGGTAACATTTGGCATCTATCAGCTGCCGCCTTTGCTGAAAAGGCAGGCATCGAATTGAAGCAAGTTCCGTTTGAAGGAGCTGCACCAACCGTACAAGCCGCACTAGGAGGACATATTAATGCATTTGTTGCTAGCCCTCCAGAAGTAGCGTCTCAAGTTGAAGCGGGCCAACTTCGCATTCTGGCTGTCATGTCCGATGAGAGATTGGAAAAGTTCCCGGATGTCCCTACTTTGAAAGATATTAATATTGATTTTAGCGTCGGTACCTGGAGAGGTCTAGGCGTGCCAAAAGATACTCCGGATGAAGCGGTTAAAATTATTCATGATGCGATCGCTGAGGGGATTCAATCTGAAAGTTTTAAAAGCTTTATGCAAGAACGCGGAATGGGTATCAAATATATGAATACAGAGGATTTCACGAAATTTGCCGCTGAGCAAAGGCCACAATTTGAGGAATTAGCCAAGAAGATTAAAGAAACCCAGAAGTAAACAAATGAACTTCAGGAAGGGTATAGCTCTTCCTGAAGTTTATTTTTCAACTCAAGCTACGAAAGAGGGTCAATATGAACATCAAAATGATCAACGGTGAAGTAGGATTAGCCTTGCTTTTATTCCTCCTATCCATCGCCTATGGATATTCCGCTTTGTCTTTTCCGGAAGGGTACGGTGAAGTGGGCCCTGCTTTTTTCCCCTACCTCATCACAATAGGATTAGCAGGGATTAGTCTTATACTCATGGTAAAAAGCATAAAATCTTCTCCGGTTAAATTCACATTTTCCAAACCGCACTTCTTCCTATTCCTGCTTCTAGCAGGCTATTGCCTTTTGCTGCCTATCGCAGGGTTTAAGGCTGCCACGATTGCCTTCAACGTATTTGTAAGCCGTTTATATGGATTTGCGGGTTGGGTAAAACCGCTTATATTTTCCATTATTATGACTTTATTGCTTTATGGGCTCTTCGCTATCATTTTAAAAGTTCCTTTAACATGAATGGATTAGGGGGTGTATCCGATGGACTTACTCGCTGGATTTTCGATTGCATTAAGCTTCTGGCCCCTGCTTGCCATTGTCGGCGGAGTTCTTGCAGGACTGACGCTGGGAGCACTTCCGGGCCTCACTTCCACGATGGCCTTAGCCGTGCTAATGCCTCTTACCTTTGGAATGGATCCTATCCTATCGATTTGCATGCTCATTGGGATTTATGTCGGCGGGATCTGCGGCGGATCGATTACGGCGATCTGTATCAATATCCCAGGTACGCCTGCCTCCGCGGCAACGGCTATTGATGGAAATGCGCTCTTCAAAAGAGGCGAAGGCGGGAAGGCCTTATTTGTTTCATTCCTTTGTTCGGCCATAGGCGGGCTGTTTAGCGCCGTCATTTTAATTACTCTGGCTCCTGCAGTTGCCAAGTTTGGACTCAAGTTCGGGCCGCCGGAATATTTTGCCTTAGGGTTATTGGGATTGACAATGGTCCTCTCCGTATCTGGCAAACACTTATTTAAAGGCTTAGCAGCCACTTTTATAGGACTCATGATAGCGACGATAGGCGTCGATCCGGTTTCCGGATTTGCGAGATATACGGCAGGAAGTGTGAACCTCCAAGCGGGCATTTCCTATATTCCTGCATTAATAGGCTTATTCGGGCTCAGTGAAATGATCAGCAATCTAACAATGAAAGAAAACAAGGTAGAAAAAGCGCAAACCTTTGACCGCATCTGGATCAAATGGGCGGAACTCAAGCAATTAGGGGGGACTCTCCTCCGCTCCTCTTCGATCGGAACGGCAGTAGGCGCGATACCGGGAGCCGGAGCGGATATTGCCTCATGGGTCAGCTATGATGTGGCGAAAAGAACGGCTAAAAAGGAAGAGAGAATTGGGGAAGGGAATATTAAAGGAGTAGCTGCTTCGGAAGCTGCAAATAACGCCAATGTAGGCGGTGCCCTCATCCCCATGATGACGTTCGGAATACCCGGGGATGGCCAAACGGCCGTGTTAATCGGCGCTTTAATGATTTCAGGGATGACGCCGGGGCCCTTACTGTTTGAACAGCATCCCGATTTTGTGGGGGCCATGATGGCAAGCGTGATTATTGCCAACATCCTCATTTTTGTATTTGGAATATCCATCACGCGCTTTTTAATCAAACTGATCGATCAACCGACGAAAATCATCAATCCCATTATTATTCTGCTTTGCTTGATTGGAGCTTTTGCGATCAATAATAGTTTTTTTGATGTGGGGATTACCTGCTTATTCGGTTTATTGGGAGTCATTTTGAAACGATATGACTACCCCCTTCCTCCTCTTATATTGGCGCTTATTCTCGCACCCATGATTGAGTCTAACTTTCGCAAAGGCTTGACTCTAACAGACGGCCAGTTCCTGCTGTTTTTCCAAAGGCCCCTGTTTTTAGCCTTAATTGCGATTATGATCCTTTCCTTATGGGGATTCTTCCGGATGACGAAGAAACATTCGATTTGATTGATAAAAATGCCCTTGACTCTTTTTTAAAAGATTCAAGGGCATCTCATTATCAGCTCATATTAAAATAATCCGTTTTCGAATAATCATCGAGCATATCCAGTTTTACCTCTTCAATATGAATTTCCAATAAATCTCGCGCTAATTTGCCATTCTTATCAAACAGGGCCTCCAGGATCTGCTTATGGCGCCGACTGGAATGGTACATTCTCTCTTCCGTGGTCGCCGTAATGACGCCAAACCAGCGTATGTGACTCTCGATAGTGCTCATAACATTTTGGATTCGGACGTTTCCACAGTATTTAAGAATGGTTCCATGAAAATTCGTGTCACTTTTCATAAAATATTCATATTCGCCTTGCTTAATCATGTCTTCGGCATGCAAAATCTCTTTTTGCAAATCAAACAACGCTGATTCAGGCAAATGTTCTATCGCTAGCTGTACAGCCTTCATCTCAATGGCTTGTCGCAGATCATATATTTCTATAATATCTTGTTTGGTTGGAACCGTGATGTAGCTGCCGGAACGGGGCTTAACGTCTACTAATCCTTCCATGTTAAGTCTATTCAATGCTTCTCGAAGAGGTGTTTTACTGATTTTAAGCTCTTCTTGGAGTTCAATGAAATTAAGCCGAGTTCCGGGTTTTAATAGGTTATTGATAATTCGATCTCTAATGATGACATAAACTTGGTCTGATAGCTTTTCCGTATATAATTGCGTATCTGAAGAAGTCATAAAACTCCTCCTCTCCCATTTATAGTCGATAACAATTATAGAAATGAAAAACAATAGCAATACTGGAATCTAATATATCAATAAAAATTTATCACATTCCAATAATTTTGTCAATTGTGCATAAATACGCTATTTGCTAAATCCAAATGGGAGTATTTTATCTTAAAACTGGAATGAAGTATTCTAGTTTTAAGATAAGATAGAGCAAGACATGGAATCCAAGTAATCCTACTCTTCTGGCTCTATGACGGGATTAATGGAGAGAAACCGATGGTGCCTGATCTTAATAAGCGAGAAATATTGTTTCACCAAGTTAGTTATATCAACAATAACAAGATTAAATTATCACCTTTGACAAATCATCTTCCTACATCACATAGGTCAACCCCAGTCCTGCATATGTTCTAATGGGGGTGATTCAGCATGTATAACCTTATATATCGATTGAATAACAATCAAACAAAAAAGTCGGATAAAGGAAATTTTGAGTGTTACATTGTTCATGGGATAGATATTACTTTGTGTATGCTATTTAAAGGTTTCAAAATTTCTCAATCAACAGATACCCTCGAAGAGGCAGTAAGGCTTATGCCCGAAATCATTGAGAAATTACAAGCATCGAATCAAAACTGTGACAAACAAAATCTATGATTGAATAAATATACCAAGCAGGAAAATATATTGTAATGACAAGGGTACAGTCCCTTTACAAATATCCTCTTCTTGCTTCGGTGAGAAGGGGATATTAATTTATGAACCCAAAATGTCGATTTAAATAGGCGATCGCCGTTCCAAAATGACGATAATTGATATATTGCCAATACGACGCGGATGAACTTTCAGCACCCCGCTGAGTTTTTTTCTTGGCTCTGTTAAACGTCATTGTAGATTTTTCCATTTTATTTCTTGCGGACATAGGGTTCGTTACATGGGTAAAAATCGCTTTGTGTTAAAGCCGAACGGACATATGTTCCGTTATTTCTTTAAATGCTTCTATTTTCCGTTGTTTTTTAGCAATTAGCGAACTTAGTGTCCGCTTAGTTTACCAAAGTGGCGTTTTTCGCGAAAATAACAAACCATATGTCCAAAAAAATCAACAATCAAGGATAACAGAGCCTTTCTTATAGGGCAACCACTTAATGAAATATCCACCATTGAACCGCACCAACCGCCCAAGCAAAATTCAATAAGTTTGAATTTAATATTGGAACAAGCGAGGTTACCTCCTCCTCAGCTTGAGAGTTCATCCTCAGCCGGACTCGGGCTTGCTGGTACGCACGGCAAGCTTTACATATTTTCGAGAAAACATTGACGTTTTGGATAAGGTATATACATTCTATAACCATCAACAGCAGCAGTATAGAAAGTTTCAACAATGGTAGGGAATATATTCCTGTCGAAATTTACGCCTCATTCTTTAAGAAAACTCATCAGGAATGGCTTCTTTACAAAATAAAAAGCGCCAGTGTTAGGGCGCCCGTAATAAATTCTTCTTTAATTCGTGGTACCTTTATGATTAGGGAATAGAAACCCCGCCAGAACTTATGCCACTTGTACTGCAACCGTGAACCTCTAAACACTATAATCAACCTCCTTGTAAAGTGAGCTGATACTTAGTTTGCGGCTCTTTACTACTCTATTCGGATGAGTACAAGATTTTGTGTACCAAAGTTAGTTTAACCCTCTTGATCAAGCATGGAAAAGGGATTAAGGAAATCAATCGATCTAGATGAAAAAGAAGCCCACTCAAGAGCAATGTTCTTGTGTGGGCTCAACCATTTCGAAGGGATATCATTACCCCCGAGGCGGGCTTTTTTTATTCACCGGAATTTCACAGCCATTTTCATCACAAGCAGCTCCTTCTTGTGCATCAACATTAAAGGGGCCATCTTGTTCTAGAATCTGTTGAAAAGTAGTAAGAAACATCTCTTCCGACTGGGCTCCCGTTATGGCGTACTTTCGATTAATCAGGAAGAAGGGTATGCTGCTGATGCCAAGTTCACTTGCTTCTTGTTCATCGGCACGAACCACTTCCCCCATGTCATCACTTGACAGCATGGCCGAAGCCGCTTCTCGCTCAAGCCCGACTTCTGCAGCCAGCTCAACCAACGTACCCTTGTCTCCAATATGCTTCGACTCTGTATAATAGGCTCGCAAAAGGCGTTCGGTCATTTCCTTCATCATCCCTTGGCGTTTAGCATACATAGCCAATCGATGGGCATCAAAGGTGTTAGTCAATTTGATTTTCTCGAATTGAAAATCTAAACCTACGGATGCAGCCATTTGTTGTACTCTTTGTGCATTGGCCTTCGCTTGTTCAAGGCTCATCCCATACTTATTTGCTATTTTCTCATAATAATCCCCTTGGATATCCCTCTCGGCTGTTGGATCAAGCTCGAAGCACCGATAAGTGACCTCAACCGGATGGTCAAACTTCTGAACAGCGTCCTCCAGACGCTTTTTGCCTATATAGCAAAAAGGTCAAGCAAAATCCGTCCACATTTCGATGAGCATACTAATCCCTCCATTCGTTCGCTTTCTATAAACAATAATATACTTATTTTATAAAAGTAACAATATTTGCCTTACCCATATCTTTGTAAATATACAAAGAATATTCGCTTGGCAAGGTGAAGCGAAGCTTTACCGGTCGTTCAGCAAATGTATCTTTATCTAGGTACTTCAACCCAATCCTCTATTGATCACATTTCATATATTACTAATAGATAAATTGAAAGGTGGGAATCCCGATGAATAGACTCTGGTCATACGCTGGTGGCTTAGTAGGTGGTCTAGCTATATCTGCTACCACTTTTACAGGTGCTTTCTTATCTGACTTAAGTCCACTTTTTGAAATTGTTTCTTTATTAGCTATCCTCGTTTTTTCTGGTGCGCTAATGTGGGAAGGGATCAAAGCTTTAATTAACAAATAACTTAAGGACTCCTGAGAATCAGGAGTTCATTTTTTTCCTCATTGTTTCTTCATCATCTGGTCACATTTATTCGATGTATGGGTAGCACTTGTGATTTCTCTCTAACTTATCCGTAAACGGATAGTCGTCCACATCATGTTGGGACAATGAAATGATGGATGAAATCACCCCCAAATCATATTAATAAAAACCTATGATATCATTACCGAAGTCAAAACCTGACCGAATTTCCCTATTATTAACTTCTATCCAGCGCTAATTCATCTCTGCTGGGTGCAGTTGGCGGCTGTTCCAACCAACCATTGTCGATCATGATGTTTACTCCATCCTCAGCATATTGTCCAACCTCT
>NZ_JBEGDL010000024.1:0-80150 GCF_040813775.1 Ammoniphilus soli
AGCGCTACACTGGCAGTGTAGAGGTCAGCGGTTCGATCCCGCTATGCTCCACCAATACATAATAAATATACCCCGTACCTCTAAATTAGTTTAGCTGGTACGGGGTTTTTGTTTATGTGACGTATAATGTGGGAAAAGAAATATGAATATTGGTTCCTATCCCGACTTTGCTTTTGATTTGAATCTGTCCCTGATGTTCACTTATAATCTTATAGCCGATCATTAAACCTAAGCCTGTTCCTTTTTCTTTTAAGGTATAGAAAGGTTCCCCCAATTTGGGAATAAGCTCTTCTGGTATGCCGCAGCCTTGGTCAATGACTTGAATCAGAGTTTGCTGATCTTCTGCCGCTGATACTTTTACAAGAATTTCTCCCCCTTTTTCCATGGACTCCAATGAGTTCTTGAGGAGGTTAATAAAAAGCTGCTTCAACTGGTTGGGATCTCCAAGGATGAAAGGTTTATGCTGGTCAGTTTCTAAGCTAATGTGAATTTTTTTGATAATGGCTTGTGTATTGTAAATGGTAATGATGCCTTCAAGCAAGGAGTTGATGTCAACAGGTATGTATTGCTTTGCTTGCGGTTTAGCTAGCATGAGGAATTCGTTGGTTACCATTTCAATACGTTCCAGTTCCGAGCGCATCAGCTCGAAGTATTTGGGATCATCCGTTTGCTTTTGAAGCAACTGGAGAAATCCTTTCAGAGTAGTTAGGGGATTTCGAATCTCATGGGCTATTCCAGCAGCCATCTCCCCAACGACTGAAACTCTTTCCCATTTTCTAAGAAGTTCCTCTGTTTTTCGCTGCTCGGTAATATCCGTGATAACTCCATCAACTCGGATCAGTTCTCCTTCTTTGAGAACCGGAATGGCCCTGCCTTTTAACCACCTGTTTCCATGGCTAGGATGATTCATTTGGTGCTCGTAGGTAACAGTTTTTCCATTCCATAGCTCCTGATTTTTTCCAACAATCTGAAGGACATCTGCTGGGTCAAGTGCTTTATAAATTAGACTAAAGTCTTTTAATAAATCTTCATGTTTGACTCCAAACATGGTTTCGCATGAAGAAGAGATTTGCAGAAACTTTTTTGTCGCAACATCCAAAGAGAAAAATACCTGATCTAGATTATCAAAGATATTACGAAGCTGTTCTTTGGCATCATGTAGTTCATTTTCTGTTTGCTTTCGTTTGGTAATGTCCCGACTAATGTTTACGATGATATTTAATTCTCCCTGTTCATTAAAAACAGGAACTCCTCGTGATTCAATATAAATCCAATGCCCCTTAGCGTGTTGGAAACGATATACCATCTCAATGGGTTGCTTGGTTTCCCGAATTTCCTTTAGAACTTGATGCATGATGGGTTTATCATCTGGATGATAATGGTCTAGAGGAAGGGTACCTTCCAAAGCAGATGGAGGATATCCTAAAATCGTTTCATGGGAGGGGGAAGCATATAAAGTTCTCCCTTGGCTATCAAGGACTGAAATAAGGTCCGTCGTGTGCTCCGCAATTAATCGGTAACGTGCTTCGCTTTCTCTGAAGGCTCGTTCGATTCGTTTCTGATTGGTGATGTCAAAGGCTGACCCGATGACTTCCTTTACCATGCCCTCCTCCACCCTAGGACGCAAACAAACGAGAAGGGTGATTCCGCTAGGTAGATTATACTCGAAATACACATAGCTTTCTCCACTCCAAGCCCGGTCATAATAGGTTTTATGATATTCGGCTTGATCGGAAGGGAAAACGTCTTCTAGCCTTTTGCCCACAATCGGTTTAGTGATGTGAGACTGAAGAGCGTTGCCGTCACACATTGTGTAAACATATTGATCTTGTACCCGGACAAATTTAAATAATATGCCTTGATGATGACTGATCGTATTTTTTAATTCCTGTTGGGCTTGCTCAAGCTTTTTCTCAGCTTCTTTTTGTTCTGTTACATCGATACCTGTACAAATAATATATTGAGTGTCGGAAGAATCGCTAGGGAAAACGCGGTTTGACCAAGAAATCATTCTTTTTTCTCCCTGCTTGGTTTTCCAATGATTCACGTATTGGTGTAGGAGCTTAGGTTTTCGAAGATAGGAGTGAAAGACATTCGACAGTTCTTCTTTTTCTTCTATTTGGATAAAAATATCCCAATAGAAGAAACCTTTAACATCATTTAGTGGATAGCCAAAAATTTGTTCGCAAGCTCGATTCATTTGGACGACACGCCCTTGAGGGTCTAATATAATAACGAGGGTATTTAAAGTGTCCATGACGGCAGTGAAAAAATCCTCCAGTTCCACCGGCTTTTTATTTGTCATTTAATCTGCTCCCTCATTTCGATGATTTCGTTGGATGTTTAGTAAAACCCCTAAAAGATAATTCTACGTTGTTTATCTAATTCCTTGTTTGGGTTATAGAAAGATGATGAAACGCTAAAAGACCTGTATCAACAGGTCTTTTACGGTCAAATATTTTTATCTTTTTACATTCTTTTACTATATTATAAAGATATGGTGCGAATTTGGAAAGGGAAAAGGTTGGAATTAATAGTAGGTAAAACGTACCAAAAAAAGAGCTAGACTTTTTAGGAACCACTCATTATAATTTTCTCTTGTCGAATGTTGTTATGTTTTTACACCTCTTGGACTCTGTTTATTGATAACAGGGTCTTTTTTTATTTACCACACATAAAAAAAGAGGGCTTGCCTATGGATCATCTCCTAGGAAGCCCTTCAAAACTCTCACCTAAACCATCCGTAATAGTTTAGTTATTATATTAGACGAAAGGATTTATAAATAGTTGCGCTGTTTAAAATTAAATTTGTTAACTTTATGTGGCGAGAAGAACCGTTGATTGACTATTACTTTAGGTCATTGTATGGTAAGTATACAATAATATGTGAGAAAAGTCACAATATACATTTATATAGTGGTGATAGTGATAATCTCCTTGAGGAAAGAAGGGGGGAGTCTCTTGGCTTTGTTTCTAGAAAGTGAAGAACAAATGAATACCCTGCTTGATGCTTCGCCAGATCTGATCATCTTTAAGGATGGGGAAGGATGCTGGATGGAGGCTAATAAGGAAGCCATCAGTTTGTTTCAATTAGAAGGGATCGAGTACAAGGGAAAAACCAATAATGACTTAATCCCGTTCACCTACTATAAGGATTTGATGAGAGCTGGCAATGTATCGGATGAAAAGGCTTGGTATAGCAAAAACATAGTTAGGATAGAAAAGGTTTTTACTCATCCGGATGGAACGGCTTCTGTATTTGATCTCATAAAGGTGCCAGCTTTTTATGAGGATGGACGTCGTAAAGCGTTGGTCGTCATCGGACGGGATATCAGCGATCGAAAAAAGGCAGAAGAAAAACTGATCCTTAATGCAAAGATCCTAGAGGAATCGAATGATGGCATTATGATTACGAATATTGATCATGTCATAGAATATGTCAATCCGGCCTTTACGAAATTCACGGGATATCGTTCTGAGGAAGTACTGGGAAAAGCACCTTCCGTCCTGAGTTCCGGAATCCAGGACGAATCTTTCTACACGCAAATGTGGAATGAAATCAGAAGCAAGGGGAGCTGGCAGGGAGAAATCTGGAATAAAAGAAAGAATGGAGAGGTCTATCTTGAATCTTTGAATATTAAAGTCATCAAGGGGGCAGATGGGAAGGTAAGCCACTACGTTGCCGTATTCCGGGATATTACCTCCCGCGAGAAGCTAAAGAAAGATGTCTTGCTAACAGGACAATTCAGAGTAAATTCCTTCCATCTAATTATCATGATAATGATATCGAAATCAAAGCCATTTACAGGCCTGTCCATTTACGATTATATAAGAAATAAGGAAAGTAACATCATCCTTGGTTGTCTTTTTGACTTAATGGGTCATGGGTTAGCTACCGCTTTAAAGATTTCCTGTTTGCGGGTCTTGTTCCGGCAAGCTGCTGAGAGAAACATGTCCCTTCGGGATAAGATGGCGTGGATGAATAAGGAAGCTATAAAATATTTTACGGACGAGACATTTGCGGCAGGGCGAAATTTGGAATCCAAAAACGGGGAAGTGTATCTGGAATGGCTAACCATTGATGCTGTAAGGGATGAAACCGGAATTGTAACGCATTATGTGGCTATTTTCTCAGATATTATGGAACGCAAACGAACAGAAGAAAAACTTCACTTATACAGCAGGGTTTTTGAGAATACAAGTGAAGGAATTATTATTACAGATACAAAAGGAAAGATCCAATGGGTGAATCCGGCATTTACAAGAACGACTGGCTATAGTCCTGACGAGGCTATGGGGAAAAAACCGAGCATGCTCTCTTCCAATCAGCATGATGCCCAATTTTATATAGATATGTGGACGACCATATATGAAAAAGGGAACTGGCAAGGAGAGATCTGGAATCGAAGAAAAAATGGCGAAGTTTATCCGGAATGGTTAAGCATCAATACTGTGAAAGACGATAATGGAAATATCACGAATTTTATGGGTGTTTTTTCTGATATTACAGATCGTAAAAAGTCGGAAGAGCATCTGAAATTTCTCGCTCATTATGATGTGCTGACCGAATTGCCAAATCGTTTCTTATTTCAGGATCGCCTGACCCAAGCGTTGCTTCAAGCACAGCGAATCGGCAAAAAAGTGGCTGTTATGTTTCTTGACTTAGACCGGTTTAAGTGGATTAATGATACCTATGGACATGATGTCGGCGATCAGTTATTGCAAAGTGTAGCAGCCCGATTGAAAAAATGTGTCCGGAAAAGTGATTCCGTAGCTCGAAGGGGTGGAGATGAATTTACCGTTCTCCTGTCCGGCATTCATCAAGCAAAGGATGCAGCCAAAGTGGCAGAAAAAATAGGGAACGCTCTATCCCAGCCATTTTATATAGAAGATCAGGAATTCTTTATTACAACGAGTATCGGAATAAGTTTGTATCCCTCGAATGGGAATGATGTAGAGACGCTCATCCGAAATGCGGATTCGGCTATGTATTGCGCTAAGGAGTTACGAAATACTTATCAATTCTTCACGCCTGAAATGAAAGAGGCGACGACGGAGAAGATTTTGCTGGAAAACAGTTTGCATAAGGCGCTCGAGCGAAATGAATTTATGGTATATTATCAGCCTCAAGTGGATATTCATACAAGAGAGATAGTAAGCATGGAAGCCCTAATCCGCTGGAACCATCCTGAGATGGGCTTGGTGCCCCCTGCTGAGTTTATTCCCCTCGCGGAGGAAACAGGGCTCATTGTTACGATTGGGGAATGGGTGCTGGAAACGGTTTGCCGGCAGAATAGATCTTGGCAAGGAGCAGGTTTAAAGCCGATGAAAATTGCAGTGAACCTTTCTCCTAGACAGTTGCAAGATAAGCATTTGCTCCGTACAATTGCTCGTATTTTAAGGGAGACTGGATTAGATCCATCTTATCTGGAGTTGGAGATTACAGAAGGAATTAGCATACATCACATTGATAGCATCATCAAGATCATTGAAGAAATTAGGCAGTTGGGAGTCACCGTATCTATTG
The DNA here is from genome assembly GCF_040813775.1 of Ammoniphilus soli. Classification (NCBI taxonomy): domain Bacteria; kingdom Bacillati; phylum Bacillota; class Bacilli; order Caryophanales; family Paenibacillaceae; genus Ammoniphilus; species Ammoniphilus soli. The sequence continues at coordinate 5,528 of NZ_JBEGDL010000024.1, forward strand.
ATGACTTCGGTACAGGCTATTCATCTTTAAGCTATCTTAAAAAATACCGTATAGACCGGCTCAAGATTGATCGTTCCTTTGTAAAGGACATTTGGACAGACCCAAGGAATGCGACTATTGCAAGAGCCATCATTGACATGGCTCATGGCTTGGAATTGAATGTGGTAGCGGAAGGCGTTGAATCTGAAGAAGAACTAAGCTTTTTTAAAGATAATGAATGTGATGCCGTTCAGGGCTATCTGTTTTATAAGCCAATGCCTACTCAGGAGATAGAAAATTTGCTTGCAAACAACACGTCAGCTTAGACCCATGGACCCTATAAATATCCGTGGGTTTTCTTACTAAACCTACAAAATGTTAAGATTGGATATATTAGAGAATTTCACTTGATATTTGTCAGACATCAGACTAGAATGATTTTGGGACATCTAGGAGGAGAATATCATGATGATAGTTAACCCTGACCCTCGCCCTCTTTATATGAGAGTAGTCGATAAAATTAAAGAAGAAATTCAACAGGAACGTTTTCAGCCGGGACAGCAGCTTCCTCCTGAGCCGAAGCTGGCTAAGTCTTTAGGGGTAAGCCGAGCGACTCTAAGGGAGGCGCTAAGGGTCCTGAATGAAGAAAATGTAGTAGAAAGAATTCACGGCGTCGGGACTTTTGTCAAGACTGAACCGGTCATTGCCGGAGGGATTGAAGAGTTAATTAGTATAACGGAAATGATCGAGAGAAATGGACAAATTCCTGGAGCGAAGATGTTAAGCATGGAGTTCATTGAAGCAGGAGAAAAGGATCAGGCTACCCTGCAGCTTAGTCCGAAAGAAAAAATTTTACTTTTAAAAAGAATACGGACTGCTAATAATGAGAATGTAATTTTTTGTATTGATAAAATCCCAGCAAAATATTTGCCGGAGGGTTTTTCATACAAACAACAATCCCTATTTGAAAGTCTTAAAGACACGACATCACTAGAAATACAGTACGCAAGATCGGATATCTCGGCCCTCGGCTATGATGAAGAGATTTCTAGCTTACTGAACTGTGAACAAGGGGAAAGTCTGCTTGTCCTCAGTCAAATGCACTATGACCGACTGGATAGGCCGATTATATATTCCAAGAATTATTTTCGCGCGAACAAGTTTAAGTTTTCGGTTGTTCGCCGGAGAAAAAATTAAGGGGGTAACACGGCATGTTAAAGAAAGGTTTATCTACATTCATGGCTACACTGTTTGTAGCAGTAGGCGTACTTACAGGGTGCGGCGGAAATCAAGCCCAGCCGCCTGCAGAACAGGCACCAGGGCAAGGCGCTGAAGCTCCAGCGCAGGATGCTGGCGAAGCGTTAAAAATAGGCATGGTAACTGACGTAGGTGGAGTAAATGACAACTCTTTTAACGAATCGTCGTGGGAAGGTCTGCAAAGAGCACAAAGCGAGCTTGGAGTAGAAGCCCAATATGCGGAATCCAAGTCTGATGCGGATTACGAGCCTAACCTAAATCGTTTTGCTCGCGGTGGTACCAATTTAACTTGGGGTATTGGTTTCCTAATGGAAGATGCGATCAAGAATACGGCAACAGCAATCCCTGATGCCAACTTTGGAATCATTGATTCTAACTTAGGCGGGGATATTCCGGCTAACGTAGCAGCGGTTACCTTTAAAGAGCATGAGGGTTCTTTCTTAATGGGGGTTATCGCGGGAAAAATGACTAAAACCAATAAGGTGGGCTTTGTCGGCGGGATGAAGTTTGCTCTTATTGAAAAGTTTGAATATGGTTTCAGAGCGGGTGTTAAAGCCGTAAATCCAGATGCTGAAGTGAGCGTCAACTATGTTGGGGCATTCGATAAGCCAGATCAAGGGAAGACATTTGCAGCTACCATGTATGACAGTGGTGTAGATATTATTTTCCACGCCTCTGGAGCAACTGGTGATGGGGTATTTGCTGAAGCGAAAGAGCGCGGCAATGTATGGGTAATCGGGGTAGACAAGGATCAATCCTTCTTGGCTCCGGAGCAAACGCTAAGCTCAATGGTTAAGCGAGTAGATGTAGCCGTATTCACGGTAACTGAGCAATTGAAAAATGGCCAGTTCCCTGGCGGAAAAGAAACGGTTCTTGGATTGGCTGAAGAAGGGGTGGGGATTGCTCCTACTTCTGATAAAAATGTTCCACAAGATGTCTTGGCAGCTGTAGATGAGTACAAAGGAAAGATTCAAGCCGGTGAAATTAAGGTTCCGCAAACCGAAGCGGAGTTCAAGGAATTTAAGTAATACATGTAAAATCTTGCTATAGTGAATACTACACAGGACTAGGTTGTAATTACAATCTAGTCCTGTGTTTTACCTGCATGAAAGTCGTTAAGTTGGGTAGGCAGTTACCAAGGGGATGGTGAAACATATGGCGGATACTGTGGTAGAGATGAGAGGAATTACAAAGCGATTTCCGGGTATAGTGGCCAATGATAATATCTCCTTTTCCGTGAAAAAAGGGGAGATTCATGCTCTGTTAGGGGAAAACGGCGCCGGCAAGTCGACGCTTATGAATATATTATTCGGATTATATGAGCAAGATGAAGGGGATATCCTTATTCGAGGAGAGAAAGTGAGGATACAAAATCCTAACGATGCTAACCGCTTAGGAATAGGTATGGTGCACCAGCATTTTATGCTAGTTGAACCGTTTACTGTTACCGAGAATATTATTCTGGGCAGTGAACCTAAGCGTGGGACAGCGATAGATCGGAAGACGGCAAAAGCCAAAGTGACAGAGCTATCTGAACGATATGGCCTTTCTGTTAATGCAGATGCGACAATCTCGGAAATATCAGTAGGGATGCAGCAACGGGTTGAAATTCTGAAAACCCTTTATCGCGGAGCAGAGATATTAATTTTTGATGAACCGACAGCCGTACTTACCCCGCAGGAGATTGAAGAATTAATGGTCATTATGAAAAATCTTGTCCGTGAAGGAAAGTCCATCATCCTCATCACGCATAAGCTTAAGGAAATTATGGCCGTGTCCGATACGGTTACCGTTATTCGCCGCGGAAAGGTCATCGGTTCCGTCGCTACAGCGGAAACCAATCCCAATAAGCTCGCAGCGATGATGGTGGGGAAGGAAGTTTCATTTAAAGTGGATAAGAAAGAGGCTGCTCCTGGACATGTTGTATTAAAGGTCGAAGACGTGAAGGCGGAAAACGAAAAAGGAATTCATGTTTTGAACGGAATTAACCTAGAAGTTCGAACAGGCGAGATTGTAGGGATTGCCGGGGTAGATGGAAATGGTCAGTCAGAATTAATCGAGGCTATTACAGGACTTCGCAAGGTAAAATCTGGGAGGATTTCCTTAAAGGATCAAGATTTAACTAACAAGGCCCCCAGAGCGGTCATTGAAGCTGGGGTATCGCATATTCCTGAAGACCGACAAAAAAGAGGCCTCGTATTAGATTTTAGCATTGGTGAAAATATGGTCCTTGAGACCTATTATAAAGAGCCTTACTCTAAAGGTGGATTTATTGATTATCAAGAGGTCTATAAATATTCTAGACGGCTTATTGAGGAATATGATGTTCGGACGCCAAGCGAACATACGCCGGCTCGTGCCCTGTCTGGCGGTAATCAGCAGAAAGCGATTATTGCCCGAGAAGTAGATAAGGATCCGGACTTCTTAATTGCCGCTCAACCGACAAGAGGCGTTGATGTTGGCGCAATCGAATTTATACATAAGCGTATAATTGAACAACGGGATGCAGGAAAAGCGATTTTATTGGTCTCCTTCGAGCTGGAGGAAGTCATGCAGCTTTCCGATCGGATTGCCGTGATCTATGAAGGCGAAATTATAGCTATTGTCGATCCAAAACAAACGACGGAACAAGAATTAGGTTTCTTAATGGCTGGAGGAAGAAAAGACAAGCAAGAAGGTGATTTAGTTGAACGCTGATAAGAGGGAGCAGTTTCTCATCCCGTTAATAGCCGTTTTGGTTGGTTTGCTAGTTGGGGCACTGCTTATGCTGTTTAGCGGATATAATCCGCTTGTAGGATATGGAGCTCTCTTTTCCGGGATTTTTGGGACCTTATATGATGCGGGAGAGACTATTCGTGAAATTACACCGCTGATTTTTACGGGCTTGGCGGTAGCCTTTGCCTTTCGGACGGGATTGTTTAACATCGGGGTGGAAGGACAGTTTGTTGTAGGATCATTAGCCGCTGTCGCTGTAGGTGTGCTGTTTGATTTACCCTGGTTTCTTCATGCACCTTTGGCTTTTTTAGCGGGTTGTATTGCCGGAGCTCTTTGGGCTGCGATACCTGGAATTCTAAAAGCCAAGCTGCATGTCCATGAAGTGATCACCTCCATCATGTTAAACTATACCGCTCTTATCGCTGTTAACTATATAATCCGAACCTACTTAAAGTCTGCCTCTGAGAGGACAGAGAAAATTCATCCATCGGCTTCGTTAAGCTTTGAACCGCTAGCTGCATTATTTGACTATTCTCGTATCCACTTGGGGATTATCATTGCTTTGGTTTTTGCTTATTTGTTTTATTTGATCCTTTGGAAGACGATTTGGGGTTATGAGCTTAGAGCAGTAGGCTTCAATCCCTTTGCTTCGCAATATGCGGGGATGAGTGTACCAAGAAACATTGTAACCTCTATGATGATCAGCGGGTTTTTGGCTGGGGCGGGTGGTGCAGCAGAAAGCTTGGGGGTTTATGGCTACTTGGCCATCAATGCTGCCCTTCCGGGATATGGGTTTGATGGGATAGCGGTGGCATTGCTCGGAGCAAATTCCCCAATTGGAATCGTGCTTGCAGCTATCCTATTCGGTTCATTGCAATACGGTTCTAACAACATGCAGCATCAAGCTCATATTCCGACAGAAATCATCACGATTGTTATCGCCGTGATCATCCTATTTGTAGCATCGAATGGTGCGTTAAAGTGGATGGTCAAATGGGCACGTCGCAAGCCAGAGGGGGAGGCAAAAAAATATGACCGTACTTGATATTTTGACGACGCTTATTCATAATACGATTGTCTATTCAACGCCTCTCATTTTTGCTGCCCTAGGTGGTGCATTTTCGGAGCGTTCAGGGGTCATTAATATCGGGCTGGAAGGATTGATGATTTCTGGAGGATTCGCTGCTGCGGTTTGTACCATATTCTTCGGTGAAACCATGGGGCTGGGTCCAATTGCTCCCTGGATTGGGTTGATTTTTGCGATATTGTTTGGAATCATCTTTGCCTTACCGCATGCTGTGGCATCCATTACCTTCCGAGCGGATCAAACGGTCAGCGGGGTTGCCATCAACTTTTTGGCGATTGGATTCGCGGTGTTTATGCTAAAGAAGCTATTTAATGGAGCGGCCCAAACGACAACCATTCAAAACCCATTTAAAAAGTGGGCCGTGCCTTTCTTGTCGGATATCCCCTATTTGGGTAAAGCTATATTTGTCGCTTATCCGACTTCCTACATGGCCATCATTTTGGCTTTTGTCGTATACTACCTGTTCTTTAAAACAGCATTCGGCTTGCGTCTGCGAGCAGTAGGCGAACATCCTAAAGCAGCGGATACTGTTGGCGTGAATGTGATTAAAATGAGGTATATTGCTGTCTTATTGAGTGGAGCTTTTGCCGCAGCGGGGGGTGCAACGATCGCTTTGGCTATCACCAATAACTTCACACATAGTACCATATCCGGCCAAGGCTTTATGTCTCTTGCTGCTTTGATTTTTGGGAAGTGGCATCCCATAGGAGCACTTGGAGCGGCCCTTTTCTTCGGCATGGCACAAGCCCTGGCGGCAGTCGGGCAAGTATTAGGATTAACCAAATACATTCCGGCCGACTTTTTGACCATGCTTCCATATATCCTGACCATTCTAGCGCTGGCGGGCTTAGTCGGAAAAGCCAACGCCCCTGCGGCAGTCGGGAAGCCGTACGAGAAAGGGCAGAGATAAAGCTTATAACGTTAGTTTCCAGGTGATGGATTAGGTGGGGTTACATGGGGGATAAAGGGAGTTTTTCCGCTTATCTGAGTTTTGAAAGGGAAAAAGGGGAAAATAAGCGGAATCTTTCCTGTTAATGGCCTGAATTGGGGTGTTTGCACTAGGTTTTGGAGAAATAACAGGATTTTCTCCTGCTATTTCACGATTTTTCCCTTCCCTTTTTTAAATAGGCGGACTTTCTCCCCTTATCCCAAACCTTAAAATAGCGATAATCTATGGAAAATCGCTAAAAAGCACTATGGTTATGGAAAATACTTTACTAAAATCGTAACAGCAAACAAAGGAAAGATTAAGGGAGAATTTTCAATCCAACCTTGACAAGATTTACTTCTTCCTTAATTTGATTGATGAAGCATGATCCGCTCCCGGATCATGCTTGTTTTTTTATTTTTGACAAACACTATACCAAAGAGAGGAGGAAATCCCATGGAGTTTTTCGGGAACCGATTAACAGAGGATCAAGTTAAGACTATTGTAAGCACGTATATGGAGATTCGGTATGACGATATCAACCAAGCTCCTACCAAGGAAGATATCCGATTCGCATTAAAGCATTACCTAAAGAGAATGCTGGAGGAACCGCATATTTATGTGCACCAAAATGATCATGGAGAATGGGTTTGGGACATCGTGGAAGAGAATCTTGATGATGAAGCGTTTTATGAGCATCCCAACTAGGCATTATGATTGCATCTGAATTTCATGCTTGTCATAATGAGATACAGCATACAGTTTTGGGGGTGATCGTTTGTTGGATCCACATGATGAGCCGTTTATGTTATTAGCATTAGAGGAAGCCAAAAAAGCAGCTGAAATGGGAGAGGTTCCTATAGGTGCAGTGATTGTCCGGAATGGAGAGGTAATCGGAAAGGGGCATAACCTGAGAGAAACATGCAAAGACCCTACAGCGCATGCTGAGATGATAGCAATCAAAGAGGCAAGTGAGCGTCTAGGCGGATGGAGATTAATAAATAGTACGCTTTATGTCACACTCGAACCTTGTCCAATGTGCGCAGGGGCTATTGTACAGTCGAGGATTGAACGTGTCGTGTATGGTGTATCAGATCCCAAAGCAGGCTGTGCCGGAACCTTAATGAACCTTTTGCAGGAGGATCGGTTTAATCATCGTGCACAGGTTACTTCAGGTGTCCTTGCCGAATCTTGCTCGGGAATTTTAAAAGATTTTTTTCGGAAATTGAGGAACAGGAAGAAGGCAGAAAGGAAAGAATTAGACACTTGATTTACCTGTACAGCATATGATAACATATTTCATGTCACTACGGAGGCGTACCCAAGAGGCTGAAGGGGGCTGACTCGAAATCAGCTAGGGCGTTCACGCGTCGCGGGGGTTCAAATCCTCTCGCCTCCGCCATATATATCTTTTGCTAAATACATATATCACAATTTTTCTACCTCCTGCGGAGATATTCCGGAAGGAGGTTTTTATTTGTATTCAAAATGAAGTTATAATGAATCTATGAAGAAAAAACAATTAGAAGAATGTCCCCTTTGCCGAGCCCCACTAGTAAGCCATACTTTAATGAACAAAAAGGAAAAACTTAGATATCTATGGTGCTCTCGTAACCCTCATCATTTCAGGTGGGAAGAACCTATACAGTAGACTAGTAGCAGAAGCCTTGGGAGCAGAGGTGGGGTGGGACGAACATCAAAAGCGATCATTATTACGACCAAGTCGAGTGGAATTCGGTGCCTAGAGCCGATGATCATCCAAAACTAGATGATAATCTCCATCATGATTCAACTCATGATCTTTATGAAGACGGACCAAAACACCATATGTGGGATGACGGATCAGATCATGATCAAGATGATGACCATGGAAATCGTCAAAATCGGAACCGAGATCCAGATGGAAGAGAGGATAGGTAAAAATATGGTTGATCATTATCTCTTAACGTGCCAATATAAGGGCGCGTTTTTTGTTTAAAAATAGACAAAAAAAGCCCCATATGGGGCAAACTCTCAACGCTAAACAACCGTTTAGTTTAGCTACTGTTATTATAGATGATCAGGGGATAATAAATCATTATAAATTTTTTCCTCGTTTATATTTTCTTTGGAAATTATGAGACTTCCATAATTTAAGCTGGCCAAGCCCTTGAATCTCTGTTTGGATTTATGTTATGCTTACTACGCAGCCAAATGAGGTTGCCTTACCATTGTGTATAAGTTTGTCGTGCTAGACGGGGAGATGGCGGTGCCCTGTAACCCGCAATCCGCCTTAGCGGGGTTGAATTCCCATTTGAGGTGCGATTCATGTAAGGTCTGCCTTGTGCAAGTGGCGTTGACAATCAGGTCCTACGCAACAGAAACTCATGAACCTGGTCAGGTCCGGAAGGAAGCAGCCATAAGTGAACCATTCTGTGTGCCGCAGGGTAGCCTGGTTCGAGCTAACTACACAAGTAACGCTTGGTTGGTCGTATCGACCTTGGGTGCACGGCATCAATTTTATATAGGGCTGTCCTTTGAGTATGACTACTTGAGGGGCAGTCCTTTTATCTATGCAAATAGAAAGACAAGCCTTAATGATATCGTTTGTTAATTTAAAAACATCTATAGTATACTTAAAGTAAGATAAAGAGAGTTGGAGTGTCCACTATGGCATACCGAGCACTGTACCGGGTATTCCGTCCACAAACGTTTCATGATGTGGTGGGTCAAGAGCATATAACCAAGACATTGCAGAACGCGTTAAAAGAACAAAGGTTTTCTCATGCCTATTTGTTCAGTGGTCCGCGTGGAACAGGGAAAACGAGTGCTGCTAAGATCTTAGCCAAAGCCGTCAATTGCCAGCATGGCCCGGCTCCTGAGCCTTGTAATGAGTGCCCCGCTTGCAAGGGAATTACGGAAGGTTCAGTAGTAGACGTGATTGAGATTGATGCGGCTTCCAATCGAGGTGTAGAGGAAATTCGGGACGTTAGGGATAAGGTGAAATACGCTCCCTCTGAAGTTCGCTTTAAAGTTTACATCATCGATGAAGTACATATGTTAACAACAGAGGCTTTTAATGCGTTATTGAAAACATTGGAAGAACCACCGGGGCATGTGATCTTTATTTTAGCGACCACAGAGCCTCATCGTCTGCCAGCTACGATCATTTCCCGTTGTCAGCGGTTTGATTTCCGAAGCATTTCTACGAAGGCTATGATGGATCGGTTGCGCTATATTGCAGAGACGGAGAATGTAGAAATCACTGATCAGGCTTTAGCGTTGATGTCTCGGGTATCCGAAGGCGGAATGCGTGACGTACTCAGCTTATTTGATCAAGTGCTTTCGTATTCGGGAAACAAGGTTGAGGTTGAAGATGTCGTATTGGTCACAGGTGTTGTATCTCAGAGCGTCCTAGGTAAAATGGCGGAGCTAGTCCTTGGGAAGGATGCCTCGGGAATATTGGAAGAGCTTCAGCGGATTCTCGCCGAAGGGAAGAACCCTGAACAGTTCTTACATGATTTGCTTATGTATTTTCGGGATCTCTTATTATTTAAGACAGCACCCAAATTAGACGAATTACAGCACCGGATGATGGGGGATGAACGATTCCAGGCGTTGTCCCAAGCCTTTTCTCATGCTCTTTTGTATTCTATAATTGAGAAGTTGAGTAAAGTAAGCCAGGATATGAAGTGGGCTAGCCATCCAAAGGTCGTATTAGAAATGGGGCTTATTCGTTTGCTGGATCCGGGTGATGGTCCAGAAGCTCAAAAAGAATCTGTTTCTAATTCTGCACTAGAGGCCCTCGTCAACAGGATTCAGCAACTGGAACAGAAACTGAGTCAAGTGGGTCAGGGAGTGGCCGCAAGTCCAATCGCTGAAGTCTCTGGAGAAGCTCCGCGGAAGGAAGCCCCGAAACGGATGGGGATGCCTTCTACCGTGAAGATTTCCGAGCAGAGAATCCGTGAGGTGGCCGAACACTCTGACCCAGAAGCGTTGAGAAAGATCATGCAGCAATGGTCGGATATCCTGAATAAGATCAAAAAAAAGAAGATTCAAGTTCACGCCTGGCTGTTGGATGGGGTTCCCGTAGCTGTTGGATCAGGTGGATTGGTTGTCAGCTTTAAGAGTGCGATTCATCGAGAAACAACAGAAAAGCCCCAACATCGTCAAATCATTGAAGAAGTTTTTCAGTCCGTATGGGGGCAACCGATTTCTTTGCTCACTTTGATGGAAAACCAGTGGCAGGAAATCGAAGCTAAAATCACTCGAAATGAGGGATCGATGGAGCCCCCCAAGGAAGAGCGAGAAGAGACAGATCCATTTTTGGCTGAAGCGATTAAGCTAGTTGGAGAAGATCTTATCCATATTAAGGATTAAACCAAAATGAGGAGGAAACAAAATGCGCGGCGGAATGGGTAACATGAACAATATGATGAAGCAAGTAAAGAAGATGCAAGAACAAATGATGAAAGCTCAAGAGGAATTAAAGGAAAAAACAGTCGAAGGCAAGGCGGGCGGCGGTGTCATTACTGTTGTGGTCAATGGACATAAAGAAGTAAAGGATGTAAAAATTAAACCCGAAGCGGTTGATCCAGATGATGTCGAAATGCTTCAGGATCTCATTCTTGCAGCCGTTAACGATGCGATGAAACAAGTAGACGAAATCAACAGTAAAGAAATGGGCAAGCTTACAGGTGGAATGAATATTCCAGGTTTGTTCTAAGTTAGGGGTTTTACGTGTACTATCCAGAACCGATTGCTAAGCTAATTGAAGGGTTCAGTAAACTGCCTGGAATTGGGCCGAAAACAGCAACTCGACTTGCTTTCTTTGTCCTGAATATGAAGGAAGACGATGTCATGGACTTGGCGAGAGCCTTAGTCAATGCAAAACGTAACTTGTTATACTGCTCCCATTGCCAGAATATTACCGATGTAGATCCTTGTTATATTTGTAGTGATAAATCCAGGGATGTCTCCTGTATTTGTGTGGTTCAGGAACCAAAGGATGTTATCGCGATGGAGAAAACGAAAGAGTTTAAAGGCAAGTATCATGTTCTGCATGGAGCCATTTCTCCGATGGAGGGCGTGGGTCCTGAGGATATTCGATTGCCTGAATTGCTCAACCGGTTAAAGGATGAACAAGTACAAGAGCTGATCTTGGCTACGAACCCGAATATTGAGGGAGAAGCCACAGCGATGTATATCTCTCGGCTGATTAAACCTTTTGGGGTTAAAGTAACCCGGATTGCCCATGGTTTACCGGTTGGAGGAGATCTCGAATATGCCGATGAAGTAACGCTGACGAAGGCGTTAGAAGGCCGAAGAGAATTGTAGAGCTAGTCTTTTTAGACTAGTTCTTTTTTTTTGCAAACAAGCGTAATTTGTAGTATGAGGAGGGACGGACATGCTTAAAGGATTGAAGGAGCGAAGAACTGTCAAACAAAGAATAGCCGAGGAACGCAGAAAATTTCTCAAAGGGGTACATCTTGCGAGAAGCCAATGGCAATTTGGGCAATTGCATCAAGATCAACAGGGAAGGGAATACGAGCTGCTGGATATTTTGGAAAGGCGGTACATGTTTCTCTATGAAATGGCGAAAAAAAGAAAGCTTCATGCTTTAGAATAGGAGGTGGGGGAAGCATGGATTCTTCTTTTGTTTGGATGATTGCCGTCCTAGGCATTCTATTTATGGTTTTGATCGTTAGTCAATCGGTTTGGAGTCCCCTCCGCTGGCTGGGATATAGTTTGTTTAAGATTGCTATAGGAGGCGTGCTGTTATTTGTATTTAATTCGATGGCTGGCTATTTCGATTTTATGATTCCCATTAACCCTGTAACCGCAGCGATGTCAGGATTTCTGGGGCTGCCTGGCTTAGTATCCTTAGTGATTATGAGGGCGTTTATCGTCGTTTAAGGCTGTTTCATGTTATGAGATCATGATTACTGGGAACAATCAAGGGTATGGAAACATGAATCGTGTGGATGTGGGAGGTTCATTGGGAATTATGAAGCAAATGTTGGGAGTTCTTGGTGGAGGGCAGATGGACTTGGCTCTAGCTGTTGGCTTTGCGGAACGGGGTTACCCTGTTAAGTTAGTAGAGCCATCTAGCGACAGGTTTCAGGCTCTCACTGAGGGCTCTTTCTGCTCTTCTGAAAAAGAACTGGTTGCTCCATTTGAAAAGGTAAGAAATCTAGGGCTTCTTGAAATTACTCAAAGCTTTGAAACCCTTGGCAGTGCAGGTTTTATATTTGTCTGTGCAGAAGAAGGACAGTTGTGGCCCATGATGGAGCAGGCTTGCGATGGTATAGCTGATGATGGCTGTATCATTATAAAAGGGACGGTTTCGGTTGGTACAGGAGATCAATTGCAGGACTGGTTTGATAGGAAGGGAAAGCGAGTTCTAGTCATGTCATCTCCTGCATTTTTACAGCGGGGGCGCGTGTTGGAGGATTTACGGCATCCTTCTCGGGTTATCCTTGGTGGGGATGCCTATCATCCTAGGCTTATTGAACTGCGGCATTTGTTAGCTGACTTAGGTCAATTTCCCATAGTTGTAACCAAACGAAAAGAAGCGGAGATGATTGGGCTTGCCTCTAACGCCTTTTTGGCAACCAAAACTTCCTTTATAAATCAAATTGCCCAATTATGTGATGCTTTAGATACCGACATACGAACCATAGCCCGAGGAATTGGGATGGATCCCGGCATTGGACAAGCCTTTTTAGTCCCAGGAATCGGTTTTGAAGGCCCAAGCTTATCTAAAGATCTATTGTCATTGATTGAGCAAGGTAACGAAAGAGGAGTGGAGACACCTCTATTGGAGGCAGTACGAACCGTTAATGATGCGCAAAAGGATTGGATGCGAAATCAATTGGTAAGCCAGTTAGGAAGCTTAGAAGGAAAGACACTGGCTATTTGGGGTGTTTCGTTGAAAGGGGGAGTGCAAGAAATGATTTACTCCCCAGCCGTATACGTCTTGGAGCAGCTTTTAGCGGAAGGGGCAATTGTACATATTCATGATCCCTATGATCTGAATAAATTGAGGAAGCTTTGGGAATCAAGAGAAACGATAGAGAAAGCCAAGGGTCGTGCCCACTGGTGTGAAGACAAGTGGGAGGCAATAAAGGGGGCGGATGCCCTCGTGATTTTGACCGATTGGCAGGAATATCAGGAGATTGATCTTTTCCGCTTAAAGGATTCTTTAAAAAAACCGTTCATATTTGATGGAAGAACCTTATTTCATTCCGATATGATGAAGGAAATGGGATTTAGATATATTTCAGTTGGTAGAAAAGTCTGAACATAACGTATGAAACACACCATTCAGGTTAATAATGGATGAAAAACAGGTAAGGTGGTTTTTTTATGGAATCCAATCCGAAACATTGTATCGTCTGTGAAGAAACAGGCAAAGAGGGGATCTCCATCTGGGAAGCGTTCATCTGTCAGTCATGTGAACAGGAAATGGTTCAAACGGATGTAATGGATGCGAAATATCCCTTTTTTATCGAGAAGATGAAAAACATCTGGAAGATGGAAGCCTAAGCTAAGAGTTGTCTTGCTCAATGTAAGACAACTTTTTTTGTATAATATAAACAAGTTAAAACATAGAGGAGAAAAGTAGATGAATCAAGAGCAAATGCCCTTGGCTGAAGCCCTGCTGGAATACAAAAAGAGAGAAACGGTTCGATTTCATGTACCTGGTCATAAAGGGAGAGGAGGAGGGATCCTCTCCTCCATTTATCCGTTGGACCTTACTGAAATCCCGGGACTGGATGATCTGCACCAGCCCGAAGAAATCATTCTCCAAGCCCAGCAGCTCGCAGCCGATGCCTTCGGAGCGGATGAGACCTTTTTTTTAATTGGTGGAAGCACTGTCGGAAATATGGCTATGCTTCTAGCGGCCTGTAAGCCAGGGGAGAAAATTTTGGTGCAGAGAAATGTACATAAATCAGTGATTAATGGGTTGATTCTAAGCCAGGCACGGCCGGTTTACCTGAACCCTGAGTTTGATGAAGAAACCGGTTTGCCGCTCACGGTTTCCCTGCACGAGCTCAAGATCAAATTGGAAGAGCACCCTGATGCCAAAGCTGTCTTTATGACGAATCCTAATTATTTTGGCATGGGGGTGAATTTACGGCCCTACGCAGATTTGTGTCAACATGTGGGGGTTCCCTTGCTAGTCGATGAAGCTCATGGAGCCCATTTCAGCCTAATCGAGGGAGTGCCTAAATCCGCAATGCATTCTGGGGCAACAGCTGCTGTTCAATCCACTCATAAAATGCTCCCCTCCCTTACCATGTCTTCGATGCTGCATATAAAGGGGAGCCTGCTAGATCGAAAACGGTTGAGACAAGCTTTAGCCATGATCCAGTCGAGCAGTCCTTCCTACCCGCTTCTGGCTTCATTGGATATAGCCAGGCACTACATCGTTCATGATGGGCAAAAAGATCTAGAACAAGCAATCCAGCTGGGAAGGCAGTTGAAGCTGGCGCTCCAGAAGCTCCAAATCCCTTGGCTTCTGCTGGTAGAAAAGGGCGCAAAGGCAGATTTCTTGGATCCTTTAAAAGTGACCATGAGGACCGAATCGGCAGATTGGCATGGATTTAGACTACGGGAGTATTTGGAGGAAAAGGGGATTTATCCTGAACTAGCGGACGAATCTCATGTCTTATTGGTTTTGTCTGCTCACTCCTCGGAGAGTGATGTGGAACGGACGGTCCATGCGATGAGGGAGTTGGAATTACAAAGCGGCGAAAGCTATATCGGAAGGAGCTCCTCTTTTTTTCAACCATTTTCCAATGAACTGGTGTTAACGCCCTTTGAAGTGTTTAACAAGGAACCGATTCTCATTCCTTTTGAGGAAGCGGAGGGAAGGGTTAGCGCGGAAATGATTGTTCCTTATCCTCCAGGGATCCCTGTCATTAATCCAGGGGAACGAGTATGTCGGGAAATGATGAATTATATTCAAGAGTTGCGAAGGTTGGGCTGCCGTTTCCACGGGGTTTCAGATCCTTCTCTAAGGCACGTAAGAGTAATAGAGTTTTAAATGTAACTGTTATAAACAGATATTGACAACAACTAACACCTAAGTTAATATATGTATATATTACAAACAAGGAATAATTATAATAGATGGAGGAGCTATCATGGCAAATCGTTTAGTTGGGAACAAAGCCCCTTACTTCGAGATGGAAACAGCCCTAGGAGACGGAAAAGAATTTGGAAAAGTTACGTTATCTGATTATCAAGGGAAATGGCTAGTCCTCTTTTTCTATCCGTTAGACTTTACCTTTGTTTGCCCTACAGAAATTACGGCATTAAGTGATGCCGCTCAAGAATTTGCTGAGCTGGACACGGAGATCCTTGGGGTGAGTACAGACAGCAAGTTCTCGCACCGCGCATGGATCAATATGTCGAGGGAGGAAAATGGTTTAGGAAAACTAAACTTCCCATTAGCTTCGGACATTACGAAGAAAGTGGCCCAGGACTATGGAGTATTGATTGAGGAAGAAGGCATAGCATTACGGGGCCTATTTATTATAGATCCGGAGGGAGAACTCAAGTATCAGGTGGTTAACCATAATGATATTGGACGGAGTGTCGATGAGACGCTGCGAGTGTTGCAAGCGATCCAATCCGGGGGATTATGCCCGGCGAACTGGAAACCGGGGGATCAAACACTATAAAACATTAGATAATCAGTTGGAGGAGGAGAAAAATGCCAAAAGAAGTCGTTGTCTATACAAGCGCGGGTTGTCCTCATTGCCAAGTGGTGAAAGGACAGCTTAAAGAGTGGGGAGTTGCGTATGAAGAACGCAATGTGTCAGAAAGCAAAGAGTTCTTTGAACAGCTCCAGGAAAAGAGAATTTTTGGAACTCCTGCGACTTATATCAACGGTAAGGTGGTCTTAGGATTTCAACCAGATAAAATGAGGGGGCTGCTGGGCCTTGATGAGGATCAAGCGGTATAGGATAGTATCCAAATCATCCATTGGTTCTTCTCTTTGTTCTTCTCTTCTACTCTGATAAAATAGGGTTATGATGCAGTAGATGAGGAGAACAGCAATGAAGGATAAAGGATATTTCATCAGTCTTGAAGGGGGAGAAGGTGCAGGTAAAACAACCATGATCCCCCTTCTAGAACGTTATTTGCAAGAAAAAGGCTTGGGAGTCGTGGTCACCCGTGAGCCTGGTGGCATCGACATTGCCGAACAAATCCGTACGGTAATCTTAACCCCCCTGAATACGGCGATGGATGGGAGAACCGAAGCTCTTCTTTATGCAGCAGCCCGCCGTCAGCACTACGTCGAAAGGGTAATTCCGGCTTTGCAGCAAGGAAATGTTGTTTTGTGTGATCGGTTTGTGGATAGCTCTTTAGCCTACCAAGGCTATGCGCGCGGCTTAGGGGTGGAGGAAGTTTATTCGATTAACCGGTTTGCGGTAGAAGAGGGCATGCCTGACCTCACGATTTACTTTGACATTTTGCCTGAAGTGGGTCTAGCCCGCATAGATGCCGACCAAAGCAGAGAGATTAACCGGCTTGACTTAGAGAAGATCGAGTTTCATCATAAGGTAAGAGAAGGTTATCTCAAGCTCGTGGAACGATTCCCTGAACGCATTCAGGTGGTTCAAGCGAATCAACCCGTAGAAAGAGTCTATGAGGATGTTAGATTGATTATAGAAAAAAAACTATTTTGAATGTAAAAGTTTAAGCCCGCTGAACTCAGCGGGCTATTCCAAGTTTCCTTCTAAGATGTATAATATAAGATATCTGATTGGATGATAGGTGAACCCTTATGAGTTGGAAAGATTGCACGGAACAGCCCAGAGTGGCGTCGATATTGCATAATAGCATGAAAAATGGAAGAGTAGCCCACGCTTACCTGTTTGCAGGCGGTCAAGGAGTAGGAAAGAAGAAGCTGGCTGTCCAATTTGCGAAGTCACTATTTTGTGTGGAACAACAGGGGGATGCCTGCGGAAAATGCCACCATTGCTTGCGTATTGAGTCAGGGAATCATCCAGACTTGCATGTCATTTCTCCTGAAGGGGCAAGTATAAAAATTGATCAGATTCGTGAGCTGCAAAAGGAATTTTCATTTAAGGCCGTCGAAACCTCTCGAAATGTCTACATTATTGAGCATGTCGAGAAAATGACGGTCCAAGCCGCCAATAGCCTGTTAAAATTTTTAGAAGAACCGACCTATCAAGTGACAGCCATCTTACTAACGGAACACCTTCATCAAATTTTGCCTACAATTCTTTCGCGCTGCCAAGTAATCCATTTTGATGAGCTTTCGTTTGAAAAGAGAGTGGAAGTTCTCAAGTCAGAAGGCTTATATGAGCCGTTATTGCGAAATATTTGCCAAATTACGGCGGATTTGGATCAGGCCAGGGAATGGTGCCAATCAGATTGGTTTGCACAGTATCGAAGCCTAGTGTTACAATTGACTGAAGACATTCTTGACAAAGGATCTTATGCTCTCGTTACAATACAAGAGAAGGTTTTAAAAAACGATCAAGGAAACCAAGGTTTGCCTTACATCTTAGACTTACTTGTCTATTGGTATAGAGACTTATTGCTATTTCAGATAAATCGCACACATGAGCTTGTAAATATTGATCAATTGGATGCCATCCAAAGACAAGCTCTACGCTGCAGTAGGACTTGGATTTTAAAAGGAATAGAGGTAGTCATGGAGACGAAGAATCGCCTTTCTCGCCATGCGAATCCTCAGCTATCCCTCGAAAGGATGGTTATCCAGCTACAGGAGGGATGATGTTTGGTCGAAGTAGTTGGAATCCGCTTTAAGAAAGCGGGAAAAATATATTATTTCGATCCTGGCGAACTGCCGGTGGAAAAAAACGGCTTTGCCATTGTAGAGACGGCACGCGGGGTCGAGTATGGCCAGGTTGTGATTGGTCGAAAACAGGTCAGTGAAAATGATGTTGTTTTCCCCTTGAAGAAAGTGATAAGATTAGCCACCGCGGAGGATTCTGAACAAGTCCATACCAATAAAAAGATGGCTGCAGAAGCTCTGCAGGTCTGCCAGGAGAAAATTGTTCAGCATCAGCTGGAAATGAAACTGATTGACGTAGAGTATACTTTTGACCGAAATAAAATCATTTTCTATTTTACGGCTGAGGGTCGTGTGGATTTCCGTGAACTGGTCAAGGACTTGGCTTTCGTTTTCCGCACACGCATTGAGCTTCGCCAAATTGGCGTACGGGATGAAGCAAAGATGCTGGGTGGTATTGGACCTTGTGGAAGGATTCTATGCTGTTCTACCTTCTTGGGTGACTTTGAACCGGTTTCCATTAAAATGGCAAAGGATCAGAACTTATCGCTTAATCCGGTGAAGATTTCCGGATTATGCGGAAGGCTGATGTGCTGTTTGAAATATGAAAATGACAACTACGAAAGTGCCAAAGAATCATTGCCGGATGTAGGACAGCAAGTGCTGACTCCGCTTGGTCATGGCCGCGTAGTTGGGCTCAATATTCTAGAGCGCTTGGTTCAAGTAGATTTGCCCGAACAAGCAAAAATGATAGAATTTGCTGTAGAGGAAATCACAGAGATGGAGAAGGTGAACTAGGTATTCATTTGGGGTGAGGCTATGGATAAACAAAAAATGTTTCAGCAGGCAACCAATATTGAGGAGCAAATCGGAAAACTGCTTAAGGAAGTCGGTAGTTTGAGAGAAAGAATAGTGGAATTGCTGGAGGAGAACAAGAACCTCACCATAGAAAACCAGCACCTGCGTTTGCAATTGGAGCGGTTAAACACGGAACCGCCTGTTCCTGAGAAAGACACTAAGTTGGAAGAAAAGCAAAAAATTGCTGTGGGCGAAGGATATGATAACTTGGCTCGTTTGTACCAAGAAGGCTTTCATATCTGCAATTTGCACTTCGGCAGTTTGCGCAAAGAGGGAGATTGTCTTTTTTGTCTCTCCTTTCTCAATAAATAAGCGAAAGAGACCATCCTTATAGAAGAGGGGTGGTCTCTTTTTCTATGGTTACATCTCGGTGGGTTTCGTATGCCTTTTCGTTTTAAAGATGGGGGGTTCTCCTTTCAAAGGGGAAAGATAAATAGTATAGTGTTCTAAGCTGAAAATATTTCAAAGGTGTGTTTTTATGGAAATGAATTTACGTCCTTCCGAGAGAGTGGACGACTTATTGACCCATGAGCGTAAAATTATCCAGAGCCATGAGGTGTTCAGCTTTTCCATGGATGCGGTTCTCCTGGCCCAATTTGCTTCTTTGCCCATTCAGAAAGGGAACATTATGGATTTATGTACGGGCAATGGAGTTATCCCATTGCTATTGTCCACGCGAACCAAAGCTAAAATAGAAGGAATTGAGATACAGGAACGGCTCTATGATATGGCAGCTAGGAATGTGAAGCTAAATCACCTCGAGGAGCAGATACAGATTCATTTAGGAGACCTCAAAGAGGCGCCTAAACAGTTCGGGCATGGTGCGTATGATGTCATCACATGCAATCCGCCCTATATGCTCCCGCGTACCGGAGAAGTTAACCAGAATGAGCATTTTGCTATCGCTCGGCATGAAATTTACTGTACCTTAGAGGATGTTATTCGAGTCAGCGCCTATTTGACCCGTTCAGGCGGGAAGGTAGCCCTTGTGCATAGGCCTTCCCGATTCATCGATATTATTCAACTGATGCGAAAATATCGTGTGGAACCGAAGAGGATTCGTTTTGTACATCCGAAAGCGAGTGCAGAAGCCAATATGGTGTTGATTGAGGGGATACGGGATGGGAAACCGGATGTAAAGCTGCTTCCCCCGCTAATCGTTTACGATCAAGAGGGAGCTTATTGTCCCGAGTTGCTTGAGATCTATTATGGGGAAAGGAGTGAATAGGATGTACGTTCAATCGAGCTTTTCCGGGAATCGAACCGAAGGGGGCGAATTATATTTGGTGTCTACTCCGATCGGCAATCTGCAGGATATTACGGTCCGGGCTTTGGATACGCTAAAATCAGTAGATGTCATTGCTGCGGAGGACACCAGGCAAACCAAGAAGCTGTTGACTCACTTTGAGATTGATACCAAGCTGATCAGCCATCATGAACATAATAAAGAGGCCAGCTTGAAGGGGATCATTCAATGGCTGAAGGAAGGAAAAAAGGTCGCATTGGTAAGTGATGCGGGAATGCCGGCTATCTCTGATCCAGGGTATGAACTGGTAAGGGAAGCGGTCCAGTGCGAAGTCCCTGTAATTGCCATACCAGGCCCGAATGCAGCGTTAAGCGCCTTGATTGCTTCAGGACTGCCAACGGATAAATTTATCTTCCTAGGCTTCCTCCCTCGAGATAAGAAGCCGCTGCGGGAGGAGCTGAATCGTGTCAAAGTCTATCCGGAGACCCTTCTTTTTTATGAAGCGCCGCATCGAGTCCTTAAAATGCTGAAGGAAGTAAGAGAAGTGTTGGGCAACCGCAAGGTAACATTAGCGCGAGAGTTAACGAAAAAATATGAAGAGTATACCAGGGGCCATTTGGATGAAGTGATCCCTTATCTCGAAGGCTTAGATCAGATTCGCGGGGAATTTACTGTGGTAGTGGAAGGGAATATACACGGATTAGGGGAAGAGACTTCGGAATGGTGGGCAGAATTGGATTCCATCGCTCATGTAGAAGGATACATCCAACAAGGGCTGACTTCCAAGGAAGCAATCAAAAGAGCTGCCGAGGATCGAAAGGTACCGAAAAGGGAAATTTATAATCTTTATCATGGGGAGTAATTTGCAAAAAAGAAATGAAAAACGGCGGGCCTGATCTCCATCAGACTCGCCGTTTTTCATTCATTACTTTACAGGTTGCTCAATGAGTTCCAATAGCTCTTGGATGCACTCTTTGCTGATCATCTTGCCTTTGTAGTGAACAAGGTTTTCAGCGTTTCCGGTAAAGATGCAAGATGGCTCGTACTTCTTAAGGATAATACGCTCTCCATCTACGAAGATTTCCAAAGCATCCTTTTCCCCAATACCTAATGTTCTGCGAAGCTCGATTGGGATAACGACGCGGCCTAGTTCGTCCACCTTACGTACAATTCCAGTTGATTTTAACACTGTCATTTCTCCTCTCAATATAAGTTCTTTCTTTATTTATCATCGGATATAACGTCGCCAAAATTCGACAAACTTAACTTACATTTATAATACCAGCACTTCCAAAAGTAGTCAACCAATTTTTTCAATTAATTGGAATAAAAAAGATAATATTAGAAAAAAGATTACCTTATTAGCTTTAGAATTGCACAATATTAGCGGGGTTTACTTTGAAATGAAACTTCGGTATCAAAGTATAGGTACAATTTTTATGGAAATTTAACTGGAAATTTTGCTGTTGCACAACTGTATAATTCGACACGGATTCGACAACAAACCAGCTATAATCATCCTAAGAGAAATGAGCTTGACCTGGCAAGTAATGTTTTGTATATTTTGGGCAAAGATGAGATAATGGAAAAAGGACTTTTTTATGAGTAATCGGGAGGAAAACGAACGTGTCAAATCAAAAAACATACTATATTACGACGCCAATTTACTACCCTAGCAATAAGTTACATATCGGAAATGCTTACACCACAATTGCGGCGGATGCTATGGCCCGATATAAAAGGTTACGAGGGTACGACGTTTATTATCTGACGGGAACGGATGAACACGGGCAAAAGCTTCAGCGTCGTGCTGAAGAAGAAGGGCTTAAGCCGTTAGAGTTCATTGATCCCGTAGTCGATTGGATCCAAGATCTATGGGCCAAGCTCGATATCTCATACGACGACTTTATTCGGACGACCCAGGATCGGCATAAAGAAGCAGTGCAAAAGATTTTCCAAAAGCTGGTTGATCAAGGCGATGTCTACCTTGGCGAATATGAGGGGTATTACTGTGTTCCGTGTGAAGCCTTTTGGACGGAGCGGCAAGCGAAGAAAGGGGACAAGTTTCATTGTCCGGATTGTGAACGGGAAATCTCTATTGTCAAAGAGAAAAGCTACTTCTTCCGCATGTCCAATTACCAAGATCGGTTGCTTCAGTACATAGAAGAGCACCCTGAATTCATACAGCCGGAATCAAGGCGAAATGAAATGGTCAATAACTTCCTGAAGCCGGGTCTGGAGGATCTCTGTGTTTCCCGTACGACCTTCGATTGGGGGATCAAGGTGCCGAACGATCCGGAGCATGTCATTTATGTATGGATCGATGCGTTAGCCAATTATATTACGGCTCTTGGGTTTATGTCTGATAAGGATGATTTATACCAAAAATACTGGCCAGCAGACGTTCATTTGATCGGTAAGGATATCCTTCGTTTCCACACCATCTATTGGCCGATCATCTTGATGGCGCTAGACGTTCCTCTTCCTAAGAAGGTGTTTGGCCATGGCTGGCTTCTGATGCCAGATGGAAAGATGTCAAAATCCAAAGGGAATGTAATTGATCCTAAGTTTTTGATCGATCGCTACGGTTCGGATTCGATCCGCTACTTCTTGCTTCGTGAGATTGCCTTTGGTCAGGATGGAGTATTTACTCCGGAAGCTTTTATCCAAAGGTTAAACTTTGACCTAGCCAATGATTTAGGGAACCTCGTTAGCCGTACGGCGGCCATGATTGATAAATACTTTGATGGAGTTATTCCTGCCCCTACCCAACCGGGAGAATACGATGATCAGCTGAAGCAGCTGGCTTCTAAAGTCGTTGAGCTGGTCGAGCATCATTTGGATGAAATGCGGTTCGGGAACGCTCTGGGTCATCTCTGGGAACTTGTTGGAAAGACGAACAAATACATTGATGAGACATTGCCGTGGAATTTAGCGAAGGATGAGGCAAATCGCGAGCGATTGGGAACCGTTCTGTATAATTTGGCAGAAAGCATTCGCATTACCTCTGTTCTCCTTCAGCCGTTCTTAACTAAAACACCGGCGAAAATCTGGGCGCAGTTAGGGTTGCCTGCAGACTCTCCAGAATTGCAATGGGACCGTGCGAAGGAGTGGGGAAGTCTTCCTTCCGGGGTGAAAGTAAACCGCTCCGAGATGCTCTTCCCGCGCTTAGAGCTTGAAGCGGAGATTGCCGCCATTGATGAGAATACAGCGGCTGCACGTAAGCAGGCGGAAGAAAACAAAAAGCAGAAGGAAGCTCCAGCAGCTGTTGTGGAAAAGCCGGAAACAGAGGAAATCGCGATTGATGATTTTATGAAGGTGGACCTTCGAGTCGCTCAAGTAATCCAAGCCGAACCAGTCCCCAAGGCGGACAAGCTCTTAAAGCTGCAGCTCGACCTGGGCTATGAACAAAGGCAAGTCGTTTCTGGAATTGCCAAGTTCTATACGCCGGAAGAGCTAAAAGGCAAGAAGGTCATTTGCGTGACTAACCTTAAGCCTGTAAAGCTTCGCGGTGAGATGTCTTACGGCATGATTCTGGCTGCATCAGAAGGCGATCGATTGACATTAGCGACCGTACCGGATGGAATGCCAAACGGATCGAAAGTGAAGTAATAAATGCTTCATTGACTGGAATAAGGATGATAACTCGAAGAGGTTTTTCTTTCTTATTCCGTAATAGACGGGAATAGTCTTGCAAAACAGGCAAGGCTATTCTTCTTTTTAGGGATTGACAGTATTGTGCGAGGCGAGGTTTTCTGGTTCATTTAGTGGAATAAATTACTACAAATTATTTAATTTTTCGACAATAAATCAAGGTGGTGGTTCGATGCTTTTCGACACGCACGCACATCTGAATGCGGAACAATTTGCTGAAGATCAAGCGGAAGTAATTCGTCGCGCAAAGGAAAATGGCGTTAGCCGGATTGTAAATATCGGGTTTAACCGAGAAACGATTCCTACTTCGATGGCGTTGGCTGAACAGTACGATTTTATTTACACGGCAGTAGGCTGGCATCCGCAAGACGCCAAAGATATGCGGGAAGAAGACTATGATTGGCTAAGAGACCTGAGTCGGCATGAGAAGGTAGTAGCCATCGGGGAAATTGGTTTGGACTACTATTGGGATACTTCGCCAAAAGACGTTCAAAAAGTGGTTTTCCGGCGGCAAATCCAACTAGCCAAAGAGCTAAAGCTCCCCATTATTATTCATAACCGGGATGCTCATCAGGATGTAGTTGATATTTTGCGGGAAGAAAAGGCTGCTGAGGTAGGGGGCATCATGCATTGCTTTTCAGGCAGCCTAGAGATGGCGAAGGAATGCGTAGAGATGAATTTTTATATTTCGCTTGGAGGACCTGTTACCTTTAAAAACGCGAAAAAGCCAAAAGAGGTGGCCAAAGAGATTCCGATTGAAAGACTGCTGATCGAAACCGATTGTCCTTATTTAACGCCTGAGCCTTATCGGGGAAAGCGTAATGAGAGCGGATATGTTCGCTATGTAGCGGAGGCGATAGCGGAGCTTCGGGGTCTCAGTGTAGAAGAATTAGCACAGCATACAACTAGCAATGCCAAGAGGTTGTTTAGGATTCAATAAATTAAAAGATGTCCTCTTCGACAAGGGGCGAAGGTGTTTTGTCGAAAGAAGTGGGTTTGTTTGGATTTGACAAAAAATATGATGTCAAATAAAATGAACACAACTTGAAGAGGAGGACAATAGGAAAATGGTTCCAGGAAAAGCAATCCCGTCTCAGCGGAAGTTTCTTTTCGTGGTTGGAATCCTAGCCGCACTTTTCATCATCGCTGTATCTATTTGGCTGTACCAGGCTACCCAACCCAAGCAAGTGGAGTTCGTACATAATGGAGATCCCAAAGTCATTCAGACAAAAAGTCGGAATGTCGAAGAGTTTCTGACAGAAAAGGGTGTACATATAGATTCCTATGATCTCATCAGCCCTGCTAAGGATGAAAAGATTGTAAATGGCTTGCAGGTGAAGTATACCGACAGGTGGCCTGTAGTAATAGTGGACGGGACAGACAAGCGCACAGCTGTCACCAATCAAACTAGCGTAGAAAGCGTTCTAAAAGAACAGAAAATAACATTAAACGAGTGGGACCGGACTGAGCCGTCGATCGACTCATCCATTTCATCGAACCAACAGATTCTCATTACCCGAGTGGAAAAAAAGTTCGTGGAAGAAGAGCAGATTATCCCCTTTAACGAAGTGAAGAGGAAGGACTACCTGCTTAACCAAGGACAACAAAAGGTCGTTCAAGAGGGGCGAGAGGGAAAAGCGGTTCAGCGCTATGAGATTGTAATGGAAAATGGAGAAGAAAAGTCCAAAACACTCGTAGACACAAAGGTGCTTCAGCCCAAGCAGGATCGCGTGGTTGCCATTGGGACTCTTACAACCGTTTCCCGTGGCGGAATGAGTTTTGTGGCCCGAAAGGTACTTAACAATGTTGTGCTAACCGCTTATTCTGCAGGGGTTTCACATACCGGCAAAGGACCAGACCATCCGCAGTATGCGATTACAGCTTCTGGAAGAAGGGCGAAAGAGGGACAAACCGTAGCGGTTGACCCGAGTATCATTCCATTGGGGACCTGGGTTTATATTGAAGGAATCGGGCTTCGCCGTGCGGAAGATACCGGGGGGGCGGTGAAGGGAAACAAGATTGATATCTACTATGAATCCGATCAATCGGCTCATCGTTTTGGAAAAAGGAAGTCGAAGGCTGTGTATGTGATTGGCAAATCAAAACCAGAATAAATAGAAATGAGGCTGTGTTTCAATGAGACACAGCTTTTTGGGTTTGGAGGCTTAAACGATTGATGATAAAGGAAATTATTGTTGTAGAAGGAAGGTCGGATACTACCGCCATTCGCCGGGCTGTACAAGCCGATACAATAGAAACAGGAGGATCAGCCGTTTCTGATTCTGTGATTCAAAGAATTAAACTGGCCCAAGAAAAAAGGGGGGTAATCATTTTTACCGATCCGGATTATCCGGGGGAGAGGATTCGCAAGATCATCAGCCAAGCGGTTCCGGGCTGTAAGCATGCATTTATCACAAGAGACCAGGGTAGAGGAAAACGAAACCTAGGTGTGGAAAATGCGAGCGATGAGGTCATTCGCCAAGCCCTTCAAGAAGTGCGAACAGAGGTTCAAGGGCTTTATCAAGAGCAAATTTCTCTGCAAGATTTAGTGGAGGCCGGATTGGTAGGGGGGAATATGGCTAGTGAACGGAGGCGCTTATTAGGGGAGCACCTAGGAATCGGCTATGCTAACGCGAAACAGATTCATAAAAGATTAAACCAATTTCAAATTTCAAAAAGAGAGTTTCTAGCCGCTTTACAAGCATTAGGAGGTGAAAGCTAAATGAGCAAAGATATTGCAACACCCACAAGAACAAAAGAAATTCTAAAAAAGTATGGTTTTTCCTTTAAAAAGAGTTTAGGACAAAATTTTCTCATTGATACGAATATCTTGCATAATATTGTAAAGACAGCTGAGTTGGATTCAAGCAAGGCTGTTTTGGAAATTGGCCCTGGAATTGGAGCACTTACGGAACATTTGGCAAGGGCGGCTGGAAAGGTAGTTGCAGTCGAGCTGGATCAACGATTGCTACCCATTCTTGGAGACACGCTGGAGCCTTATCCAAACGCCCAGGTTATTCATGGTGATGTACTCAAGGTGAATCTGAAACGGCTGTTTTCTGAGAAGTTTGCCGAGTTCCCTAAGGTTAGCGTCGTAGCCAATTTGCCTTATTACGTAACCAGCCCCATTTTAATGCGTTTACTGGAAGAGGAACTTCCCCTTGAGAACATCGTGGTCATGATGCAAAAAGAGGTAGCTGAACGTATTGCAGCGAGCCCAGGAGGGAAGGAATACGGGGCACTAAGCATTATGGCCCAGTATTATGCCGAGCCTGAGATAGCCATGATTGTGCCGCATAGCGTGTTTATTCCACAACCCAATGTCGATTCAGCCGTTTTGAAGCTGTCTGTTCGAGAAAAGCCGCCTGTTGAGGTTGCCAGCCGACGCGTATTATTCCAAGTCATTAAGGCGAGCTTTGCTCAGCGCCGAAAAACCATTTTCAATAATCTAATGGGATCGATGTTTGCCAGAGAGCAGCGGGAATTGCTCCTGGACATTCTAAAAAGGGCCGAGGTTGATCCTTCAAGGAGGGGGGAAACGCTGAGTATCGCGGAATTTGCAAGGCTTAGTAACCTGATTGTCGAAGCGGGAGTATAATATAACAGGTCTGACTCTCATCCAAGGAGGTACTGATTTGGATTTTATAAGCCCCACAGTGGGCAGGCTTGGGGAGCAGGAGTTAATAGACTTTATTAAAAGCTACGTTCGCGAAGACCAGAGTGCCGAGTATAAAATTGTAATAGGGACCGATTCCCAAACAAGTTCTGAAAAGACAACCTTTGTCACGGCGGTGATCATCCACCGCGTAGGAAAAGGAGCTCGATTTTTTTTCTGCAAGTGGAGAGTGAAGCCGATGTTCGACTTGCGGAATCGAATTTACAAAGAGACAGAGCTGAGCCTAAAAGTGATGGATAAGCTTAAGGAAAAAGGCATTGCGGAAATCACATCGAATTGGCCGGTAGAGATTCATCTGGATGTTGGGCAGCGCGGGGAATCCCGGATGCTTATCCAGGAGGTTGTAGGCTGGGTATCAGCGGTGGGTTATAAAGCGATTATTAAGCCATTTTCCTATGGGGCAAGCACGGTAGCCGATCGTTTTACAAAATCAGGTTAAAAAACTTTCCTATCCAGAAAGAAAGCGCACAAACACCCTCTCCCTCATATAGTAGCAGGGAGGAGGGTGTTTTTATGTCTATTCGCGTGGGTGATACGGTAACGAGAAAATCTTATGGAAATGATATAGTATTTACCGTCATTAGCATACAGGACGGGAAAATAGCCACCCTGCAAGGATTGGAGTTTAGGTTAGTAGCCGATGCTCCCGTGGATGATTTGATTAAAATAGATCCTCAGACCTTGCAGAAGGAATTAGAGAAGAGTTTAGTAAAAAGTCAAGAATCACTTCGTTTGATTCAGCAGGAAAGAAGACTCATGAGAGAAAAAAACTTGTATCAGCAAACAGGTTACACGGGAAGGTCGGATGAGGACAGTTTAACTTTTGAGATACCCGGCACTGTCTTGCACTTGGATGGTGACGGGCGTTATTTAGAAAAGTGCATCGTCATGTACCGTGAACTAGGAATTAAAGTTTATGGCTTTCATCTTCAGGAAAAGGATATGCCTACGTATACGGGCAGGCTGCTTCAGCAATATCAGCCCAACATCCTTGTGCTGACTGGGCATGATTCTTATCGGCGTCACCAAGGGGATATTAACTCCTTAGAGAGTTACCGGAACTCCAAGTATTTTGTTCAAGCTGTACAGGAGGCTCGCCGGTTTGAGAGGAATCAAGACCGTTTGGTTATTTTTGCTGGAGCATGTCAATCTAATTTTGAAAGTTTGCTGGAAGTTGGAGCCAACTTTGCTAGCTCACCAAAACGCATAAATATTCATACTTTAGATCCTGTATATATTGCGGAACGTGTAGCATTTACCTCCGTGCGCGATACCGTAAATGTTTTTGAGGCAGCAAAGAACACAATTACTGGAATAGATGGCCTAGGTGGTATAGAAACTTTCGGCACATTTCGACTTGGTTTACCGATTACAGAAAGTATGAAAAAATAATGAAAAAGCCTTTCTATTCAGATTCTTCAAGGATTGAATAGCAAGGCTTTTTTTAATTGGGAAGTAATAAGAATGAAACGTGTAGAATCCTGTAAAAGAATATTCATTGACAATTTGTTTGTTCGGTTGCTATAATTATCAATTTATTTGACATAATAACAATGTGTTGATATAATCATACATAAGTGAGGTGGTCATGCACATGGCAAATAGTGCGTTAATGGATATTAAGCGCAGTTTGGACGCTCATCTTGGTGAGCGTATCGTACTTCGAGCGAACGGGGGCCGCCGCAAGACGGTTGAACGTACAGGGATCTTAGAATCCACCTATCCGTCCGTTTTTATTGTGAAGTTGGACGAGGAGCGTCATTCTTTCGAACGCGTTTCTTACAGCTATGCAGATATTCTTACCGAAACCGTTATGCTTTCAGTTTGTCCATCTGAGCAAGAACAGATTCCGATAAGCGGCTTATAACAGCAGAACTTTCGTTCTGCTGTTTTTTGCGTTCATCGTCTTTAGATATTTTGTTTTTCGCTGTACATACTAACAGCTACGGGGGAGGTATTTCTAGATTAAAAGGAGGCTGCTATGAGTCGCAGACGTGGAGTTATGTCCGAGCAGTTCAAAATGGAATTAGCCAAGGACTTAGGGATCTATGACACCGTACAACGGGATGGTTGGGGTGGGATTACCACTCGAGATGCCGGAAACTTGGTCAAGCGAGCCATCCAAATTGCTGAACAGACTCTAGCTAACCAAACGCAGAAATAATTTGTCCCCTGGGAACTGAAGGTCATCGGCCTTCAGTTTTCTTATGTTAGTAAAACAAATTGCGGTATAACAAAACGTTTTTTGTACAAACTGGAATCCAAAACCTACAAATGATAAAATGAAAGGTATTATTGACAATAGTGAGCGGGTGAAACATGTGAGAATATCAATGAAGGCTCCGGCAAAAATCAATTTAACGCTGGATGTTTTGGGGAAACGCGAGGATGGATATCATGAAGTGGAAATGGTGATGACCACGATTGATTTGGCAGACCGGATTGACATCTATCCGAGGAGCGATCAGCGCATTACGATTGATTGTTCTGCTTGCTTTGTTCCTTTAGGGGAACGCAATCACGTTTATCAGATTGCCCAGCTTTTGCGAACGAAGATGGGGATTACCAAAGGCGTCCATTTTTACATACATAAAAGGATTCCTGTTGCTGCGGGGTTGGCTGGAGGAAGCAGTGATGCGGCTGCAGCGATCAAGGGGCTTAATCAGCTATGGGGATTGGGCCTGACGGTAGAGGAGATGGCACAAATCGGTTCAGAGGTCGGTTCTGATGTATCTTTCTGCGTACATGGAGGTACGGCTCTTGCGAGAGGCAGAGGAGAGCAAATTACACCCCTGCCATCCCCTCCGCCGTCCTGGGTGATATTAGCAAAACCTCCTATTGGAGTTTCTACAGCTGAAATATACGGAAAGTTATCAATGGATGAGGTCAGAAAGTTTCCAAATAAATCGCAAGAGATGGTTCAAGCGATATACAATCGGGATTATGAGGGTGTGTACCGGAATCTGGGTAACCATTTGGAGACGGTAACCCTATCGCTATATCCGGAAGTTCGGCGATTAAAAGAGCAAATGTTTCGGTTTGGAGCGGATGCTTCTTTGATGTCGGGGAGTGGCCCTACTGTATTTAGCCTAGTAGACAAGGAGTCGAGGGTAAGCCGGGTCTACAACGGCTTGCGAGGGTTCTGCAAAGATGTGTTTGCTGTCAGGATTTTAGGGGATAAGTATCCAACAAGCTTGCAAAAAACCGTACAAAAATGATATATTGTCAACATAATATTCGGTTATTGGAGGCGTGTTATGGAGAAAAAACTAAGAAGGAGCGCTCGGTTGGTCGATATGACTCAACATTTGCTCGACAATCCCTATCGCTTAATTCCTTTAACGCTATTTGCTGAAGAATTTGGTTCTGCCAAATCATCCATTAGTGAAGATTTATCCATCATTAAAGAGCTTTTTGAATATAAAGGTATCGGAATCCTTAAGACCGTAGCCGGAGCGGCCGGCGGAGTAAAATACATTCCTGTTATGAAACAAGAACTAGCATTACAGGCGGTGCAGGAAATATGCCTAAGCCTGGAGAAATCAGATCGTCTGCTGCCTGGCGGTTATCTCTATATGTCTGATATTCTGGGGAATCCAGAAATATTGAATAAGATTGGAAAGATTATGGCTACCGTTTTTGTGGAGAAAGAAATTGATTTCATTATGACGGTTGAAACCAAGGGGATTCCTCTAGCCTATGCCACGGCGAACTATTTGAATGTTCCTGTTGTAATCGTTCGTCGTGACAGTAAGGTAACTGAAGGTTCGGTTGTAAGCATTAACTATGTTTCAGGCTCAAGTAAGCGAATTCAAACGATGTCATTGGCTCGCAGGGTCTTGCCGGAAAATTCGAAGGTCCTGATTATTGATGATTACATGAAGGCTGGCGGTACGGTACGAGGCATGGTGGACCTTCTCAGAGAGTTTAATGCGGAAGTCATGGGCATCGGTGTGTTTGTGGAAGCGGCTGAGGTTGAAGAAAAGGTAGTGGAAGAGTATATTTCACTAGCTAAAGTATCTCAATTGGATACGAAAGATAAAGAAATTAAAGTGGAACCCGGAAATTTTGTTGGAAAGATACTTATGTAATTGGAGGGGATCAAGGGTGGAAATCATTCAAACAGATAAGGCACCACAAGCTATTGGACCGTATTCGCAAGCAGTAAAAGTAGGTAATATGGTATATACTTCCGGCAATATTCCTCTTCGAGCGGATGGGACATTAGTTGAAGGTACTGTAGAGGAGCAAACCCATCAGGTCTTTGCTAATCTGAAAGCGGTACTTGAAGCTGCTGGCAGCAGTCTGGAGAACGTAGTAAAAACAACAGTGTTTATTAAAAATATGGACGATTTTGGAAAAATTAATGAAGTTTATGCGACGTATTTTAGTTTAAACAAGCCTGCACGTTCAACTGTGGAAGTGGCTAGATTGCCAAAAGATGTAGCAATTGAAATCGAAGCTATTGCTATTTTAACTGCTTAATCTATTGAGAGGGTAGAAGACGGGTTCAAATAACAGGAGAAAGTCCAACCATTTTTTAAGATAGGGACTTTTTAGCTGAAATAGCGGAGGAATTCCGGTTATTTCTTTAAAACACTGAAGAAAATCTCTAGTGACTCTTATGCTGTCAAAATAATGGAACGAAGTAATAAATTCAGACAGTGGCAAAAAATAATAAGTTTTTTGCAAAAATCGAGAAGGAATTTTTTAGCCTTTGACGAATTAAGTGTAACATGCACATATATTGGTAAAAGGTGGTGTAACTTGATGGAAGTGACAGATGTTAGACTCCGCCGCGTGAACACGGATGGGCGCATGAAAGCAATTTGTTCCATTACCATTGATAACGAATTCGTTGTACATGATATTCGAGTCATCGATGGAAATAATGGTATGTTTGTTGCGATGCCTAGCAAACGTACTCCCGATGGAGAATTTAGAGATATCGCTCACCCGATCTCTTCTACGACGCGCGAGAAGATTCAGGCTGCTGTTTTGTCTGAGTACGAGCGTGTAGGGCTAGAGGAAGAGCAAGAAGAGCAAATGGTTGAAGGAGCCTAGTACCGCATGAAGAGACCTCAAAGAATGAGGTCTTTTTTTTGGCCAAGTTTTCTTACCTCCATTAACTCTTGAAATCGAATATTGATTAAGATATAGTCATTATGGGGTACCTTATCTTCTTAAGGTGCCCCATTGGAGTGTTTTAAATAAGTACATAGATGGAGGCTACCATGCATCATAAATATGCAGTAGTTTTAGCTGCTGGCCAGGGCACACGGATGAAATCCAAGCTCTATAAAGTTTTGCATCCCGTTTGTGGGAAGCCTATGGTTCAACATATCGTCGATCGCTTACAGGCACTTGCTATGGATGAGATTGTTGTCATTGTGGGGCATGGCGCAGATAAAGTGAAGGAACAATTAGGTTCCGCTATCCACTACGCTTTCCAAGAAAAACAATTGGGAACAGCCCACGCTGTGATGATGAGCAGTGAACTGTTAAAAGATAAGCAAGGAACAACGGTTGTCGTTACAGGAGACACCCCATTAATAAAACAAGAAACACTGCAGCAACTGATGTCCCATCACGCTGAAACCCAAGCGGCTGCTACGGTTTTGACAACCGTTCTGCCTGACGCCACGGGATATGGGCGAATTGTTCGCAATGATAAAGAACATGTGGAACGCATTGTCGAACATAAGGACACGAATGAAGCAGAGAGACAAATCAAGGAAATCAGCACAGGCATTTTTTGCTTTGATAATCAAAAGCTCTTTGCTGCACTAAAACAAGTTAACAATGATAACTCTCAAGGGGAGTACTATCTCCCTGATGTTATAGGGATACTAAAGAAACAAAATGAAATCATCTCCGCTTTTCTCACAGAGGATGCCGAGGATGGAATGGGCGTAAATGACCGTGTTCAATTAGCCCAAGCGGAACAGATCATGCGGAGAAGAATCAATGAAGGGCATATGAGAAATGGTGTATCCATTATCGATCCTTCCGCAACTTACATTGAGGCAGATGTAGTTATAGGAGCAGATACCGTTATTCAACCAGGAAGCTTCCTTCGCGGAAAAACGGTAATCGGCGAGGATTGTCTCATTGGACCTAATGCGGACCTTTCCCATACCCAGGTGGAAAGCGGAGTAGCTGTACAATATTCGGTCATTTCAGACAGTACCATACGCAAGCAAGCTTCGGTAGGGCCGTTTGCTTATATCCGTCCAGGCTCTGAAGTAGGGGAGCATGTCAAGGTTGGGGACTTTGTGGAATTAAAGAACACTCGTCTCGGAAACCACTCGAAGGTCTCCCATCTTTCATACCTTGGCGACGCAGAAGTCGGCGAAAACGTGAATGTTGGCTGCGGAACGGTTACTGTCAATTACGATGGTGTAAAGAAGCATAAAACCATAATTGGAGACCATTCATTCATTGGCTGCAATGCTAATTTGGTAGCTCCGGTGAGTGTAGGGCAAGGCTCCTATGTAGCAGCGGGGTCCACGGTTACCCAAGACGTACCGGACGGGGCGTTGGCCATTGCCCGTGAGCGCCAATCGAATAAGGAAGGCTATGCCAACAAGTTGTTAAGCAAGGAAAAATAGGTTGGAGGTTTATTGAAAAATGGCAAATTATCGTGACCCAAAGCTTAAGGTATTCACTTGTAATGCAAATCCTCAATTGGCAAAAGAAATTGCTGATCATATCGGCATCCCGCTTGGCAATGCTGAAGTTGTTCGCTTTAGTGATGGCGAGATCCAAATTAAGCTTAATGAAAGTGTGCGCGGGGCTGACGTTTTTGTTATTCAATCCACAAGTGCACCGGTTAACCAAAATCTAATGGAATTGCTCATTATGCTTGATGCGTTAAAGAGAGCTTCAGCGAAAAGCATTAATGTTGTTATTCCTTACTATGGCTATGCCAGACAAGACCGTAAAGCAAGAGCCCGTGATCCGATCACGGCAAAATTGGTTGCGAATCTGATTGAAACCGCAGGTGCCCACCGTGTGATTGCAATGGATTTGCATGCAACACAGATTCAAGGTTTTTTTGATATCCCAGTTGACCATTTGCTTGGCGTGCCGATACTCGCCAAATATTTCCTGGAAAAAAATCTCTCGGATATTGTTGTGGTTTCTCCTGACCATGGCGGGGTAACCAGAGCAAGAAAGCTTGCAGAAAGATTAGAAGCGCCAATTGCGATTATTGATAAGAGAAGACCTGAACCAAACGTAGCTGAGGTCATGAATATCGTTGGGAATATCGAAGGAAAGACTGCAATCCTGATTGATGATATGATCGACACGGCAGGAACAATTACTCTGGCAGCCAATGCTCTAGTGGAAAGCGGAGCAAAAGGTGTTTATGCTTGCTGTTCTCACCCCGTATTGTCCGGGCCTGCGATTGAACGTATCGCCAATTCCAAGATTGAAGAGCTGGTTGTAACGAACACCATCGCATTGGATGAAACGAAGCTAATACCTAAGGTCAAAATACTTTCCATTGCTCCGATTATTGGTGAAGCCATTATTCGCGTTCATGAAGAGTTATCGGTAAGTAAACTATTTGATTAGGTTTGAACCTTCCTAAAAGGGGTTAACATAGTGAATGTACCATTTTTAGGAGGGTGATTTTGCATGTCTAGCATAAGAGCGGAAATTCGAGATAGCCAGTCTTCTTCAAATCAGCTGCGTAACAGCGGACGCATACCGGCTGTTCTATACGGCTTGAATGAACAGAACCAAAACATTCATGTGGACTCCATGGAAATGGCGCAGCATATTCGCCGGCATGGGAAGAACAGCATGGTGGACTTGGACATTCAAGGCGGAAAAACAGAGAAGGTTATTATCAATGAGGTACAAAAGGATAATCTCAAAGATCGAATTGTCCACGTGGATTTTAAGCGGGTCAATATGAACCGGCCGATGATTACGACCGTACCCATCACCCTCATTGGTGAAGCTGCAGGGGCCAAGCAGGGCGGTGTCGTTCAGTTCCAGACAAGAGAGCTGGAAATACGCTGTCTCCCTACAGATCGCCCGGAAACTATCCCCTTGTATGTTTCTGAACTAGAGATTGGTTCTTCTTTAGCTGTAAAAGATCTAGATATACCTCCTGGGGTTGAGGTGCAGCATGAACTCGATGAGATCATCGTTTCCATTGTTGCCCCTCGTCTGCAGCCGGTAGAAGAGACCCCAGCAGATGAAATCCAGGAGCCTGAAGTAGTAGGAGCCCGTGATAGCCATGGGTTAGATGAAGCAAAATAATGCAGCCGTTGAGAAAACTGTGTGATGACAAGGATCTGCTTGCACACACAGTTTTCTTGTCGTATTGCATACTGTCAGAATTATAACTACGTTACATCATTTGGACAGCACGAGGAAAACTTGTAGCGTTCGCGAGCCAAGTTTTCTTGGAGTTATTAGGAGGAAGGGCCTTGAGATTGATTGTGGGTTTGGGGAATCCCGGGAAGCAATATGAAAAAACCAGACATAATGCTGGTTTTATGGCTATTGACCAATTGGCTGAGTCACTAGGGATAGAAGTGAATCAGATCAAGTTTAAAGGCATGATAGGAGAAGGACATGCGGAGGGGCAAAAGGTGATCTTGCTAAAGCCTTTGACCTACATGAATCTTTCCGGGGAATCCATTATACAAGTCATTCAATTCTATAAGCTAAATATAGAGGAAATGGTTGTCATTTATGATGATCTAGATACTCCTGTGGGCCAAATTCGCTTAAGAATGAAGGGCAGTGCAGGAGGTCACAACGGAATTAAGTCGATTATTCAGCAAGTGGGGACAGAGGAATTCTGTCGGATCCGGGTGGGGATTGGACGTCCTCCAGCCGGAAGAAAGGTAGTCGATTATGTTCTGGAGCCTTTTTACAAGGCCGAAGAAGAAGAGATTCAGGCTGCAGTGAACAAGGCATCGGAGGCAGCCAAGAGCTGGCTTCGAGAATCGTTTGTCCAAGTCATGAACCGTTATAACTAGCACGAGTATGATTTGCCTTGAGTGGGGAAATAATAGCTATCAGGAATAAACTCCCCATAGGAGGAATAATCATGTCTATAAAATACGTATGTCCACATTGTAAATCCACGCACGGAAGCATTGATTCCGAGGATGTTACGGAAATGCAGTTAGGCTGGCATTTCTTGACCCCTGAGGAGCGACAACATATAATTAACTATAATAACGGTGATATGGTTGTGAACGTATCTTGTGAATATTGCAGTGAAGCTGTGGAGCGGAATCCTGAACTAGCTTATCCATTGCAATAATCTTGTATAGCCTCGGCGACACCGGCTGAGGCTACTTTTGTACTGTCAGAATCAATGACTTCGTTACATCATAATAGTATTTTCCACCCAACGGAGAGGGGGGCTAATAGTGAAGGCAATTATTCAAAGATTTTTAGAAAATGTAGACTTCCAGACGATTATTACGGGGTTTGATCAGGGACTAAAAGAACAAATGGCGGCAGGGCTTAGCGGCTCATCAAGACAAGTTTTTCTAAGCGCCATCTTTGAGTCACTCAATAAGCCGTTATTAGTAGTTACCCATAATATGTTTCAGGCGCAGAAGGTATATGAAGATTTAATAGAACTGGTCGGCGACGACCAGGTATTGCTGTTTCCGGCCAATGAACTGATTGTATCGGAGATGGCTGTGGCCAGCCCGGAGACATTAGCAAGCCGTATCGAAGTGCTTAATAAGCTAAGTGAAAGAAAAAAGCGAATTTTAGTTGTTCCTTATGCCGGTTTGAGAAGAATTCTATTGCCCCAAGCAGTTTGGGAGAATTCC
This sequence comes from Ammoniphilus soli, assembly GCF_040813775.1. Classification (NCBI taxonomy): domain Bacteria; kingdom Bacillati; phylum Bacillota; class Bacilli; order Caryophanales; family Paenibacillaceae; genus Ammoniphilus; species Ammoniphilus soli. The sequence continues at coordinate 42,525 of NZ_JBEGDL010000024.1, forward strand.
CAGATCACCATTAAGCTAGGGCAAGAGATCCAGCTTGAAGGTTTGCTTCAAGGCTTGGTTTCCATTGGTTATGAGCGCGTAGAAATGGTCGAGGCAAAAGGTCAGTTAAGCATCCGTGGGGGTATCATGGATATCTTCCCTGTCTATATGGAGAATCCGATTCGCATAGAGCTTTTCGATGTTGAGGTGGATTCAATACGGACGTTTGACCCTGCAAGCCAACGTTCCCTAGATAAATTAGAGTCAATTAAGATTCCGCCGACTAGTGAAGTGTTTGGAAGCCAGGAAGTCTTGAGGTCAGCAGCTGAGCGTTTAGAGCAGAAGCTAAGCGAGACGCTAAAAGTAGTTAAGGACCCGACGGTCAGAGAGAAATTGGCCAACAAAATCGGTTGGGAGATCGAGCAGTTGCGCGCAGGCAATCGCTTTCAATCACTCTATAAATATATCTCTTTGCTTACTCCACAGTACCAGAGTTTGATAGATTATATGCCGAGAGACACGGTGATGGTTCTCGATGAGCCTTCCCGCATTCTCGAGACCATTGATCAATTGGAGAAAGAAGAGGCCGAGTGGAAGACGGCCCTGATTGCAGAGGGAGAGTTTACAAACAATATCCCGATCGCCCTAAACTATGAGGATGTCATCAATACGAAGAAAAGTAAAATTATTCATTTGAGCTTGTTTCTGCGCCAAATTCCGAAGACAGCGCCACAGAACATCGTCAACTTTAATTGCAAAGCAATGCAGGATTTTCATGGCCAAATGAATGTCTTGAAGGGAGAACTGGAACGCTGGACAAAATCTCACCATCAAGTCGTTTTTCTAGCTGCTGATGAGGACAGGGCCAAGCGATTAGAACGAGTTTTTCTGGATTATGAAATGGAAACCGACCTGGTTTTAGGACCGGTAGAAACCTTTAGCGGCAGGCCAATCATCACCGTCGGAAATCTGCAAACGGGTTTCGAGCTTCCCATTCATCATGTAGTTGTGATCACAGAATCCGAGGTGTTTTCGCAAAAGCATAGAAAAGCAAGAAAAACGAAAACGAATATCAGCAATGCGGAGCGGATAAAAAACTACAACGAACTAAAAGTGGGCGACTATGTTGTTCATGTTAATCATGGGATCGGGAAGTACTTGGGTATTGAAACCCTTGAAATCAATGGGATTCATAAGGACTACCTCCATCTTCGGTACGCCGGGAACGACAAATTGTACGTCCCGATTGAGCAGATTGATCAGGTTCAGAAATACGTAGCCGATGAAGACAAAGAGCCGAAAATCTATAAGCTGGGCGGGAATGATTGGAAGAAGGTGACGAGCAAGGTTCGAGCCTCTATTCAGGATATTGCGGCCGACCTTATCAAGCTTTATGCCAAGCGTGAAGCGAGTCAAGGATATGCTTTTTCCAAGGATACCCCAGAAATGCGAGAGTTTGAGGCGATGTTCCCATATGAGGAAACAACGGATCAGCTGCGAGCCATTGAGGAAATCAAAAAGGACATGGAACGATCCCGTCCAATGGACCGTTTGCTATGTGGAGATGTGGGCTACGGAAAAACGGAAGTAGCCATTCGTTCTGCATTCAAAGCGGTGATGGATGGAAAGCAGGTTGCGGTTCTTGTGCCTACAACAATTCTCGCACAGCAGCACTATGAAACGTTCAAAGAGCGTTTTTCCGGATATCCGGTGAATCTATCCGTTATCAGCCGGTTCCGCTCTCGTAAGGAACAAAACGAGGCGATGAAAATGCTCAAGGATGGAAGGCTGGATATCATCATTGGTACCCACCGACTTTTATCAAAGGACGTTGTCTTTAAGGATTTAGGTCTTCTTATTGTGGATGAGGAGCAGCGTTTTGGCGTGACGCATAAGGAGAAGCTGAAGCGGTTAAAAGCCAATGTTGATGTGCTTACCCTAACAGCTACTCCTATTCCAAGAACCTTGCACATGTCCATGCTAGGGGTAAGAGATTTGTCTGTCATTGAAACCCCGCCAGAAAATCGTTTCCCTGTGCAAACGTATGTCATGGAATATAGCGCTGCGCTCGTTCGGGAAGCTATTGAGCGAGAACTGGGCCGGGGAGGACAGGTGTATTTCCTCTATAATCAGGTTCAAGGGATCGAGCAGATGGCTGAACAAATTTCCTTCCTGGTTCCTGATTCCAAGGTAGCCGTGGCACATGGCCAGATGAAAGAAACGGAGCTTGAGCAGGTGATGCTTGATTTCCTGGAAGGCCATACCGACGTATTAGTAAGTACAACCATTATTGAAACGGGTGTAGACATTCCTAATGTCAATACGCTGATTGTTTATAATGCTGACCGTATGGGTCTTTCTCAGCTTTATCAGTTGAGGGGACGGGTAGGAAGATCGAATCGGATGGCCTATGCCTACTTTACTTATCAACGGGATAAGGTGCTGACGGAAGTAGCGGAGAAAAGACTTCAGGCGATTAAGGAGTTTACGGAGCTCGGGTCTGGATTTAAAATCGCGATGCGCGACTTGGCCATTCGAGGCGCAGGAAACCTGCTTGGTGCTGAGCAGCACGGATTCATCGGTTCTGTAGGGTTTGATCTGTATAGCCAAATGCTTAAGGAAGCCATTGATGAGCTGAAGGGCGGGCCGAAGGAAGAAGAAACGATCCATCCGGAAATTGATATTCAATTGGATGCCTTTATCCCATCTGACTATATTCATGATAGCAAGCAAAAGATCGAAATGTACAAGAAGTTTGCTGCTGTAACTGAGATGGAAGATGTAAAGGATCTGGAGGAAGAGCTAACCGACCGCTTTGGGGATCTTCCGCTCCCTGTCGAGAATCTATTGCGAGTGGCCCGATTGCGTGTTTTCTCTTTCCAGCACCGCATTACAAGTATCGTGCAGAAAGGTACCAATATCGTTATCAACTTGCATGAGGATCAGAATCTGCAAATTGACGGCACCAAATTATTTTCACTTGCTAGCCAGTATGACCGGCGCATCAGTCTGGCAACTGGACAACACCTATCGGTTACTGTTAAAGTTAGTGGGATGACTTCGGAAGAAGCGATTAAGCTTGTGGAAGGATTCTTGACCGAATTTGATCAAGTGAAAAAAGTGAAGGGAGAACTAAATAATGTGGCCACTTAGAAAATGGGGAGCCATCCTGCTATCCTTTACGCTTGCTGTGTCCGTGCTGACGGCCTGCGGCGGAGCTGACGATGAAGAAACGAAAGCGAAGGACGAAGCTGCCCAAGCAGATGATGTGATAGAACCAACTCCTGATGAAAATCCGGTTCCTGTGGTAGACGTGGATCTAGGAATGGATCCTAAGGATGTAATTGCCGAGTATGATGGTGAGACCTTAACCGCGGAACAGTTTGAGAACTATTTAGCGATCCAAGCCTTTATTAATCCTCAAGCGGGATTAGCGATTCAAGAGAAGAGTCCTGATGCTCTGAAAATGTTTGTAGATAGCTATGTCTCTGAAGTTTCTATGGCCAAACAGGCTCCTGAGGTTGAGAATGCGGAAAAAGAAGCGTCAGAGCTAGTGGAGCGAATCAAAGGGCAGTATCTTACGGTCTACGGAGGCGATGAGAAAAAGCTTGAGAAGCAAATGCAAGACCAGAAGGTGACGGATGAAGATCTGAACGATTTCTTTGTAAGGTATAAGAAAGTGGAATCTTATCTTCGTTCCAAGGTAACGGAAGACGAGATGAAAGCCCGCTATAATACCGGTAAAGAGCAAGGGGATTTTACAGTAGCAACCGTTCGTCATATCTTAATCTCCGTTGGAGAGACCGGTGCTGCGCCAGCTGAAGGTGAAAAGAAGGCTCGAACAGATGAAGAAGCCAAGAAATTAGCTGATGAATTGACCGCTAAATTGCGCAAAGGAGAGGATTTTGCTGCATTAGCAAAAGAACATTCCGATGACCCTGGAAGCAAGGACAATGGCGGTTTGTACGAAGACGTGGAAGTATCCATGTGGGTGCCTGAGTTCAAGAAAGCAGCGCTAGAATTGCCGATAAATGAAATCAGTGACCCTGTAAAAACGGATTATGGCTACCATGTCATGAGAGTGGAAAAGCGTTCCGAAAAGGGTTATGAAGATGTGAAAGATCAGATTCGCGCTGAATTTGTGAATCAGAAGTATGACCAATTTATGGAAAAGGAATTGCCTGGGATCTTGAATAAGGTAAACCTTCCAGAGAAAGAGAAAAAGGAATAGTTGTTGTGAAGGATATTAAGGGTGTAAATTCCGAAAAGGGATTTACACCCCTTTTTTTGCATTGAGTTCCAATATAAGGGTAGAAGATGGCTTGGTGAATATTATCCATAAAGGAGATATATACTATCCCTACACCAGGAAACAAGCTCTTCCCCAACAGGTAAGGATAAGGAAAAAATAGGGTGCAACGATTATTATGGGTAGTTCCAGTCAAGTAAAAACTTCAAGTGAAAGTGAGGCATCTAGATAATGAAAGCAACTGGAATCGTTCGTCGGATTGATGATCTTGGCCGTGTGGTTATCCCAAAGGAAATTCGCCGGACTCTAAGAATTCGTGAAGGTGACCCTCTTGAGATCTTTGTTGACAGGGACGGCGAAGTCATTTTAAAGAAGTATTCCCCCATTGGGGAACTTGGCGACTTTGCTAAAGAATATGCTGACTCCTTATATGAAAGCATAGGACACATTACGCTCATCTCTGACCGTGACACGATTATCGCTGTATCAGGTGCAAGCAAGAAAGAATTTATGGACAAGGCTATCGGTTCCATGATTGAAACCTGTATGGAAGAACGCAAAACGGTGATTCAGGGACCTGGTGAATACGAAGTTTGCCGAGACTTAAAGGAACACTATTCCTCAATCGTAGTGGCTCCGATCGTAGCCGGCGGAGATCCTATCGGTGCTGTTATCCTATCCAGTAAAGAGGATTCAGTCAAAATGGGTGACTTGGAGACGAAGATGGCGGAAACGGCAGCTGGTTTCCTAGCAAAGCAAATGGAACAATAATGGACAAGGGATAGAGCTCTTCCAGATGAAATTATAGTCTGGGAGAGCTCTTTGTGTATTTTTAGGCATATGATATAATAGCTTAGATTTTGAATCCTGAGGGAGGAAATATATGTCAAAAAAGTTGGATGGAGCCACCTTTATCAAAGGAGCGGCTATTCTTGGACTGGCTTCTTTATTTTCCAAAATGCTAGGGTTAATCTACAGGATTCCTTATCAAAACATAACGGGTGATTTGGGTTACTATGTCTATACCCAGGTTTATCCTCTGTATGGAACTCTGTTAATCTTAGCTACGGCTGGCTTTCCTATTGCGATTTCAAAAATGGTTTCGGAAAAGCTGGCTGTTGGAGATCTTTATGGAGTCCGCAGGGTATTCAAAGTATCCATTATCACTTTGTTTTTTACGGGAATTATCTCATTTTTATCTTTATATTATGGAGCCGAAGCGATTGCTGCCTGGATGGGAAATGACAAGCTGACTTTGCCGATTCGCAGCGTCTCATATGCATTACTCATCGTTCCTCCAATGGCTGCGATGAGAGGATATTTCCAGGGACATCAAAACATGATCCCCACTGCCATATCGCAGATCGCGGAACAGTTTGTGCGAGTAGCAACCATTATTATTTTAGCTTATTGGTTCATGAGTACCACCGGAAATGAATATCTGGCAGGGGCAGGGGCTGTATTTGGAGCTTTTACCGGGGCCTTAACAGGTCTGCTTGTTCTGTTGCTCTTTTGGAAGAAAAACCGAAAGCTGCGTGATGAGCCTCAATTTGTTGATGCTAAATTGCCTCGGGAATCATCATGGAAGCTGATAAGACAGATACTATATTATGCAATACCGATTTGCTTCGGAGCACTCGTCCTACCTTTGCTGCAGCTGTCGGATTCCTTTACCGTAGCTAATTTGCTGATGAAAACGGGGTATCCGGCAGAGGAAGCGAATATTTTAAAAGGGGTTTTTGACCGGGGACAGCCTTTGGTTTCTTTCGGTGCTTTTTTTGCTACGGCATTATCCTTATCGCTTGTTCCCGCAATTTCTGAGGCGAATGCCCGCAAGGCCCAACAGATCATTCAAAGCAGGACAGAATTGGCTCTTCGCTTAACCTTGATGATTGGGCTGCCTACCTCGATTGGGCTTGCTGTTGTCGCTGAACCGGTGAACATTATGCTATATCAGAATGATAATGGAACATTAACCTTAGTCGTTCTTTCTTTTACCACTATTTTCTCTACCCTTGGTATTACTTCAGCAGGCATTTTGCAAGGTTTGGGAAAAGTGCTATTGCCTGCGAAAAACCTTTTAGTTGGTGTAGTTATTAAAATCGGTTTAAACATTATGCTAATCCCTATAATGGGGATAACGGGTGCGGCTTTGGCTACAGTTCTGGCTTATGCTGTGGCAACCCTGTTAAATTTAATGGCTGTTGCGCGCTATACAGGGGTAACCTTCCGTTTCAAAGCGTTTTTCCTAAAACCGATCTTTGCTGTGACTATGATGGGGATTATCGTCTTTCTTATTGAACAGATCAGCATGAATATGCTTTTTGGCGTGATTCAATCCTATCGCCTTTATTTTACTGTCGTAGCCGTCATATCTGTGCTTTCCGGAGCGCTGGTTTATGGCATTGCCTTATTTATTTCGGGTTCCATTACGAAAACCGATCTTCAATATATCCCTAAAGCAAACAAGTTTATCCCCCTATTGAGCAAATTGCATTTACTAAGGGACTAGAAGAAGGAGGATCAAGAAATGAAAAAAATTTCCATTATTGGACTGGGGGCAGGCGATGTAAGCCAAATGCCGTTAGGTGTCTATGAACGTCTAACTGAAGCAAAGCATTTGTTTTTTCGGACAGAGAAGCATCCTGTTGCCCAGCAATTGAAAGAAAGGGGAATCTCCTTTCAATCCTTTGATTCTTTTTATGAAAAAGCAGAAAGCTTTCCTGAGGTGTATGATTTAATCTGCAAAGAGCTTCTTAACCAAGCGAGGGAGTTAGAAGAGATTTTATTTGCTGTCCCTGGCCATCCCATGGTTGCGGAGCAAACCACCCAGCTTCTATTGAAGCAAGCAGCAGACGGTGGGGTAGATGTAGAAGTGCTTGGGGGGCAAAGCTTTCTTGATGCCATGTTCACGGCACTAAAAATTGACCCTGTCGAGGGATTTGTCTTGTTGGACGCTCTGCGCCTTGATCGTAAAAATATTAACCCACAGGTACATACCATTATTACTCAGGTGTATGACGACCTCAGTGCATCGGAGGTGAAGCTGACACTCATGGAGGTGTTCCCCGATGAATACCCCATTAAGTTGGTACTTGCAGCGGGAGTTGAGGGAGAGGAGCAAATCCTCTCTATGCCTTTATATGAGTTGGACCATATTAAAGGCACCCATAATTTGGCTGCAGTCTATATTCCGCCTACAGAAGATGAACGGATTCTTAACCGTCAGTTTAGTACCTTAAGAGAGATCATCTCTATCCTCAGAAGCCCTGAAGGCTGTCCGTGGGATCGGGAACAAACCCATAAGTCCATTCGAAAGCATTTAATCGAAGAAACCTATGAAGTGTTGGAAACGATTGATGATGATGATCCTGAAGCGATGTGCGAAGAAATGGGTGACCTCCTGATGCAGGTTATGCTGCATTCGCAAATTGCTGAAGACGAGGGGGATTTTACGGTCGAAGATGTCATCAGTGTGCTTAATGAAAAGCTGATTCGGCGTCATCCCCATGTGTTTGGGGAGAAGCAAGTGGATTCTAGTGACCAAGTGCTAGTCAATTGGGACCAAATCAAAGCCCAGGAAAAAAAGGACAAAGGGGAAGATCAGGAGAAAAAGTCTTTACTAGATGGCATTCCTCGTGATTTGCCCGCGTTAATGTCTGCTTTTGAAATTTCAAAAAAGGCTTCTAAAGTCGGTTTCGACTGGGATCAGGTACAGGATGTGTATGCCAAGATCGAAGAAGAGATGGAAGAAGTTAAGCAGGCCCGAAACGAGGTGGAGATTAAGGCGGAACTGGGCGATCTTTTATTTGCTGTTGCGAACCTAGCTAGGTTTTTGAAAGTGGATCCGGAAGAAGCATTAGCTTTGACCAACCGGAAATTCAAATCGCGGTTTGGGTATATTGAAAACCGTCTAAAAGAAAGTAACAAAAGTGTGACAGAAGCTTCCCTGGATGAAATGGAAGTACTGTGGCAAGAAGCGAAGCAAACCATAGGATAAGGTGATCGAGCGCATGAGACTAGATAAATTTCTCAAGGTATCAAGACTTGTAAAAAGAAGGACGATGGCCAAAGAAGTCTGTGATCAAGGACGTGTCCAGCTGAACGGTAGGCAAGCCAAATCGAGCAGTACTGTAAAACTTGGCGATAAATTAGCCATTCGCTACGGGAATCGTCTTGTAACGGTTCATATAGAGCGCATTGTGGATTCAACTAAAAAGGAAGAAGCGGCAACGATGTATACTCTGGTGTCAGAGGAACGGTTGGCCCAAGAAGAGCCGAAGATCGATCCGGATTATCCGTGGTAAGTTAATCGCTGTTCTAATTCCTGTATCCAAGCCATAACATGTACAAAGCGATTACGGAGGTGTACAGGTTATGGCGGATCAGAAGAAGACCCCAAGACATGAGATCATGATGTTTAACAGAAAGAAGCTTGAAATTTCTGGGGTATTAAATGTAGAAAGCTTTGATAGCGAAGAATTTTTGCTTGAAACAGAATGCGGTTTTCTTTGTATAAAAGGCCAAAATCTGCACATGAAGAACCTAAGTCTAGAAACAGGCCAGGTTTCAATTGAAGGCTATGTGTTTGATTTAGGCTATATTGATGAGCAGGGCGGCGGTTCCAAAGGCAAAGGATTCTTAGGGAAGTTGTTCAAGTGAGTCTAAAAATACAAGCGATTACGATGTTGCTGATGGTTACCTGCGGCATGACCATGGGTCTGCTCTATGATACATATCGAGTGATGAAAGGGCAGACCGGGCTTCGCGGATGGTTAGTGATCATCTGCGATCTTTTGTTTTGGGCAAGCTGTATTTTTCTTGTGTTTGGAACCCTTCTCCGCGTGAATGATGGCATCGTCCGAGTCTACTTGTTCTTAGGCATGGGAATCGGAGCTTGGCTGTATTTTGCTCTTTTCCATTCGTTTTATGTTAAATGGTTTTTGCGGTTTATCAACCTGGTAAAAGCGATTTATCGATTTTCCGTAAGAGTTTTCCAACTGGTCATCATTAAGCCTATCATCTTATTGTACAAGGTCATTATCACTGTCATTGTGGCCGTCTCTCTCTTTATCTGGAAGGTAATTCTATTCATTTATGGGCTATTGCAGAGAATCTTTGTCCCACTAGGGACACATTCTTCAAAGCTCGGAAAAAAAATTTATAAAGGTTCGAAGAAAAAGGGAGCAGGATTTTTGAAAAGACTGGCGAAATTGTTTACGTTAAAGCGCAAAAATGACGTGAATGATGATGATAATGATGACAAAGATGACAAAGATGAATGAGGTGAGCTGCTATGCCTGAACTTGATCCTATACAGACCAGAATAAAGGGTCAAAGGAGACGGAAGAGATTGCTCGCGATGGTGATGTTTCCTTTTTGTATTTGGGCTGGGTTTACTTGGTATGAACAGCAATCCATTTTGTTGGGGAAAAAAGAAGACTTAAAGAAAGCCCAGCAATCCTTTGACCAAGTGAAGTTGGAGAACGAAGAACTCACCTACCAAGTGAACAAGCTTAACGATAAAGAATATATAGCGGAGATCGCTAGAAGAGACTATCATCTGTCCAAGCCCGGTGAAGTCATCTTTATTACTCCAGAATAAAACAGTCAAGTGTCCTCAGGTATGATTCATACGGAGGACATTTTTTTTTCGGGTTAGGATTGTGTATTCCTATTTCCTCTCGACATTGATTTACAAGGTTACAGAAAATTCCAGTAAAAAATACCACACCACCCCTTTGGAAGCAAATGTAAGTTGTCTTTTGTGTAGACTGTACCCACTATTTGTCGCAAACTTCTGTGATACCCACTCTTTATTTTGACAAATTTTACAAGTGGACAAGTCTATAATCAAATCAACAAATTACAAATCGGGTGGTGTTTGTTATGTCTCGTATTCAGGCGTTTGCTACCAACGTGGGGCAGCGAATGATGGTCCCTGTACAGCGCCTTCTATCCAAATCCATGGTGAATTTAGAAAATGGGATACAAAGGCTGGGAATTTTTTATATCCTGATGGGTTACCTGTTAGGACGTGCTATGATTCTTCAAGACTTGGCCCCATTCGCTACAGCGTACTTCATTGTCGTCTATTTTCTTCGAAAGGATAAGGTGCTTCTAACGACAATTGCGCTATTGATGGGGGCGGCATCTCATTCGGCATCCCATGCGGTCATGGTATTCTTGAGTTTGGCCATATCGTTCGCCATTCTAAGAGTCCAAGAAAGGCGAATGAAAAAGGAACTCAACCAAGCTCCCTTTATCGTACTCGCTTCTCTTTTGATTAGCCGAATGGTCTACACTTATTTTGCTAACGAGTTAACCCTTTACACGGCGATCATGAATGCCGTTGAGGCTATCTTGGCTATGGTTCTTACCCTTATTTTTGTTCAATCTCTTCCTTTTTTAACAAGCCGAAAGTATCACCATGAATTAAAACCTGATGAAATTGTTTGTTTAGTCATTTTGCTGGCCTCTGTGATGACGGGAACCATTGGCTGGACGATTGATGGTGTATCTGTCCAAAGTACTCTCGCAAAGTATCTGGTGCTGACCTTAGCTTTTGTTGGGGGCGGCATGATTGGGGCAACGGTTGGTGTCATCACAGGTGTAATTGTAAGTTTAGCTGATGTCAGATTGGTTGAACAAATTAGTTTACTTGCCTTCGCAGGTTTGCTGGCAGGACTTTTGAAAGAAGGGAAACGGGGAGGTGCCGCATTGGGGATGATTCTAGGATCCTCAATCTTTATCCTCTATGTCGGGGACAAGCAGTCGATCATTACTTCCAGTATAGAAACGCTGGCTGCTGTGGCGATGTTTTTAATCACCCCCACTTTCTTCTTGCAAAATATCTCTCGATTTATCCCGGGTACGGAGGAAAATGAAAAATCCCAGTACGAATATATGAAGAAGGTACGCGATGTTACAGTTGGCAAGATTATGAAGTTCTCAACGGTCTTTCAGGAGCTTTCAGATGCGTTTACACAGGTATCTAACCAGAACAAGAAAGACGACGAAGAGGACAGTATGGATATGAACGAATTTATGGCGAGAGTGACGGAGCGTTCTTGCCAAACCTGTTATAGGAAAGATAAGTGCTGGTCCGAATACTCAGCAGAGAATACGGTTCATATATTAGGGGATCTCATTTATCAGTTAGATGCGTATGGGGAGATTGACCGCGACCGCTTAGAGGGAACCGATTATCATAGCATGTGTGGAAATAAGGATAAGCTTGAGAGGGTGATTTATGAGGAATATACAGCGATTCAGGAAGGGTTGTTCATGCAAAAGCAGGTGAAAGATAGCCGTCGGCTAGTGGCTGACCAGTTATCAGGCGTATCCAAGGTGATGCGCAACTTTGCGAGTGAGCTGCAGAGAGAGGGCATTGATCTTTCTTTACAGGAACAGCAAATTCTCGGAGCCCTAGAGAATATCGGATTGTCTGTACAAAGAGTGAATATCCTTAGTCTCGAGGAAGGGAAGGTGGATATCGAAATTACTCAGCCCGTTTGCGATGGTCATATTCAGTGTGAAAGCATTATCGCTCCGATGCTGACCTCCATTGTTGGTGAAAATATTACGGTGAAAAGCAAGGAGTGTGATACATCCGGAGATGGGACATGCGTTGTCATTCTTGGGTCGGAAAAAAACTATTCGGTTTCTTCTTATGGTACAGGCGTGGCCAAGGATGGGAGGCTGGTATCCGGAGATTGCTTCATGACGATGGAGCTGGGCAGCGGCAAGTACATTATGGCTATTAGTGACGGGATGGGAAATGGAGATCGTGCCCACCTGGAAAGTACCTCGACACTACAATTGTTAAAGGAGTTATTAGAGGCAGGATTAGATGAATCTCTGGCAATTAAGTCGGTTAATACGGTACTATCTTTAAGATCGCCGGATGAAATGTTCGCTACAGTTGACTTGGCCATTGTGGATCAATATTACGGCCATACAAAGTTTATTAAAACCGGATCAAATCCTAGCTTTATTAAGAGAGGCAGAGAGGTCTTTACTGTTACAGCTAATAATTTGCCGATTGGTATTATAGAAGAGATTGAAGTCGATGTGGTGACCGAGCAATTGAAGCCGGGTGACATTTTGATCATGGTAAGTGATGGATTGCTGGAAGCACCTGCGCAAATTGAAAATAAGGAGATGTGGTTTAAGCGAATTATTTCTGAACTCAAGACGGATGATCCGGAGGAAATTACAGACATCTTATTGGAAAGGGTGATAAGGAGTAAGTTTGGAGAGATAGATGACGATATGACGATTCTCGTCTCTCGCATAGATCAATTTATTCCGAGATGGGGAACTTTCCCGATGCCTGGCATGGAACCTATACAGCGGCCTAAACGAGTAAGTTAGTGTCTATTTCCCTTTGTTGTGGAAAGAATGGTAAGTGAGCAATGGCTCAAGGGCGCTAGCCTTTGGGCCTTGTTTTCTCTTCATTTCTTTGAAAGTTCCATTCCGTGTGCACCAGTATGGTGTGATATAATAAACTTCCACAATGAATTTCAATTATTTGCCTGAGGGAGAATGTATGCTTTTAACTAAGCTGAATGCTGTGATTAAGGAAAACGGTTTGTTGAAGAAAGGGGAAAAAGTACTGGTAGGGGTCTCAGGTGGAGTAGATTCTTTGGCTTTGCTTGATGCTTTGCACCGACTTTCTCAGAAGGAAGGCTGGCAGGTATTTGCTGCCCACCTCGATCACCAATTTAGAGGAAAGGAATCCGAGGAAGATGCCCATTATGTACAGGAATTTTGTGCAGTACGAGGAATTCGCTGCCGGGCGGAGGCTCGGAATGTTCCTCAATGGATCGAAGAAAATCAAGCTAACCCTCAAGAAGCAGCACGGCAGATTAGATTCTCGTTTTTTCATGATGTCGCTGATCACTGGTCTATTCCGAAGCTTGCCTTAGCTCATCATGCCAATGACCAAGCAGAAACGATCTTGATGCGTGTGTTGAGGGGAACGGGAATTGAAGGTATTGCAGGAATCCCAGTTTCCAGACAAGATGGAAGCTTAACCATCATCAGGCCTTTTCTGTCTTTCGCGAAGAAGGAACTGGAGGAGTACTGCCGGTTCTCTGGTATTACCCCCCGAACAGACAGCAGCAACTTTAAGAAGTCCTATCATCGTAACTTTTTGCGTTTGGAAGTCATTCCTTGGCTGGAGAAAGAAGTGAACCCTTCTGTACAGGAGGCTTTAAATCAATTAGGAATGATCGCTCGTGAAGAAAATGACTATTTAGAGCAAATCTCTGGGGAAATGCTCGAACGAATCATGAAATCCAAACAAGAAAATAAAATTGTAATCAAGGGCAAACTATTTTTGACCTTTCATCTTGCTTTACAAAGGAGGATGATTAAACTAATATTTAGTTATCTAGTGAAGGAACAAGGAAATTTTGGCTTTGTACATATTGATTCCATATTGGAATGGATGCGTCAGGGGCGTAATGCTTCACGGCTGGAACTTCCTCAAGGGATAGATGTTCGCAAGGAATATGATGAAATAACGTTCTTGACGAGGCAGACCCAGGAAGAGACAGTAGACACATATTGTTATAACATGGAAATACCAGGAAGTACATATATTAAAGAGATTAATGCTTGGATTAATGCAAAAGTAATTGCGGAAAAGGATCTAATCCAACCAGATTCTAAGCACATAGCTGTGTTTGACTTGGCTCAAATTCAAGGTGAATTGACCATACGCACCCGTAAGCCAGGAGACCGCATCATTCCATTAGGAATGGAGGGGTCAAAAAAGGTTAAGGATATTCTTATTGATCATAAGATACCCAGACGGTTGCGTGAGGAAGTTCCTATTATCGCTGACAGTGAAGGAATACTGTGGTTGCCTGGGATTAAACGTTCAAACAGGGCTTTGGTTAGCCCAGATACCCAACAGCAGCTTATTTTAGAACTTACAACAGATTGATTATACAGGAGGCTTTTCATGCAAAACGACATACAAGAGGTCCTACTAAGCGAAGAAGCGATTCAAGCTAAGATTGCCGAGCTAGGGAAGATCATCAGTGAAGAATATAAAGATAAAAATCCTTTGATTATCTGTGTATTGAAGGGAGCAGCTCCTTTCATGGCAGATCTGATCAAACGGATAAGCATCCATATGGAAATGGACTTTATGGCCGTATCAAGTTATGGAAAGTCCACAGTCTCTTCCGGAGAGGTTCGAATCATTAAGGATCTGGATGCAAGTGTGGAAGGAAGACATGTGCTTATTGTAGAGGATATCATTGATAGTGGTCTTACCCTCAGCTATTTGCTAGACCTGCTTCGTAGACGTAAAGCAGATAGTGTGAAGATCATTACTTTATTAGATAAGCCACTTCGCAGAAAGGTAGATATTGCCCCCGATTACTGCGGCTTTGTCGTACCGGATGAATTTGTGGTAGGGTATGGTTTAGACTATGCAGAACGCTACCGCAACCTTCCGTATATTGGCATACTTAAGCCGGAAGTATATAGTAGCTAGTGCAAGTTGTGGACAAAGAGTTAAATATGGTAAAATAATATGAGTGTCTTGTCGTGAGAGGAGGTCAGAGATGAATCGATTTTTTCGAAATACGGGGTTTTATCTGCTTATCTTCCTAGTTACTGTAGGAATAGTAAACTTTATTGCCAATCAAGGAACTGAGACATCAAAAATGCCGTATAATCAGTTCAGGCAAAACTTGGATAATGGCCAAGTAGCCGAGATTCTAATCCGCCCAGAGAGTGGTACATACTACATCGAGGGAAGGCTGAAGAGTGGGGAAACATTCTTTACGAATGGTCCTTTATACAATAATACGTCTCTGCTGGAGAAGATTGAAGCTGCTAATTTGGATAAGGAAACCTACGCAGAGCAAAAGGGTGACTCGGTGTGGTTGACTTTCTTAACGTCCATTATCCCATTCGTTATCATCTTTATTCTATTCTTTTTCCTATTGAATCAAGCACAAGGCGGCGGCAGCCGAGTGATGAACTTTGGGAAAAGCAAAGCAAAGCTTTATAATGATGATAAGAAGAAGGTTACATTCAATGATGTAGCTGGGGCAGATGAAGAAAAGGCAGAGCTGGAGGAAGTCGTGCACTTCCTGAAGGATCCTCGCAAGTTTAGCCAACTGGGAGCTAGAATTCCCAAAGGGGTGCTTCTTGTAGGTCCTCCTGGAACGGGTAAAACCTTGCTTGCCAGAGCAGTAGCTGGAGAAGCCGGAGTACCTTTCTTTAGCATATCTGGTTCTGACTTCGTGGAAATGTTTGTGGGTGTCGGTGCTTCCCGCGTTCGAGACTTATTCGAGAATGCCAAGAAGAATGCACCATGTATTATCTTTATTGATGAGATTGATGCGGTAGGTCGTCAGCGTGGAGCTGGACTTGGCGGGGGCCATGATGAACGTGAGCAGACATTGAACCAATTGCTCGTAGAGATGGATGGATTTGGCGCCAATGAAGGAATTATCATTGTAGCTGCTACAAACCGTCCTGATATTCTAGATCCTGCTTTACTCCGTCCTGGACGTTTCGATCGCCAGATTACGGTAGATCGTCCGGATGTAAAAGGACGTATGGCTGTACTGCGAGTTCATGCCCGCAATAAGCCGCTCTCAGAAGAGATTGATTTGGATGTTATTGCTAGAAGGACACCTGGTTTTACGGGAGCTGACTTAGAAAACTTACTGAATGAAGCAGCCTTGCTTTCTGCCCGTAAAAACAAAAAGAAAATCGAAATGCTTGAAATTGATGAAGCGATTGACCGTGTCATTGCTGGGCCAGCGAAGAAGTCTCGCGTGATCAGCGATTATGAGAAGCGGCTTGTTGCTTATCATGAAGCCGGTCACGTTATTATTGGATATCATCTTGAGCATGCTGATGTCGTTCATAAAGTTACAATTATCCCTCGGGGAAGTGCAGGCGGATATACGGTCATGCTTCCTAAGGAAGACCGTTATTTCGCTAGCCGCTCTGAGCTATTAGATAAAATCTCCGGATTGCTGGGAGGTCGTGTCGCTGAAGAGATTGTCTTGAATGAGATCAGTACAGGGGCTCATAACGATTTTGAACGTGTAACCGGCATTGCACGCCGAATGGTGACTGAATTTGGTATGAGTGACCGACTTGGGCCAATGCAGTTTGGACGTTCTCAAGGGCAAGTATTCCTTGGACGTGATTTTGGTCATGAACGGGATTACAGTGAATCGACTGCACAAGCGATTGATGAAGAAGTTCAACGCATTGTCCGTGAACAATATAAACGGACGACTGAACTTCTTGTTAAGCATCGAGATGAACTTGAATTGATTGCTCAAACCTTGCTTGAAATTGAGACCTTAGATGCGGATCAGATCAAGCAGTTGATTGAAAAAGGACGAATTGAACCAAAAGTTGCTGAAGGCGACGTAAAAGTGCAAATTCAACCGAAAAAAGAGGAATAATAAGATGTAATAGAAAGCACCCTTACAACAGGGTGCTTTTCCATTCTGCCTTTAAAAATAATTAATGGATTGACAAATTGTAGAACTAGGTCTAAAATTCACATAAAAAATAGGGTCAGGAGGGTAAACCCACATGGAAGCGTTAGCGCTTGCGAAGAAAGCAGAGCGGAATCAGGAGCTCAAGGAGAAGATCCTTCGTTTAAAAAAGGAACGGAATGCGATTATATTAGCCCACTATTACCAAAGACCGGAAATCCAAGAAATTGCCGATTTTTTAGGTGACTCCTTTGGTTTAGCACAGAAAGCAAAGACAACCGATGCGGATGTCATTGTTTTTTGTGGTGTGCACTTCATGGGAGAGAGTGCTAAAATACTCGCCCCAAATAAGACCGTTCTCATCCCGGATGAGCGTGCAGGCTGTCCGATGGCAGACATGGTCAATGTTGATGGATTGCGCAAGCTGAAAGCTCAGCATCCCAAAGCGAAAGTCGTTGCTTATATCAATACATCAGCTGATGTAAAATCAGAAACCTATGTCTGCTGTACTTCCTCTAATGCAAAGAATGTCATTGAGAATATTGATGCAGAAGAGATTATCTGGGTTCCAGATAAAAACTTAGGACATTATGTTTCTCAGTTCACTGACAAGAAAATGATCATTTGGGAAGGTTACTGCAACACACATGACCAATTAACCGTGGAGGATGTCTATCGCCTGCGAAAAGAACATCCGAACGCCCAATTTGTTGCGCATCCGGAATGCCGTCCAGAAGTGGTGGAATTGGCTGATTTTGTAGGAAGCACGACAGGGATCTTAAAATATTGCCGTGAATCGGATCATGATGAGTTCATTGTCGGAACTGAAGATGGTGTACTTTATCGATTGTCCCAAGACAGCCCGAATAAAAAGTTCTACTTTGCATCGAAGTACTTGGTTTGTCCCAATATGAAAGTAAATAACCTAAAGAAGCTGGCGAACTGCCTAGAAACAATGCAGCCGCAGATATATGTTCCTCCGCATGTGGCTGATGCAGCGAGGGAATCCTTAGAGCGTATGCTTGAATTTGAAGCAGAGACATACAAAGTATAACGAATAATAAAATCTGGTTACTTTTAGGTAAGAAGTATAAAATAGTGATAAAATCACTGTTTTATACTTTTTTTCTTACTGATAGGAAAGTTTAGTTCACTGGTTTATAGTGAACTAACTTTCCTAGAAGCATAAAAAGTTTCCTCTAAAGGTGGTCTGGCTACACTGAATAGCTTCAATAAAACTTTTTTTATTCCATGGGGAAAGGAAACATGATCATGGTTCCACGTTATCTGATCGACTTTGATATAAGAAATATGAATACCATCAAGACCGAAGTATGTATTATAGGATCGGGGATTGCTGGGTTATATACGGCACTGCAAATTGCAGAGCATCATGAGGTGACGATGATCTGTAAGGAAGGATTAACGGAGAGTAACACCAATTATGCTCAGGGTGGTATAGCAGCGGTAATTACGAAGAAGGATTCTACCGCCCTGCATCGCCAGGATACGCTGATTGCTGGAGCAGGGTTATGTTCCCATGAAGCCGTCAATATCTTAGTTAACGAGGGCCCTGAAGGCGTCTACGAGCTGATTCGTTACGGCACTCAGTTTGATAAAGAGGGAGGCAAGCTTGCTTTAACCCAAGAAGGGGCTCATAGTCGCAGAAGAATATTACATGCTCGAGGCGATTCCACAGGAGCTGAGATTGTTCGTGCGTTATCTGAAAGGGTGAGGGAAAACCGACGAATTGACATTCTCGAGCACCATTTTGCTATTGATTTGGTTACCGTTGAAGATCAGTGTGTGGGTGTTATTGTTGAGAATTCCCATGGCGAGCAATCGTTTATCCAGTCGAATGCAACCATCCTGGCAACAGGAGGAGCTGGGCAGCTGTATCGATATACAACCAACCCTCCTGTCGCAACAGGGGACGGCATTGCTATGTCTTACCGTGCGGGGGCACAAATAAAGGATGTTGAGTTTATTCAATTCCATCCGACCTCACTTTGTTACCCCGGTGCACCTCGCTTCTTAATATCCGAAGCGGTGCGTGGAGAGGGAGCTGTCCTGCGGAATGTGAATGGGGAACGCTTTATGGAAAACTACCATCCGCAGCTTGAATTGGCTCCTCGAGATGTTGTAGCAAGAGCTATTGTATCGGAGATTGAGAAAACAGAGTCCACCTTTGTGTACTTAGATATTACCCATGAATCGGAAGAATTAATTAAGCATCGCTTTCCAACGATTTATGAGGTTTGTCTGGAATATGGTCTAAATATGGTGACAGACTGGATTCCTGTGGCCCCAGCTGCCCATTATATGATGGGGGGCGTAAAGACCGGTCTATGGGGGGAGACATCAGTTCCCCGCTTATTTGCATGTGGGGAAGTGTCCTGTACAGGGGTTCATGGAGCGAATCGGTTAGCCAGCAATTCACTGTCTGAGGCCATAGTTTTCGGCAGCCGTATTGCCCAGCGTGTGAAAGAGCTTGAGCCATTAAACGTGGATACCTCACACTTATCTTATTCGATTATGAGAGAAGGCCAGCCGGATGAGCATATCTTGGAGAAGCGACTTAAGCTGCAAAAAATGATGGTGCGCCAAGTCGGATTGAAGAGAGATGAGAAAAACCTGTCAAAAGCGTTAAAGGAAATGGAAAGACAGATGAAGCAGTATAATAGCCAACCGACTCATCTTGCAGAATACGAGTACTTAAACCTTTTAACCTGTGCCCTGCTTACTGCAAAGGCAGCCTTACTGCGGGAAGAAAGCCGTGGGGGACACTACCGGGAGGATTTCCCGAATCGGGATGATGTGATATGGCGGAAGCATATTATTCAATCCATTACAGATGGCGTCATGGAGGAGAGAGGTACATATGATGATTAATCAGGAAAAACTGAAAAAACAAATTCAGGAGTGGCTTGAAGAGGATATCGGGTTTGGGGATATTTCTGTACAAGCTACCGTTCCAAAGGATGAACAGGCGAAGGGGATTATTTATGCTAAGGATACCGGTGTTGTAGCTGGGGGCGAAGTTGCCAGGCTTGTTTTTGAAGCGGTAGATCCGAGCCTTAGCTTCCGGTCTTTGATGGAAGATGGACAGGCGATTCAAAAAGGGGATGTTTTAGCTGAGGTAGAAGGAAGAGCAGCATCCATCTTAACCGGCGAACGGCTGGCCCTTAATCTGATGCAGCGCCTGTCAGGCATCGCCACCATGACCCAGCGTTATGTCAGCAAAGCCCGTGAAGGAAGCGCCGACGTACGTGTAGTGGATACAAGAAAAACGACTCCGGGGCTAAGGATGCTAGAGAAATATGCTGTTCGTATGGGTGGGGGGCATAATCATCGCTATGGTTTGTTTGATGCTGTGATGATCAAAGATAATCATATCAAGGCATCTGGAGGCATTAAACAGGCTGTTGAAGCATCAAGAAGGTATATTCCTCATACCATGAAGGTTGAGGTCGAGGTCGAGTCCCTAAGCCAGGTTGAGGAAGCGCTTGAGGCAAAGGCAGATATTATCATGCTGGATAATATGCCGATTGAGGAAATGAAGAAGGCTGTCGAGCGGATTGCCGGAAAGGCCGTTGTAGAGGCTTCCGGAGGCGTTTCGTTGGAGACCATTGCAAGCATAGCCCAAACGGGGGTTGACGTCATTTCAGTGGGAGCCTTAACCCATTCGGTAAAAGCACTGGATATTAGCTTGGATTTGAATCAGAGAAAAAGATAAAGACCGGGGGAATTCTATGCTTCTTGTCATTGATGTGGGGAATACCAATATCGCCTTAGGGATATTTAGGGGAGAAGAGCTAAAGCATCACTGGAAGATTTCGACAGTAAGGTCCAAGACCATTGATGAGTATGGGATCCTGATTAAAAGCTTATTTAAAGACGTTGGGCTGGACGTACAGCAAATTGAAGGGATCATTATGTCTTCCGTCGTTCCTCCATTGATGTACACCATAGAGAGCATGTGCATAAAATATTTTCATCATAAGCCTCTCGTGATTGGACCAGGGGTTAAAACGGGAATGAATATTAAAGCAGAAAACCCACGCGAGGTGGGAGCAGACCGGGTTATCAATGCTGTATCCGCTATGCATTATTACGGACATCCTTTAATTGTCGTTGATTTTGGCACTGCAACCACGTTTTGCTATATTGATCCCAATGGACAATGGGCAGGAGGAGCGATTGCCCCGGGAATAAAGATTTCAACGGAAGCTTTGTTTGATCGGGCTTCCAAGCTTCCACGAATCGAGATTGCACGACCCAATAGCGTGTTGGGACGAAATACGATTGTGTCCATGCAAGCAGGAATTTACTATGGATTTGTAGGACAAGTAAACGAGATTGTTCGCAGAATGAAGGCGGAAGCGAAGGTAAACCCCAAGGTTGTTGCTACAGGCGGTATGGCTGAATTGCTTCAGCAAGAGACGGATTCCATAGATATTGTGGATCCATTCCTTACTCTAAAGGGACTTATGCTCGTGTATGAACGAAACAAAAAGGAAAGGTAGGAGAGCCTCTTGAAGGATTACTTGGTTCGGGCAATTTCCCGTAACGGTAAGGTCAGGGCTTTTGCCATTAAGTCAACGGAAGTTGTTGAGGAAAGTAGAAAAAGACTAGATACCTGGCCCGTGGCCAGTGCTGCGTTAGGCCGATCGCTTTCGGCAGGAGCGATCATGGGAGCTATGCTGAAAGGAAATGAACGTTTAACCGTCATTATTAAAGGCGGCGGACCTATCGGACAAATTGTCGTGGATGCCAATGCCAAGGGAGAAGTGCGGGGATATGTAACGAATCCGCACATCCATTTCCCGCTCAATGCCGTAGGTAAACTCGATGTGGCAAAGGCTGTAGGAACAGATGGTCAACTGATTGTGACAAAGGATTTGGGCTTAAAGGATCCTTATCATGGAAGTGTTGAGCTGATCTCTGGTGAGTTAGGGGAGGATTTCACCTATTATTTTTCTAAATCAGAGCAAACCCCTTCAGCGGTTAGTGTAGGTGTGTTGGTCAACCCTGATAACTCTATTAAGGCAGCAGGCGGATTTATTATTCAGTTATTGCCGGGATTAAAGGAAGAAGAAATCACGCAATTGGAAAAAAGGCTAGCACAAATCCCTCCTGTATCCGCCATGGTTGATGAGGGGTTAAGTCCGGAAGAAATTCTTTATGCTGTATTAGGAAAAGACGACGTAGAGATTTTGGATCATCTAGACATCGTTTTTTCCTGCCACTGCTCGATTGAAAGAATGGAGAACGCATTAATCAGCCTTGGAGAGGAGGAGCTCCAGAGCATCATTGATGAACAGGGTGAAGCGGAGTTGACATGTCACTTCTGCAATGAGGTATATCAAGTCGATAAGCCAGACTTAGAGAGACTGATGAAAATGGCAAAACGATAGAGGGGTAACCTGATGAGGAATATAAGAGTTCTTTGGGGAATCATAGGTTGTCTGCTTCTTTTGCTTGGTGTATTGGGGTGGAACTATAATACGTTAATGGGAGCGAGAAAGATCGCTGATGTAGGGAACGAAACGATTACCGAAAGCGATTGGACTAATGAACTGAAACGTCATTATGGAAAGATGGTCTTGGAAAACATGATTGACCGTCAAGTGGTTTTGCTTCAGGCTCAGCAAAATGGGGTCGTGGTTACGGAGCAAGAGCTTGAGGCAGAACTTCAGAAACTAGAGGATCGATATGTGAGTTCCGAAGACTTTTTTGGGGCAATCCGCCAGGATATGGGGCTCTCTCCAGAAGAACTCAAGAACGAGCTGCGGCATTACTTGCTTCTGGAGAAGCTGGCTACGGCCGATATTGAAATTAGTGATCAAGAATTATTTCACCATTACGAAGAAAATCGGGCTAAGTATAACCAGCCGCCTTTAGCTAGGGTTTCTGCTATCTATGTCGATGACCAAGCAGAAGCGGAACAAGTGATCTCTGAATTGAATAAAGGGGCTGATTTTCAAACCCTTGCTAAAGAAAGATCAAGAGAGATCTATTCTTCAGCAAGCGGTGGAGATTTAGGCTGGATTTCTCTGTTGGGGGGAGATGTCGAGCAAGAAATTGTGGACGTAGCCGTAATCCTTCAAGAGAATCAGGTTAGTAGGCCTATCGCTCTAGAAAAAGGATTTGCCGTAATCAAGCTCCATAAGAAAAAAGAAGCGGTCACCCGCACATTTGATGATGTGAAGGATGAAATCAAGCGAGAATTGGCGTTGAACCAGGCTGGATCTTTAGAAACGGTATTGGAACGTCTCAGAAAAGGCATGAACGTCCAAATCCTCCTAAAGAACTAAAATCAATTGACAAAAAAGGGAAGCGGCATTATAATTTCTATAAAACCTACTATATTACTCGGTATTGGAGGAATCACGGATGAAAGTGGCAAATTCTATTGTTGAATTGATTGGCAACACCCCTCTTGTGAAACTAAACCGCGTGAGCAATCCGGATCATGCTGATATTTATCTAAAGTTAGAATTCTTTAACCCAGGTAGCAGTGTAAAAGATCGTATTGCACTAGCTATGATCGAAGCAGCTGAGAAGGATGGCAAATTAAAGCCTGGAAATACCATCATTGAGCCTACTAGTGGGAACACTGGAATTGGGCTAGCTATGGTAGCTGCAGCAAAAGGGTACAAAGCAATCCTAGTTATGCCTGAAACCATGAGCTTAGAGCGCCGTAACTTGTTGCGTGCATATGGAGCGGAATTAATCTTAACTCCAGGACCAGAAGGAATGGGCGGAGCTATTCGTAAAGCAACTGAGCTAGCTAACGAAAACGCCGATTACTTTATGCCTCAGCAGTTTGAAAACCCTGCGAATCCAAAAATTCACCGTGAAACTACAGGTCAAGAGCTTTTGGCTCAAGCAGAAGAGCTAGGCGGGATCGATGCGTTCGTATCTGGTATTGGAACAGGCGGTACCATTACAGGAGTAGGCCAAGTCTTGAAGGAAAAGTATCCGAACGTGCAAATCGTAGCGGTTGAACCTTCTGCTTCTCCAGTGCTTTCTGGCGGAAAGCCTGGCCCGCACAAAATTCAAGGAATTGGTGCCGGCTTCGTTCCAAGCATCTTGAATACCGAAATCTATGATCAAATCATCACTGTTGAGAACGAAGAGGCTTTTGAAGTCTCCCGCCGCGTAGCGAAAGAAGAAGGTATCCTTGGAGGAATTTCTTCTGGAGCAGCTATCTTTGCTGCCTTGAAAGTAGCTGAAAAGCTTGGCAAGGGTAAAAAGGTTGTAGCTGTCATTCCAAGCAACGGAGAAAGATACCTCAGCACACCATTGTACCAATTCGAAGAGTAGTCAGTGAAAGAGCTGCCCCGAAGCTTTGTGAAGAGCTTGGTGGGGGGCTCTTTTTTTATTGTGATTGGGTGGCGCTCTCCTGGACCTTAGAGAAATAACCGGACTTTCTCTGGTTATTTTCAGATCGAGCGCCTCCCTTCCTCTTTGATTTCATAATTCACCCCTTATTATGCTAAAATAATTCTATCTACTTGGATATAGGAGTGACTTCATGATCGGGATGATAAAAAAGGAATACAAAGAGTTAATCCAACAAGGCTATAATGTGGTTCCATTGATCGCCAAGTGGGACAATATAGCTGACCTTGCAGACATTTATGAGGCTTTTTGTCCTGATCCGGAGCAGGGCGGGCTGTTAGAGAGCGGGCGTGCAGGCAAATACTCTTACGTGGCGTTTTCTCCACTGGATAAGATTCGATCGAGGCATGGAGAGAAGGGGAACGATCCGCTCCTCGCCTTGAAAGCCTTAATGAATAAGTGGAAAGCACCGCGAGTGGAGCACGGACCGGATTGGTTAGGTGGAGCGCTAGGCCTCCTTTCTTATGATCTTGTGCAGCATCTAGAGGATATGCCGGATCATGCGCATGATGATTTACAGCTGCCCGATCTGCTGTTTACCGTGTATCGGGATGTCGTGGCAATAGCTCATAATGAGAAAGCATGCTACCTCATCACCAATGTGATGGCGGATGATGCGGATGATTATGAGCAGGGAATGGAGCGCATACGATCCATGATGGAGAAGATGGACTCCCTCGTTGGAAAGCTGGGGGCTGAGCCGGTTCACACCGATCTTTCCGTTCAGGAATTGGAAATCTCTCCTTCCTTTTCAAAGGAGCAGTTTGAACAGGCCGTTTTAAAGGTACAAGAATACATTCGCTCGGGGGATGTCTTTCAGGTTAACCTTTCAGTGAGGCAGGATTTTTCTCTTTCTGCCACGCCGTGGGAGATCTATAAGACGTTAAGGAGGGTTAACCCCTCCCCTTACATGGGGTATCTTCATTATCCTGATTTTCAGGTAGTATCCGGTTCGCCAGAGCTTCTTATTAAGCTGCAAGGCTTTAAACTAAGCACTAGACCGATTGCCGGAACTAGACCAAGGGGAAAGGATCGGGAGGAAGATCTTCGATTAGCAAATGAGTTGATTGGGAACGAGAAAGAGCGGGCCGAGCATATTATGCTCGTTGATTTGGAACGGAATGATCTTGGGCGTGTTTGCAAATTTGGTACGGTTCATGTGACAGATTTGATGGTAATTGAAGAATATTCCCACGTGATGCATATCGTTTCCCATGTGGAAGGGGAATTGGAGGAAGGCAGAAGCGGTTATGATGCCATTCGGGCCTGTTTCCCCGGAGGGACGATAACAGGGGCGCCCAAGATTCGAACAATGGAAATCATCGAGGAGCTGGAACCTGTCAAGCGGGGACTTTATACGGGGTCGATAGGATGGATAGGTTTTAACGGGGATCTGGAGCTGAACATTGTCATTCGCACGCTTGTAGCGAAAAATGACAGGGGACATGTTCAGGCAGGAGCTGGAATTGTTATTGACTCCAAGCCCGAAGCGGAGTATTATGAATCATTAAAGAAGGCAGAAGCCTTATTGAAAGCTGTACAATTAAGTAAAGAAAAGAAAAAGTTGAGCCGAGTTTAGAGAGGAGAGGTTAAGTATGATTCTAATGATCGATAATTATGATTCGTTCACCTACAATCTAGTTCAGTTTCTAGGTGAATTGGGCGAGGAACTGAAGGTGTACCGCAACGACAAAATCACTTTAGAAGAGATTGAGGAGTTAAGTCCAGATCATATCGTAATATCGCCCGGGCCATGTTCACCTAACGAGGCAGGAATCAGCTTACAAGTAATCGAAAAGTTTTCCGGTGTAATTCCGATCTTAGGAGTCTGTTTAGGCCATCAATCGATCGCCCAAGCCTTTGGGGGGAAGGTGATTCGTTCCGAGCGTTTAATGCATGGAAAGACGTCACCCGTATTTCATGATGGAAAAACGATTTTTTCTGGAATACCATC
This sequence comes from Ammoniphilus soli, assembly GCF_040813775.1. Taxonomy (NCBI): domain Bacteria; kingdom Bacillati; phylum Bacillota; class Bacilli; order Caryophanales; family Paenibacillaceae; genus Ammoniphilus; species Ammoniphilus soli. The sequence goes on from NZ_JBEGDL010000024.1 coordinate 68,605, forward strand.
ACCGTATACCGCGACCCGTTATCATTCTCTAATCGTAGAGAGATCATCCCTGCCTGACTGCCTAGAAATATCAGCATGGACAGAAGAAGGAGAAATAATGGGGCTGCGACATAAGACATTACTCGTTGAAGGAGTTCAGTTCCATCCAGAGTCTATAATCACTGATTATGGTAAAGAATTATTAAAGAACTTCATTCAGTTAAAACAAGTAGGGATCTAATAGATGCAAGTATTTTTGAATGGATCAATTCTAACAGAAAAGGAAGCCGTGATATCTGTTTTTGATCACGGTTTTCTTTATGGCTTTGGCTTGTTTGAAACGCTGCGCTCCTATAAGGGGAGGCTGTTTTTATGGGAAGAGCATTACCATCGTTTAAAGAGTGCAGCCCATGAATTTCAAATCCAAATGAATAAATCTCTGCCACAGTTGCAGAATGATATATACCAAACAATGGAGGCCAATGGGCTTCAAGACGCCTATATTCGGATAACACTGAGCGGCGGGCCAGAAGGGTTGGGCTTGCATGGAGAAGAACATCAGGAGCCAACTTGGCTAATCATGGCGAAGCCGTTGGGGGTCCAGCCGGAAACCAAAAAGTTGGTCAGTTTAAACCTGAGGCGTTCTACTCCTGAAGGATTCAGACGTGCGAAATCCCTATCATTTGCCAATAACATGTTGGCCAAGAAAGAACTCGCTGGTCGAGGACTAGGATCCTCGGAGGGGCTTTTTTTCAATGAGAAAGGGCATATCGTCGAGGGAACAGTAAGCAATATTTTCTTTGTTAAGGATGATATCTTATATACTCCACACGAGGATACAGGGCTGCTGTCAGGGGTGACAAGGAATTTTATTCTTCGTCTTTGTCTCGAAAAAGGGATTCCTTACAAAGAAGGATTCTACACACTAAGTGAGCTGCAAGAGGCAGAGGAGATTTTTGTAAGCAATTCTGTCCAGGAAATCATTCCGGTAGAAGAACTTAACCATGAGCCAGTTCCTAAGGTTAAGGGTCCAGTCACTTCGGTCCTTCTGGAGCAATACCAGTTATCGGTACATAAGTTAGGAGATGAAACATAATGTTGACAACAGCATTCCAATCTCGAATCCCTCATCTTAGGGAGAAAACCCTCGTTATGGGAATTCTGAATGTGACACCGGACTCCTTTTCTGATGGAGGGAGCTATATTACGCCAGAACAGGCGATGGCACATGCCAGGAAGCTGGTTCAAGATGGAGCAGACATCCTAGATATTGGAGGAGAATCTACACGCCCAGGGTTTATCCCCGTTTCCGCAGAAGAAGAGATCGAAAGGGTCGTTCCGATAATTGAGATGATTAAAAAAGAAATAGACATTCCGATCTCAGTGGATACATACAAAGCGGAAGTGGCTGACCGAGCCGTCCTTGCCGGAGCGGATATTATCAATGATATATGGGGAGCCAAGGCCGACCCGCGTATGGCTGAAGTAGCAGCAAGGCATCAAGTGCCAATAATTCTTATGCATAATAGAAACAATAAAAATTATAGCCATCTGATCAACGACATGATTGCCGATATTATGGAAAGTATCGAGATTGTTCGATCTGCTGGAGTCCAGGATGAAGCTATATGGATTGATCCAGGGATCGGCTTTGCAAAAACCTATGAGGATAATCTGCAAGTGATGGCTAACTTAGAGCGGTTTGTGGCTTTAGGGTATCCCGTTTTATTAGGAACATCCAGAAAGTCCATGATTGGAACGGCGCTCGATCTCCCTTTAGAAGAACGACTGGAAGGATCCTTAGCCACGGTTTGTTACGGTGTCCAGAAAGGATGCCATGTGGTCCGGGTGCATGATGTGAAAGAAACGGTTCGCGCATGTCAAATGATGGATAAAATGATCCAGAGGGAGGGGGCGAATAATGGATAAGATCTATTTCAACGGGATGGAGTTTTACGGATACCATGGAGTTTACCCGGAAGAAAACAAGTTGGGTCAACGCTATCTCGTCGACGTTGAGTTGTATTTGGATTTAAGCAAAGCAGCTGAAACGGATGATCTGCAATTCACCATTAATTATGCCCAAGTCTATGAACTATGCAAAATGGTTGTAGAGAATGAAACCTTCCAACTGGTCGAAAAGGTTGCCCAGCAAATAGCGGAGAGAGCGTTGCAAAAATTTCAGCTATTGGATGAATTGATGGTTCGTGTAACTAAACCGGATCCTCCCATCCCAGGGCATTATGACTCGGTGGCTGTAGAAATTAAGCGAGGACGTTAATATGGTTTCTTTTTATTTATCCTTAGGTTCAAATTTGGGTGATCGGCTCCAGTATTTATCGAAAGCTATTATGGCCTTAAACGATCACCCGGCCATTCAGATCAGCGAGTACTCCAGCATCTATGAAACCGATCCAGTAGGATACACCGATCAGCCTGCATTTTTGAATATGGTCGTAGGGGGGAGAACAGGCTTATCCCCCCATGAATTGTTACTGGCTGTTATGGAAATGGAAAAAGCACTAGGGAGAAAGCGGGAGATTCGCTGGGGGCCGCGTACTATTGATATTGACATACTGGCTTATGGGCAGCTTCAAATAGCTGAGCCGGATTTGGAAGTTCCTCATCCAGGAATGCCAGAACGTGCTTTTGTACTTATTCCCCTAGCTGAGATTGCCACCCACTTTCCTATCCCTATTGGAAATCAGATAATAACACCGATTGATTTATTAGAGAAGGTTAAGGATAAGAGTGGTGTGAGAAAATGGAAGTCCATCGATTGGGAAACAGAATCCGAGCTTTCCGAAAACTAAAAGGATATACGCAACAAGAATTTGCCGATAAAATGGGTGTTTCAATCGCATTATTAGGTTCGATAGAACGGGGTATTAAAGAGCCATCGGAGATGATGCTCAGGAGCATCAGTGAACTTTTGGACATTGAGCTTAACGAGCTGCTGGCCGTGGAAAAATAGATTATCGCGAGGTATATGGTAATGAACAAGCTTAAAATCGGAAATATCGAAATGAAAAATAATGTTGTGTTAGCTCCCATGGCTGGCGTGTGTAATCCTGCTTTTCGACTAATCGCCAAGGAGTTTGGCACAGGGTTGGTTTGTGCGGAAATGGTCAGTGATAAAGCCGTTGTACATGGAAATGAGAAAACCATGAAAATGCTTTATGTTGATGATCAGGAGAAGCCATTGAGCCTGCAAATCTTCGGGGGAGAAAAAGAAAGCTTAGTCGCTGCAGCTAAATATGTGGATAAACATACAAATGCTGATATCATTGATATTAATATGGGATGTCCCGTACCCAAAGTTGTCAGCTGCGATGCAGGAGCTAAGTGGCTGCTTGATCCCAATAAGATTGAAGAGATGGTATCAGCTGTCGTCGAAGCGGTAGATAAACCCGTTACCGTAAAAATGCGGATCGGATGGGACGATGATCATATTTACGCTGTTCAAAATGCCCAAGCGGTAGAAAGAGCAGGAGGCCAGGCCGTTGCTGTCCATGGGCGGACTCGCGTGCAAATGTATGAAGGGAAAGCTAACTGGGATATCATTGGTGATGTAAAGAAAAATGTAAAGATCCCAGTTATTGGCAATGGAGATGTGGTAACGCCAGAAGATGCCAAGCGGATGCTGGACCTAACCGGCTGTGATGGCGTGATGATCGGACGCGGGGCATTAGGAAACCCTTGGATGCTGTATCGCACCGTCCATTATTTACAGACCGGAGAGCTGTTGCCTGAGCCAAGTGCTAAGGAAAAGATTGAGATCTGTTTATTGCATGCGGATCGCTTAATCGACTTAAAGGGTGAGAAGATTGCTATCCAAGAGATGCGCAAGCACGCAGCATGGTATCTCAAAGGATTGAAGAACTCAGCTTTAGTGCGCCAGAAAATTAATGAGCAGGAAACAAGGGAAGGCTTAGGCAAGCTGCTTCTAGACTATGTTCAACAAGTCCAAGATGAAAGAGAAAAAGAACAGGTCACTCACTAAGAAGATTTGACAAGGGAACTCGATTCCCATATAATACCTATGATATATAAGGCTTAGTGGGATTGTAAAGGTTTTCCACCCTGGGTCCGCCGGGCCTTTGGAGCATATTTGATTCGTTTAAGCATATAATTGACCATATTTTGGTTCAAGTAAAAATAGCATCGGGGGGAATAAATCATGTCTGAAAAAGAGGTTTTTCTTACGCCGGAAGGATTAAAAAACTTGGAGGAAGAGCTAGAGCATCTGAAATCGGTGAAGCGCCGTGAAGTTGCGGAAAGAATTAAGGAAGCCATAAGCTTTGGGGATCTGAGCGAGAACTCCGAGTATGAAGAAGCGAAAAATGAACAGGCGTTTATCGAAGGACGCATTATTACCCTAGAGAAGATGCTTCGCAATGCCCGCGTGATCAGCCAGGAGGACCTGGATCAAGGGGTAGTGAATGTCGGTACGACTGTTAAACTCAAGGATCTGGAATATGGTGACGTAGTCGATTACACGATCGTAGGGTCAGCCGAATCAGATCCTGCCAACAATAAGATTTCCAATGAATCTCCTGTAGGCCAGGCTCTCTTAGGGAAGTCGAAGGGGGCTGTTGTTGATGTGCAGGTGCCTGCGGGCGTTATCCAGTATGAGATTCTAGATATTAAATTAAAGTGATTACAAGAGTAAGGGATGTTAAGGGAGTTGAATTGCTGTGTCCCAAGAAGAATTAAATGAACTGCTTCAGGTTCGCCGTGATAAATTGAATCAGCTTCGCGAGATGGGAATTGATCCATTCGGGAAGAAATTCATCCGTACCCATTCCGCAGAAGAGATTCTCAAGGAATTCGGGGACCTGAGCAAAGAAGAATTAGAGCAAAAAGAAATTGAAGTAACGATCGCTGGAAGAATCATGGCCAAAAGGGGACAAGGAAAGGCAAGCTTCTCCCACATCCAAGATCGCACGGGAAGAATTCAGATTTATGTCCGAGAGGACCAAGTAGGGGAAGAGTCTTACAAGATTTTTGATATGTGCAGCATTGGGGATATTATCGGCCTAAGAGGAACGATCTTTAAAACCAATAAAGGGGAAACGACGGTAAAGGCGAAGGAATTCACCCTCTTGACGAAATCTCTTCGTCCGCTTCCTGAGAAATTCCACGGTCTGCGTGATATCGAAACGAGATACCGCAAGAGATACTTGGACCTGATCATGAGTCCGGAATCGTTGAATACCTTTATTACCCGAAGCAAAATCTTGCAATCGATGAGAAGATACCTTGACACAAGAGGTTATCTAGAAGTTGAAACCCCAACGATGCATTCGATTCCTGGTGGCGCGGCGGCACGTCCATTCATTACGCATCATAATGCGCTAGACATGAAACTATATATGAGGATTGCAACAGAGCTTCATCTCAAGCGCTTGATCGTGGGCGGGTTAGAGAAGGTATATGAGATCGGCAGGATCTTCCGAAATGAAGGAATCTCAACTCGCCATAATCCGGAATTTACATCCATTGAGCTTTACGAAGCTTATGCGGATTTTGAAGACATCATGAAGCTTACCGAGGAAATGACAGCCCATATTGCCCAAGAAGTACTTGGAACTACCAAGATTACATATCAAGGACAAGCTATAGATTTAACTCCTGCTTGGAAAAGGGTACATATTGTCGATGCGGTCAAGGAAGTTACAGGAGTGGACTTCTGGCCTCAAATGAGCGATGAGGAAGCTAGAGCGCTGGCTGAACAGCATGGTGTTCATGTGAAGCCGAATATGAAGTATGGTCATATCGTCAACGAATTCTTCGAGCAAAAGGTTGAAGAAACGCTGATCCAACCGACTTTCATTTTTGGACATCCGGTAGACGTTTCTCCGCTTGCTAAGAAGAACGATGATGATCCTCGATTTACCGATCGCTTTGAATTGTTTATCGTAGCTCGTGAGCATGCGAATGCTTTTACCGAGCTGAATGATCCGATTGATCAGCGTGAACGCTTTGAAGCCCAGCTGACGGAGCGCGAAGCAGGAAATGATGAAGCGCACATGATGGATGAGGACTTTATTGAGTCTTTGGAGTATGGTATGCCTCCAACAGGCGGGTTAGGAATTGGAATTGACCGTCTTGTCATGCTGTTGACCGATTCCCCATCGATTCGTGATGTTCTACTATTCCCGCTCATGCGCCATCATCAGCAAGGCGAACAAGCTGCGGAAGAACAATAAGAGATGTATAAGGTGTGGATCTGGAAACGGACCACATCTTATTTTTTTGCACTGTCAGAATTATAAATTCGTCATATTATTTGGAAAGCACGAGGAAAACCTAACGCGACCAAGTTTTCTTGTACTAAAACCTCCGGCTTGTCACTACATATAAAGAAAGAGCGAACTTTATGGGGGTACAAAAGTTATGAAAAAATGGTTGAAACCTCTCTTGTTATGGATTAGCGCAATGGTTATTGGGGTTGGATGTACTTCAAAAGACGCAAGCACGACACCGCCGCCATCGGAGAACCAAAGGGAAATCCTTTCCCCGACAGGCCAGCAGCAGGAAAAAGAAAGCCTCACCTTTGCGATGACAGGACAGTTTAAACCATTTCATTATGAGCAGGATGGGAAGCTTGTTGGATTCGATGTGGAAATTGGAGAAGAAGTGGCAAAGCGGTTAGGGATGGAGCCGAATCCTGTCAAAGTTGCTAAAGATACTTTGCTAGACGGCCTGGAAAAAGGAGATCAGTATGATGCGGTTATCGGAAGCTTGTCCATTACCCCTCAAAGAATGGAAGCCGTTTCTTTTACAAAGCCTTATTATTACTCAGGAGCTCAAATATTTATCAAAGCGGATCATGAAGGGATCATGACGGTGGATGATCTAAAAGATAAAAAAGTGGGAGCCATCGATGGAACAGCTTATTACACCCTATCCGCAAAGTATAGCAAAAAGGCAGCTGGCTATCCCGATTATCCTTTGCTATTAAAGGATCTATCAGAGGGTAAGCTGGATGCCGTGATCATGGATCGCATGATGGGATACATTGCGATAAAAGAAAAGGCCGCTCCAATCAAGCCGTTAGCTGAGCCTCTATATAGGGATGAGATTGGGATTGCGGTAAAGAAGGATGAAACAGATTTGCTCCAGGGAATCAACAAGGTCCTGGACGAGATGATGGCTGATGGGACTTTTGCGAAGATTAGCGTAAAATGGTTTGGGATGGATATCTCGAAATAGCATGATCAAAACCACTTTGCTAAAGTAAAGTGGTTTTTTTGTACGGCAAGATACTTAAACTAACACTTGTAGACCAAAAAGATCAAAAAAAACAATATGGCCAGAAGATTGTTTAAATAGGGCTGAGAAAATAAAATAAAATCAGAAATGAAAACGGTTAACAAACAGCCGGGACATTTCAGCCTTAGTCTTTTACTTAAGCGGTCTAAGGTATTGGAGGTAAGTTTTCCGTGAGGATTCAAAAGAAAGCCTATTCGTGGATTGCCGTTTGGATCTCAATGGTGATGCTACTTCTAGGCTGTGCGCCAAGGGCTATTGATTATGACCAGGTAGGGCCGAATGATAAGCTGATTATCCGCTTTTCACACGTGACAGGGGAGGAAACACCGAAAGGGCTTGCTGCCAAGCGTTTCAAAGAGCGGGTTGAGGCTAAGAGCAAAGGGAAAATAGAGGTCCAGGTTTTTCCAAACTCTACGTTATACTCTGATCATGAAGAATTGGAAGCGCTAAAAAAAGGAGAAATCCAGATGATCGCACCGGCTATTTCCAAAGTAACTTCAGTTGTACCGGAAGCAATGTTGTTTGATCTCCCTTACCTGTTTCATGATCAGGATGATGTTTGGAAGTTAGCAGATGGCCCGGTAGGAAAAGAAATTAACAGCCTATTAGAAGAGCAAGGCTATAAAATGCTGGCGGTTTGGGATAACGGGTTTAAGCAGATTACGAATAACCGGCGTCCTATACAAAAACCTTCAGATTTTAGAGATCTGAGCTTTCGCATTATGCCTAGCCGAGTGTTAAGCAGACAGTTCGATTCAGTTGGTGCCACGAGTATTGATTTACCGTTTAGTGAACTGTATCAAGCTTTGGAGCAGGGACATGTAGATGGAGAAGAAAATACGATCTCAAATATCTATAGCAAAAAGCTCTACGTCACACAGAGATATATGACAAAAAGCGACCACGGATATCTAGGATACTTTGTTTTAACCCAAAAGGAGTTTTGGGAGGGCATCCCAGCAGAATCGAAAGAAATACTGGAGAGCGTTTTAACGGATGTGACGGAGTGGGAGAGGAATCTGGCATTAGAAATAGATCAAGCAAATTACACAGATTTAAAAGAACGAAAACGACTTGAAATCTATGAGCTGTCAGAAGAAGAGAAAACGCAATGGCGTTCGGCCTTCTATTCGACATATGAATGGTTCAGCTCAAGTATTCGTGATGATCTGATTAAGGACTACATTAAAGAGATCTTTCAAGAGGACAACACCTCTAAAGATAAATAAAGAAAATATGGACAAGGGGGAATTTGAAATGAAAAAATTAGCATCTGCATTTTTAGCAAGTGTCATGGCTGTTTCTCTAGTAGCATGTGGCGGCGGGGACAAGCCAGCAGCTGAACAACCGAAAGAAGGCAAGCCAGCAGCCGAAGCGCCAAAAGAAGAAATCGTTATCAAGTTTTCTCACGTAACGGCTCCGGAGAGCGTAAAAGGAAAAGCAGCTCAAAAGTTTGCTGATCTTGTTGCAGAAAAAACAGGCGGACAAGTAAAAGTAGAAGTTTATCCTTCTTCTCAGCTTTATGGTGATAAGGATGAGTTGGACGCTCTTGTAGCTGGAAACGTTCATATGATCGCTCCATCTGTAACGAAAATGGTAAAGCTTGATCCTCGCTGGCAATATGTAGACATGCCTTTCTTGTTCCAAGATCGTGAGCATGCCGTTAAGTTCTTTGAAAGCGATGTCGCTAAGAGTTTGCTTGAAGGGGAAGCTTTAGTATCTAATGATATTTTGGGTCTAGTGTTCTGGGAAAATGGATTCAAGCAATTCACTAATAACAAAAAGCCTTTAGCCGCTCCTGCAGATTTTAACGGCCTTAAGTTCCGTTCTCAAGCAGGTAAAGTGCTGGAAGCTCAATTCAAAGCGGTTGGTGCAGGTTCCGCAACAATCCCATTCGGGGAAACCTATGCAGCGCTTCAACAGGGAACGGTTGATGGACAAGAAAACACCTTTGATAACATGAATACGCAAAAGTACCAAGAAGTGCAAAAGTATATGACCGTCAGTAATCATGGCCGTCTAGACTATGCGATCTTCGTCAACAAGCCATTCTGGGAAGGAATGCCTGAAGATGTACGCGCAAAAGTAGAAGAAGCGTTGAAAGAAGCGACCGCTTATGAGCTGGAATTGGCTGAAAAACAAAACCAAAGTGCATACGAAGAGTTAAAGGCTTCTGGCAAGCTGGAAGTAACAGAGCTAACTGAAGAGCAGCGCGCTGAACTAGAGAAAGCTTTTGCGAAAGTATATGAAGAGTTTTCTGCAACCATCACGCCTGAGTTAATCGATGGAATTAAAAACCTTAAATAAAGAGAAATAGAGGGTGGGCACTACAAGCTAGTGCCCTTCTTTTAAAAGGAAATAGAGCAGGGAGGGGAAATGAAATGCCGCGTTGGAGAAAAGCTTGGAATTTGTTTGAAGATATTGCTGCGGGAACGTTTTTTTCGTTGGGAATTACTCTCATTTTTTACGGGGTACTCATGCGCTATGCATTTAATGAACCGAAGGCATGGGTAGAAGAGGTAGCAAACTATACGATTGTATGGGGAGCATTACTAGGTGTTCCGATTGCCTTGAGAAACAATCATCATATTCAAGTAGACATGTTATATGAAAAAATGTCTAAGCCTTTGAAGAAGATCACAGATATTTTCGCTAATGCTATGGGAGTTCTTTTCTGTCTTTTTTATACGTATTACGGTTATCTGTTAGTGGCGAAGCGTTTTTCTTCTGGCATGGTCTCCATGGATGTCGTATTCCAATGTGGATTGTTTATTTGATTCTACCGATTTCCGGGTTTCTGTTTTTGCTCCGATTCATCGATAAACTGATTGCTGTTCTACAGGGAAAGGAGGAAAAACATGACCCTCACCTTGTTTAGTATTTTCGTTGTGATGATGCTTTTGCGTGTGCCAATTGCAATCAGCTTGGCGCTTGCGACGATTGCTGTACTCATGCAGGAAACCTTCAACATGAATATGGTGCCTCAAAGGATGTTTGCGGCTCTGGATTCCTTTCCTCTGATGGCAATCCCGGGCTTTGTATTAGCAGGGGTTCTTTTAGCGCGAGGCGGGATCTCTAAGTACCTAATCGAAGCATTGCGTACTTGGGTAGGGCATTTGCCTGGCGGTTTATCTGTGGTTACGATTTTAGCATGTATGATCTTTGCTGCTATTTCTGGTTCTAGTCCTGCTACTGCGGCTGCTATCGGTTCCATCATGATACCCGCGATGGTGAGTGCAGGTTATGATAAGAAGTATTCCATGGGTCTGGTGGCTGCAGCTGGAACACTGGGAATTCTTATTCCACCAAGTATTCCTTTGATCATTTATGGGATTACGGCTGAGGAGTCCATCGGCAAGCTATTCATGGCTGGCGTGATTCCGGGAGTTTTACTTGGAGGCGTATTGGTTGTTTCGGCAATCTTCTATGCAAAAAAGAATGGATATGGGAAGGCTGAAAAAGCATCTAACGCAGAACGAATGAAAGCTTCCGTGAAGGCATTATGGGGTGCCTTCCTGCCGATTCTCATCCTGGGAAGTATTTATACAGGAGTAGCGACTCCTACAGAGTCTGCAGTTATTGCAGTGGCTTATGCCATTATCGTTTCTACCGTCATTTATCGTGAAATGGGCTTGAAAGATGTTCGTCCGATCTTAGTAGAATCCATCAACATCACGTCGATGATCTTCTTGATTATCGCAGCGGCGAGCTTATTTGGGCTTTACTTAACGAATGCTCAGGTTCCGCATCATGTTGGGGCATGGATCGCTGAGAGCAATATGAATAAGTGGATCTTTTTCATCATCATCAATATCTTATTCTTTATCATGGGAACGTTCTTAGAGGCCGTCTCGATTATCCTCATCACGTTGCCGATTATCCTTCCGATCATCAAGCACTTGGGAATTGATCCAATCCACTTTGCGATTGTGATGACTGTGAACATGGAATTAGCGATGATTACCCCGCCCGTCGGATTGAACCTGTTCGTTGTGGCTGGTATAGCGAAAGAAAAGCTAGGCAATGTCGTGAAGGGTGTAATCCCGTTCATTATCCTATTTGTTATCGTTCTAGCATTTCTCGTGCTTTTCCCGCAGATTTCTTTATGGCTGCCGCAGATGATGCAATAATACTGGGGCTCAATGAAGGTCAGTAAGAGATAAAAAGGAGAAGAGCTCCGCTATCTCGGTAAGAGGGCTAGAAAAATAGACTTTTCTATTGAATAAAGGACATTTTAGAGCTAGAATAAAAAGTGGACACCTAAATTAGAGTATCAGATAATTACTATT
>NZ_JBEGDL010000025.1:0-75976 GCF_040813775.1 Ammoniphilus soli
AACCGCTCGTACGGTTTGATGAGGGAGGACTGGGAAACCAGTCCCCCACTCTACATAAAACTTATAAATGTATGATTATATTGAACTTAGAATTGACATACAAAAAATGGATAAAATAATCGGACTTTAAGAAACAGGGATGGAGTTAGAGTGATTATTAATTTTATTTTCGGCTTTGCTATTCCATGGATATTCGGTAGTTGGCTTTATATAAAGGATTGAAAATTAGTTCTGCATATATTCCCAGTAAGTTCAATGTTGTCATTAGCTTTCTATTTACTTGGTTTTTATTTTTTTTGGGACTTCAAACCAATCTTTTCGAGAGTTCAAACGATTTCAGCTCTTCCATTGAACTTAGGGCTATTTCCGGTATTAGGGTGTTTTATGATTCATTATATCAAGAATACAAAACTGAACGCCTTTATGTTAATCTTCATTTTTTCTACGATCATAACACTCTCAGAATGGATTGGAGTTGAAATTGGCAGGGTTATTTAATTTAATGGTTGGAACATTATTTTTACATTCTTTTCCTATTCAACCTCTTTACTCCTTACCTATTGGTATTATATAAAAATACAAAACGTCTAAAAATGCAGCGAAAGAGGGACGGCGATTTTTTGGTATTAGAGACTTTATTGAACATTCCTGTAGGGACTAAGATTTGGTCTTTGCTAAAAAAGGAGCGCCTCGGTATGATGGGGGTGTGCACAGGGTCAAGCCCTAAAAACCGATCAAGGAGGCGCTCTTACTATGAAGTTTAAACAAACTCATGGTCAAAATCAACGAATAGAAAGAATTATTACTTCCCATCTAGTCATTGGAATCGACATGGCGAAAGAAAGACATGTAGCTCAAGCGACTAACTTTCGTGGCATCGTCCTTAGCAATCGACATCTTACCTTCACGAATGAACAAGAAGGATTTGAAAAATTAGATAGGTGGATGAAAGGATTACAACAAAAACACCGTCTGAATGACCTCATCATCGGTATGGAACCGACCGGACATTACTGGTTTAACCTAGCGAACTGGCTTAAGGAGAAGGGAATCACCGTTGTCCTAGTGAATCCCGCAACAACCAAACGAAACAAGGAGAATCGCGACAATTCTCCTTCCAAGAGTGACCCCAAAGACGCACTCGTAATCGCAGATGTCGTCAGTCGTGGTTATTACTCGGAATATACGCGTCAAGGACATGTGTTTCAAAGACTTAAAACTATTATGAGTGATCGGGAGTTTTGGGTTGCAAATAGTGTTCGATTACAGAATCGGATTATTCGTTGGTTGGATATTCGGTTCCCAGAGTATCCTTCCGTGTTTAAAGAATGGACTTCCCAACGATCCATGGCCACGTTAAAGGAGTTCCCAACACCACAGGATGTTCAGGAGTTAACAGTGGATGAAGTAATTCAGCGTTGGAAAAAGCATATGAAGCGACCCGGTGGTTCAAGTGGCATTCAACGTGCATCAAACCTCATCCATGAAGCGAAACAAAGTGTTGGAGACACAAGAGCACTTGTGGAAGCAAAACAAGATCTACAACGGTTGTTAGAGCAATATGAACGCATCTTAGAAATGCTAAAAAAGATAGAAGAAGATATACTACTCTTACTTGGCGAGATCCCAATGGTTGAGCAGATTAGGTCCATCAAGGGTCTTGGCCCCATCACAACCGCAGCGATTTTGGCTAGTGCCGGCGATCTTAAACAGTATACTCACGGACGCCAATTACTTCGTAAGGCAGGATTAAACTTGGCTGAAAGTACATCTGGAAAAACTAAAGGTCAGATCGTTCTCTCTAAACGTGGAGATGCTACTCTAAGATCCTATGTATGAACAGGCTGCATAAGTAAGCCTAAGATTTATAGTTACTAGGTTCAAGATGAAATAAAAATAGGCTTTGCGTTCTCCTAGTTCACCTTCCCTTTGGTCAGGTTCACTGATATGAACGCGGCTGTCAAGAGGCCCCTTTCGAGGGTGTCAACTAACCCGTTTTTTTTTCTTTTTCATGTTGCTTTATATGGAGTGGCGGGCGTGATACACTGCTGTGATGGTGGATGTGAACATAGATATCCTGTTTCACATATTAATTACGCCCGCAGAGGCTCCATGTCAAGCAACATGAAGGGACTGAAGACACGGCACGAAGGCAAAAAAACTCTTCGACGGTGAGCATACTGATATACGTGGGTTCTCACATTTTATCTCTCCGTCTGGGGAGCTGCCACGAACTACGGGCGCGCGTTTGGTCAAATTGCCTAGCGCAAGTGAACCTCGTGGATTCTCCTTTCCGGATTTTCTCTTTTGCCTTCGAGCCCTATTTTCAACCCTTATCATGTTTCTTTTGAACAAAAAGACAAGTAATAAATTTTTAATAAAATAACAATTTCTCTTATGATGCCAATTCAACTTCGCGCGCTACAGCCCAAATAAAACCGGCCAGCTCTCGAGCTACTGCAGTTACAACCTTCCCACCATTCTTTCCACGCCCCATAAGACGACTATACTTATCATGTAAACGATTTTGTGCTTTCCAAGAGATGGTTTGAAGTTGTGGAGGCTTTCCTTCCAATCTACGACGAAGTTCTCCCTTGATAGCAGGCTTATAACGGTAACTCCAAGAAGCTTCAATTAATACGCGACGAACATGAGAATTTCCGGTTTTCGTGATTGCCCCTTGGTGACGAGTTTCTCCGCTTGAACTTTCATTTGGTACCAACCCTGTATAAGCCATAAATTGTCTTGCACTACCAAATCGAGTGAAGGCCCCTATTTCAGCTACTAGACTGGTAGCTGTAAGTTCAGCTACCCCGCGTAAAGTTTGCAGTGCTTGAATCATGGGTGCGTGAACACTGTCGGTTGCTTGAGTATGAATCTCTGCTTCCAGTCGTTTTAAGCGTTGTTCAATTTCATCTAAATGGTGCAAGTACTCTTGAAACACCAGGCTCATGGAGGAGTACTTAAATTTAAGACCATTAAGCCATTCACGATACTTGACCGTCCATTTTTTTACGCCTGCTGGAGGATTTAAGTCGTGTCGTAAGAGAAATTTAGTCAATCGATGTCATGCTCGAAGCTGATCTTCTTTCGCATCTTCACGAGCACGGACTAAATCACGAAGTGCCTCGTCTTCTTTTGTAGGAACATAGATTGATGTTAGTTCTCCTGCACGAAATAGCTGGGCTAAACGCATGGAATCACGACGATCAGTCTTTACACGCTCTCCTGGTTTTTGCGGGATAAGGGAAGGAGCAACAACCATACATTCGATATTCAAAGTTAATAGCTGCCGATACAGACCATAGCCAGTAGGTCCAGCTTCATAACAAACTCGAAGTTGCTCTGGTTCTCCTAACTTCGCCATTAATTTCTTGACAGACTCCGGAGTATTCGGGATCATTCCCCAGTAACGAGGTGCTTCACGTATTCCAAGGGGGATGATACCTTCAGAAGGGCAGAACGCTTTTTCATCAAATCTGTTTTCTCAGACAGCATTTTTTCTGAATCATCATGTAATTTTCCATAGCATTATGATTTAGCTGTTTGATTGTCTACATAAACATAAAGAAAATAGAGCAAAGATACAGACACTATGAACAATCTTTGAATAGAGTGTATTAAAAAAAAGGGAGATATGATAACTATGGCACTTCTACGAAATTTTCCTGAAAGTTTATTAGTTGAGCATGCAAGGTGGCATAGGAATATGCATACGGATTTGCGTACTGGCGATGGAGTAGAGTTTTTGAGATTTCATAGGTATTATATGAATAGAGCTTTAAGCTGGTATAGGACCCAAGGTCTAAACCCGCGTATGGTAAGACCCTGGTCATCCATCCCTTCTCAAATAAAAAGGCATCCCCGTTGGAATAGAAGACTTCAAGATGCAGAAAACCGGATTATTAACGATCCGGGATCCTTCCGCTCATCGGATGAATTGGGGCTTTTTATCCAAACCTCAAATCTTCATCGTGCCGTTCATTTGTTAGGTTCTTCCGTTTTTGATGAACCCGAGTTTGCTGAAATTGGATTATCGCCGCGTAGCACATATTTCTATAATTGGCACGGATTAATCGATAATTGGTGGAGACAGTTATGAACAATTTACAGGGTACCGCTAAAAAGGTACCCTTTTGGGCGCTTATGTTCGCTTCGGGGGTAGATACCCCTTAAGGTATGGGTCGTACCCCAGTCGAAGAGCTTTTTCAAAGGTATCGGCGAAGGTACGATTATGTTTTAACCGATGAGAGTCAAGATACCTCCTTAGTTCAATATGCTATCATCGAAAAATTAGTTCGAGAACATGGGAACCTATGTGTGGTTGCCGATGACGACCAGTCGATCTATAGTTGGAGAGGTGCGGAACCGTCTTACTTGCTTATTAATAAAATTAAAAAAGTGGTCGGGTTTCTTGCTATTGGTGGGTTCATTTTATTGGGGGTTAACACGATCTATTATTCCTTTAGCGAACGGCTTTTAGTTCAAATATCCCCATTTGGTACGATTCATTTAGCAGGTGATGAAAACAAGATCAATCACGTATTCGTTTCTGATCGGCGAAGCGATTACTGGAACTATGCCATTCTTACGGATAAAAAAGAAGAAATAGAAGCATTATTTAACGATCTAGAGTGGACATGGAATACAAATTTAAAATCGGTTCCGAAAGATGAGGGAACGGAGATCTATAGCGTAATAAACAACAAAAGACGGTTCTTCTTACCTAAATAAGAGAATCGTCTTTTTAATTTCCATAATACGTATTAACGTACGTTTTTTGCGTTTTGTCGACGCTACCCCTTGAAGCTCTTTTAAAGTAGGGTTCCTTTTGAATCTCGGATAAGCTCTGCGTTCTATAGATGCCAATCTAACCTACTCCTTGTATAAGGATTACTGCTTTTTAATATAATGTGGGTCTGGAGATATTCAGGATCTTACAAACATCATCAATTGAATGATTTGAATCATTTAATAAGGAAGTAGCCATTGCTACTTTTTTATCATCCATCACCTTAGGACTTCCACCTTTTCGGGCAACTTTTTGAAGGTCTAAATTCTGATCCTGTGTAGAAAAACGAGCATATCCAACTAACATATAACCACTCCAATTCCCCGAAACTATACCTTGATTGTCTCATAACTCTTAAAATATATCAGTATTGATATTTTGATTTTGATATAAGTTTTGTTATATAAATTGGGGTTCAATTATAGTTTTTTGGTGTAGTACAATCCCATATCAAAAACGACCGTTTAAGAGATAACTAGCTAATACGAACGGGAATTTAGTTTAATAACCTGTGGCAATTTTTCATTGGATATGGATCGAACCATATCTGCTCCAAAAGTTCTAATCTAAATTAATATATTGATATTAAATGTAACCACTATTACAATATGAGATAATGTAACCAATATTACTTTTGTGAGGAGGAATAAAAATGGATGAACCTTTACTGAGAAAAACAGAGTCCCAGGTTCAAACCAATGCCGCAACTTATTCACTTTCAGAAATGATCTTATATTTTTTAAAGTTAGGAACCATTGGCTTTGGGGGACCTGTTGCTTTAACGGGTTACATGTATCGTGATCTTGTTGAAAAGCGAGGATGGATTTCAGAGGAAGATTACAAAGATGGTCTAGCGTTAGCTCAACTTGCCCCAGGTCCCTTAGCTGCTCAATTAGCGATTTATCTTGGATATGTACACTACCGTATTCTTGGTGCCACTCTTGTTGCTATTTCCTTTGTTTTACCTTCTTTTATTATGGTAGTGATTACAGGCTGGGCATATGTCCACTATGGCGGATTGACCTGGATGCAAGCTGTGTTTTATGCTGTGGGTGCTAGCGTGATTGGCATTATTGCGTTTAGTGCTTACAAATTGACCACGAAAACGATTGGAAAGGATAAACTGCTGTGGGGGATTTATTTAGTTGCAGCGGCTATCACGGTGATTACAGAATCCGAGAGTGTTATTCTTTTTATTGGAGCAGGGATTCTATATTGGTTAGTTAAAGCTCCTCCTAAGAAGCTATTTGGAAGAAATACAATGAACAGTTTTATACCGTTCCCTTTTTTCTCTTTAGCAAGTGTAGGGATGCTGACATCTTCATCATCAGGAACACTGTGGAATATTTTCATTTTCTTTGCAAAAGCAGGAGCCTTTGTGTTCGGTAGTGGTTTGGCGATCGTCCCTTTCCTATACGGTGGGGTAGTAAAAGAATATGAATGGCTTAATGTACAACAATTTTTGGATGCGGTAGCGGTTGCGATGATTACACCAGGTCCTGTCGTCATAACTACTGGGTTCATTGGTTACTTAGTAGCAGGATTTTCAGGAGCAAGTATAGCCGCATTCGCAACATTTTTACCTTGTTATTTATTAACCATTATCCCTGCTCCTTTCTTTAAAAAGTACGGTAAATTACCAGGCATTAATGCTTTTGTCAATGGTGTAACGGCTGCTGCGATTGGAGCCATTACAGGAGCCGTTATCGTTCTGGGGCAACGTTCGATTATCGACATCCCAACAGCTTTGTTTGCCGTTATTACATTGGGGTTATTATGGAAGAGTAAAAAGGTTTCAGAACCGATGATTGTCCTTGGAGCAGCCATTATTGGATTAATTGTCTATCCTATGATGCATTAAAGAAGGCGGTGGATTCGTGCAGAATTGGTTACATTTGTTGTATAAACTTCCACGGAACCCAAGTAAAGTTCGTGTATATGTGTGGCGAAAACTAAAACGGTTGGGTGCCGTTCTCCTACACGAATCCGTATGGTGCCTTCCTTCCACATTAAAGACACGAGAACAGTTCCAATGGTTAGTGGTAGAAATTCAGGAACTTGGTGGAGAAGCTTCGCTTTGGGAAACCCGTCTTGTCATAGGAGGACAAGACGAAATGATTATTCAACAGTTTATACAGCAGGTGGATAAAGAGTATAAAGAAATACTTGAAGAGTTGAAGAAGGAAGAATCTGACCTTGTTCTATTATCAAAGAAATATCAGCAGATTAAAATCCAAGATTATTTTCAATCTGAATTAGGGAAACAGGTTCTTGAAGAACTGCAAGCGGCTAGAGGAGGGATAAAAGAATGAAGTGGGTGACATGGGAAAAGGTAGGGGTAGATCGAATGGCGTGTGCTTGGTTAATTAGAAAATGGATTGATTCAGATGCAGAATTCTTGTTTGTACCTGTGGGTCAGAAACCACTCCCAGAAGGTGCTGAACCTTTTGATATTCCTGGTGTGCGCCTGACTCATCGAAGAGGGCACTGTACTTTCCACACCATGTTACGAGAATTTAAAATCGAAGACCCTATTTTAGAACGAATCGCTCGAATTGTGGATGAAGCGGATACGGTACAGGAGGTTATTTTGGAACCAGTAGCTCCAGGTCTCGATTATATTTGTGATGGCATTCGATTAACTAGCCCTGATGATTTAACTGCATTAGAGAGAGGAAGTTTGATTTTTGAAGCTGTATACGCTCAACTGTCCGCAGAACAGAATGAATAAAAGCTTAGCAGCGATTGTTCATGATTTTTTGTTAATGATTTCGAGAATAAAGAGTGATTAAGACAAAGCTGAGTTCCTTAGCGTAGGAAACTCGGCTTTTTGACTTAGCACGTACGTCCGTATGCTGGTGAGACCCCAATATATAATGAAGGAAAAAAACTTAGAATACAATGTGAGCAACAAGGCCAGTAGAAAAAACAGCATAATAAATAAATAAACTTTAAAAAATGGCTAAAAGGATGGTATTACTGAAGAATATAACGGTCTTAGTCATTTTATTAATTTTCTTAGGTTTAGGCTATACAATATTTCAGCAATCAAGGATCATTTCTGAAACTGAAGCTAAAGAAATCGCTTTAGACTATGCACGTAAACACACAAATCATGATTTTATGCCCCTCAAGAGCATCAAACAATTTCATGTCCGGATCCGCTTCAGTACCGAAGTGAGACAAGCGGCGACCAAGAAATGGACACGCCATCTGAAGAACCGGAAGGAACTGATTCTTCAACAGGTACGACAGGGTCATAATTGAAATGAATGGAATACCTTTCCTCCAAGATACAAGCCCATCATGGTCTCACCGTGGTGGGTTTTCCATTCATAACGCAATAACGAGCCGTTATATTCATTTGAGACACTGATCATATATGAACAAAGTATGGTATTTCTAAGGAGGGAATAAACATGTTGTTATATGATATAACTCTTTTTAACAAAAAAGTGGGTTCAATAGACGATATCGAATGGTTGATTTATAGAAAGGAAACGATCAAAAACGCAATAATCGAAGATGTTAGCTGGGAAGTACGTATGATTTTATATAAGCAGGTTCAGTTAATCAATGAAAGAGTTAATGAGTTGGAAGAGGCTATTTCTTAGGAAAAGGTAAGGTGGAAAGAAACAAGCCTGCAATCACATGGCTTGTTTTTGGTTTACAGCCAGCCCCTTCGTCAGTCATGCTTTTCGTGGGATTTCTTCAGTCTTTTAGAACCCCTCGTTCTAACCGGAACGAATCATGATGTAGGAAATCAAATTCCTATTGGATAGAGGAATTTTTTTGTTCATGTAAAATAATGTATGACAGGCAGCAATCAGGACTAGAGACAAACGGAAGTCCGTGAAAAGGAGAACAAGCGATCATTTATCAGGAAACTAGGATTTTTTGAGCGTTAAATCTGGCAAAAGGTGGTTGGACTAATTGATCGTATACGAGAAAGAAAAAGCATTTATATTCATTGCACAGCATGACCATGCTCAAGTGTCCGGTGCTCTTATGTCGTTTTGGAGTGACGAGTGGCTGGTTGGAAACGAGCGCAAACCAGATTTGATTTATGCAGCTTACCAGCACGACAGAGGCTGGATGGATCTCGATAGCTGGCCTTTATGGAACGATGCGGACCATCGGCCTTATTCCTTTCTTGATTTCCCTGCCAAAATTCGTTTTCTTTATTATGCCAAAGGTCTGGACGAAGTCCAACGAGCCAATGAATATGCAGCGTTACTGTGCAGTTTGCTCTATACAACTCTGGCTAATAGGTTCATCAATGACGACTCGAAAAAGTTTATTCAACAGGAATATGAGAGGCAAACAAGACTTCAAAAGAGGTTGAGCGTTCAAGAGGAGCAGCTTCAGCTGCATCTTAAGGCGCTTGTACTTTGTGATGAGCTATCGTTGTTTGTCTGCATGCAGCAGCCCGGTACGCCAAGACAACGGTACGAATGGTTTGCCGACGGCTTCCGGTTTTCGTTTCCAGGTTCCGTTCATACTCGGCTGTATGCAGATTGGAGAGATGAGGAGCATGTACAATTGTTTCCGTTCCCCTTCGATGGCCATGTCCAAACGGTAGTCCCTTATAAAGAAGTGAACAAGGCTGATATCGCAAAATATGGAATTGCAAAAGCATATCATAATGAGCAGATGAAGCAATTCGCGATAAAATTCATAAAATGACCACCGTAGGAATTTCCTGGAATTTTTAGCGACGCAGCTTTTTTTCCTTTATGCAACGCAACTTAGTAAGGCATATTGATATCCATCCAAACCATTTTCATATCCCCAATGGAAATGGTGCGGAAATGAACGAAGAAGCTGTCCGGTATGATCAAGTATTGCGGCAAGCGGGGCCATTCGATCTCCAGATTCTAGGAATCGGTACAAATGGACATTTTGGATT
This sequence comes from Ammoniphilus soli, assembly GCF_040813775.1. Taxonomy (NCBI): domain Bacteria; kingdom Bacillati; phylum Bacillota; class Bacilli; order Caryophanales; family Paenibacillaceae; genus Ammoniphilus; species Ammoniphilus soli. The sequence goes on from NZ_JBEGDL010000025.1 coordinate 9,702, forward strand.
TAATGAACCGGATCAGAAGCTGATTGGCGTACGCATGTAGTGAATTTGACCACCGAAACGAGAGTGGACAATTCAAAAGATTTTGAAAAGCAAGAAGAGGTACCTACCCATGCAATCACGATGGGTGTAAGGGATATCATGCGTTCCAAAAAAATCTTGTTAATGGCCTTAGGGAGAGAAAAAGCCGAAATAGTCAAAATGGCCTTCGAAGGAGACATTACCACATGGTGTCCTGGATCCCTGCTTCAATTGCATCCGGATATCCATGTACTTTTAGATAAAGAAGCAGCTAGTTTATTAACGCGTTGATAAATGAACCTTAACGATCTTGAAATTGTGGAACAAACATAAAAAAGCGAATCACTCCGATTGCGGAGTTCATTCGCTTTTTTGTTATTTTAGTTTCCATTTACCATAAACTTTATTCGATATTCTTTTGGACCTAGTCCCATTGATTTTTTGAACACTCGGCTAAAATAGTTTTGATCCTGATATCCTACTTCCAAAGAGATGATTTTAATATTTTTTGTTCATCTTTCATCAGCTCGATCGGTTAAAAAAATAAAACTCCTATTTATAGGAGTCAAACAAAGGTAAATCCAAATCCCTCTTATCTTTAAGAGGTATCGTCATGGATATTACACGGTACTTATCAAGGTACGGTTTAATGTTAATATTCATCAAATCGAATAAAAATCGTTTTCCAGTTTCTCTATGTTCAATAACAACCATCTTACTTTTATCCATGAACATCACCTCAACAAAAACATATGCCAGGACCTTGTACTAAATGTCAACAAAAGATGTTTTAGGATTTTAGATAAAAAAAGAAACCTTCTCAGAAGGAAGGTTTGTGGAAGGAGTTGCTGAAGCGAAGGCCTACAGCTGATTTCAATATATGTCGATTTGACTAATATTAGTTCAATAAAAAAATAAGAATTCAACATTTTAAGTCAAATAAAACCGCTATAATCTAGCGGTTGAATGAAACACCGTAAAAATCCGAGAGTAACTTTAATTGATCTAATGTAGGGAGTCTCTCTCCACTTTCCAGATAACCATAAGAATGGATGTTAAATCCGATTTTGATACAAAGATCAATTTGCGATAGACAATATTCTTCTCTGAGTGCTTTCAATGCTTCGTGGAACAAAGCGCACCTCCATTTCCTTATTCTATTTAGTATATTCATTAAGGATAAATTTTATTCGAATCTTTAAATTTAAAAAAACCGCTTATCTAGCGGTTCTAATAATCTCATGACTTTTAATTTTTACAAACTGACCTATGTGGGTTCTAACTATAAGGTGATCTTCGTACACGTCTTGAACGGTAGCAGGCGCGTATTTCCTTTAACAAAGGAGCTTACCTCACTTTGCGGCACCAAGTCGAGACAAAAGTCCCGAATTTTAAAAAATACTCCCATATACCTCTGATTTTGTCACGAGTTAGATTGTCAAACGTAAAAAATAGCCCTCAAGGCCTTACCGTTGACTCTATGGGCTATTTTTAATTAGAGAACATCCTCTAAAACGATAAAGGCAGCATGATAGTGAAAGTGTACGTGACTCAATTCAACAATAGGGTTCTTTTTCAGTAATTGATAGGAAATCATGTAAGACACCTCGATTTACTGTGAAGTTCGTGGTCCCTCGGAGGAGGGGGATGGACCTAGGGCGGAAGTATGTAACCATGATAGCGGTTTCCATCCTGTCCTGATGGCAAGGATATCATCCATTGTACTGTCCTGCAAGGGTGACAATTCCTTTCGGGGTTTGTAAAAAAGAGATTAGAAAGGAGGCGAGTGCCACCTTTCTAATCCAAACGTTTTTAAAGGTTAGAATCCGATGTACTCTCGAGCTTCCTCGGGATTGGCAAATAATATCACTTTGTCATCTAAATTAACCATGCGTCCATAGTGGGTGGACATCTCTACCTGAAATAGATAAGCATCAAAATCCCGTCCGAGAGCTTCGCTAATTTCCTGCATATCAAATTCCAATCTTCCAATCCCATCGATACGGATCATAGCCGGATACTCGGTTATGGTCACTCCGGGTTTTTCCCGCATAATATCGGAAATAACCCGTGCCTCTACACTATCGCTAAGCGTGATCCCGCATTTATTATTAAATCCTTTTTCTAATTCTAGTTTATTTCCTTTTTCGCTCATAGTTTTACCCCCTTAGGTAAAGTTAAGTTGAGGTGTGTCATAATCGAATAGAAACGCTCTTTGGCTCGCTGAGAAGCTACAGGGTAGCTTACGACTTTCACCCGTGGCTGTGACCAAATGGGCTGAAGCTGGTTGGCGGCATGGATACACATAGGAACATATTTTTGCAGCCATCCTTCAATCACCTTCTTGTTCGATTCGCCATGCACGGCATCATTCAAGAAGACCCCGAACATTTCTGCTGTGTATTCCAAGTTCCGTTCAAAATCCGCTTCGGCCGTGGATACAAGGGTTGGCGTGACAAAATCACCATGAGAGGCAGCGGATTGCATTAGGAAACCGCTTCGGAACAATTCACCCACTAACGGTTCATAAATTAAGTTGATCGCAAAGATTTGCTCTGCCCAGTCGGTCGAAGCGGTGAAGGTTTCTACCACTTCGCGCATGCCTTGCCAGATGGGATTGTTGAGCCAATTCTCTTTGCCGGCGGCTTCGTTCAGTTGGATCATCCCGGCAATTTCACCCAGATAAATCGCAAGATCCTGAGCATAACGGAGTTTGTCCGCGGAATTGATGAGGATCGAGTTATTGATCATCTGACTCATGCCATCCCGTTGAGCCGTTTGAAAGATCATGCCCAGACCATATTCGGAATGCTTAACAGCTCCTAGATGATCCTGCAGAATTTTTACCCATGTGGGGTCTAAGTTTTGGAATGAATTTTCGGCTTTCGCATTTTGTATCGTGAGAGCGACCTGCTTTTCTATTGCCGATTCACGAATGTAGTGATTCCGCTCCCATTCTCCGTTAGGATCCCGATAAGCGTGCCAATCGGAGCTTTTGATTTGGGTCCATTTCTCTGAATAAGCAGGTGTACCGTCCGCAAAGGAAACGATCCATCCTTGTAGGAGGTACCGGTTGGGATCCGGCTGAACATCAACCGTCACGTCTTCATAAAGCGTAGCTCGTCTTCCCTGTGGTTGATAATAGTTGTATTTGCGGCTGTTACTGCCAGCAAACTTTTTCGAACCCGCTTCAGCCGATTTGTCTACGATTTCATTCATACATTTTACCTCCAGTTCAAATTTAAGTTTAATTGGATGCCGGGACAAATTTGTCAAAGAAGATACGGTCCGTGGTGACCCCTTTATCCCGGAGAATCATAATTGAGGCGTCAATCATCGGCCCAGGGCCACACAAAAAGGCTTCTAAGTCTCTTCGTGCCGCGTTCACGTCAAGATGGCGCTCAATCACATCGGTAATTAATCCCGTTTCACCGTCCCAATGATCATCCGGATGGGGTTCGGATAAGGCGGGTATGAATTGAAATTTGTCTAGACGCTCAGATAACGCCGCGAACTGATCCAGGTAAAACAAGTCTCGTTTGGAACGGGCCCCGTAGAAGAAAGTCACCTTGCGCTTGACCTTTTTCTCCGCCATGTCATTCAAGATCGACCAAAGAGGAGCCATGCCGGATCCGCCACCGATCAGAACGATATCGCCTGTATTTTCTTCCCGGCGGATGCAATTCCCAAAGGGTCCGCGAACCTGTAATTCGTCCCCTGGTTTCAACTGTTCGTCCAATAGAGTAGAGAATTTGCCGCCTTTGAAAATCTTCATCATGAACTCTAAACGATCGGATTGACTCGGTGTATTGGACATGGAATAGGAACGATAAAAGTCTCCATTGGGAGCATACAGATCCACAAATTGTCCGGAGTGGAACTTGATTTCTTCTGGTTCGATTAATTTTAAAGACATCTTTCGAATATCATGGGTCAGGCTTTCAATGCTTTCGATCGCCGCACGGAAGTTTTTGACCGGTACGGAAACCTTCAAGGCATCCTCATCATATTGCATTAATTCAACGGTCAGATCACTGTAAGGAACCGTTTTACAAAGTAATACGTAACCCTCTTCCTTTTCATGATCCGGCAGGGCGAAGGTGGAATAGCGCTCCATGTCAGCATCCCCATCCACGAGAAGGGATTTACAAGTGGAGCATTGCCCTTCCTTACAACCATGCATTAGAGCGATTCCTTGTCGGAACGCAGCTTCTAATACGGTTTCCCCTTCGTCAACCTCCATTTCAACCCCAACGGGCTCTAGTTTCACTTTATAGCTCATACTTTGTTTCCTCCCCAAGATGAGTTATGGTATCACTCAGCCTTGAACATACTTCATCAAGGCTGAGAAGTAGAATCGGTGGTTTGTTTATTTCCAGGAAAATCCTGCTTTGTAGGAGGCAATACTTTTCTTGCGCTCAGCAGGGGACATGGCACGTAAATCTAGGAGTGGACTGCGTAACTCGTACCCTTTGAGCTGATCAATGTTCCACATCTTATCATCTTCGAAGTGAAGGTGAGGCTGTGGAACCAAGGTTTTTCCATCGGAGCGAACGAACCCAAGGTCTTTGACCACGTCTGATAAATCCATACCATGATAGATTTCTTCCCAGTTTCGGCGTCCACTGAATTGACCCATGGCAGGAGTCGGTCTGCCTTTGTAGGTATCTTGGAAGGCCACTTTGTGTGTCCAGCAGCATTGCTCAGAGCAATAGGTGTGAAGTTCTCCGTTCACCTCGTCTACCACCAGATCTTCACGGATGACCACAGGAACTAAGCAACTCCAACAGCGATGCGGATAGACATATCCGGTGTCGGCCCAAAGGTATGGCGTACTGCCTGCCTTAGACAAGTCGCGATAATGTTCCCAACCTTTACCGAATTCGTTATACCAACCCGGATACTTGGATTCGAACCATTCAAAGTCATATTCATCAAGTGGGTCGATCCGCCAGAAGTTCACCGGCCAAGCGGTGGCAAAGAACTGGGCGACTTTGTGAACATAATGCTTCTTGGTCACTCGATCCCAAGCGGCTTCTACGTCGTCATGGTGAATCTTTAGGCCATATTTTTCGAGCGGGAGTAAGTAGCTGCGATAGTAATCTTCATAAATCCATTTATGCCAGAGTTCAGCGTAGGACTCTTTGCTTTTGCGGCGGTCCTTTGTGCCGTATTCAATAATGGTACCTACCGCAGCGTCCACAATGGCATGATTTTGCCAGAAGGCATAACGGATATCGCGCTCCAACAGATCATGGTTATCTGGATCACCCAGGACCATCATCAACGTTCCATATCCATTGTTGATATGACGGGACTCATCCGATTGTACAGATAGGAAAATGGTAGGTAGGGCATAGTCACCGTTGGCCGCCGCCTCGGAAGGCATCGCTACAAATAGAGTATTTGTGAATGCGGTTTCAGCAATGATTTGCAAATAGATATTGGCAGCGGTGATGGTGTCACCTGTAATGAATCCTTCGCCAAATTGGCGTCCAATCGTTGTCGCATAGCATTTTCCGAATGCTTTTTGGGTAATGTCAAAGCCGGCAGGATCAATGTAGTTTTCCATATACCATTTCTTCAAGTTCATCTGAATCGTGGAGTGTCGGAATTCATCAATCATCTGCATCGTATAGCCGTTTTTCAACTCATCATTCGGTACGACATTGGTTAATAAAGCCATGGAACGAGACGCGGAAATTTCGGGAAAAGGAATAATGGCTAAGAACAGCTTCATCCATTCAATCCATCTCGGCTGAGCATTTCGGAACATGTTTCCGCGAAGGGCAGCATCCATGGCTCCATATACCCGGTTGTCCTTTTCTTCTTCCATCGCAAAATAGGAACGTAAAACTTGTTTCATCGTATCCTTCGGTGCTTTGGAAAATTTGTAGTCGGTCGGATACTTGATTGCTTCCTTGGCATAACTGGGGAGCCAGGCTAAATCTTTGACCCTTTTATGAGCCTCGGCGTTGCTCATATTCGGCTGAGCATTGATTTTTGATAGCTTGGTAGCCATTACAAAATCCCTCCTACTTTTAGATATGGTTCATTGCTTTAATAAGGCTTAGGTTAACTCCGTCACCTCGATTCTTTCTAATGCAAGGATGATGCCAACTCTAAATTGACATGAAAATAAATAAATAATCAATTCATTTATTTGAAAATTCCGATGCTCCTATTAAGGAAGGGATAGGGAGGAAGGGGGAGAATCACGCATAAAAATGCCATTTTCTTTTGGTATCTGGTAGGTGTGAGACACTGTCGCAGAAAGTGTGACAGGGTTTGTCGTGTATTACGACGATGTTGCAAACTTCAACAGCAGCTTGATGCAGGAGAAGGCGGTCTTAACAATCCAAATGGGTATGGGACTTACTAGGGTTACCTTATATTAATAGGAACCTTCTACCGAAAATAGCGAATGAACCCCACCCTTTCATAGTTTGGCACGGGACTTGCAGCAGTGATAAGTGAGTTCGATCATTACCTGATTACGAGAATGCAAGGAGGGCTTTGCAGTGAGTAAAAAAGTACTCATTATTACAGGGGATGCTGCAGAGGCGCAAGAGGTCTTGTACCCGCTTCACCGGTTAAAGGAAGAAGAGTATACGGTCCATATCGTAAAAAATTATTAAAGGAGCTGGTCATTATGTTTAAAGCAAGCAATGGAGAAGAAATCTATGTTATTGACTCCCATATTGCCCTATGGGACGGAAGTGTAGAGAATCAGCGAAATCAGCATGGAGCCGAATTTATCAACTGTTTTTACGATTACCATAAAAACTTAAGCCCCAAGGAGAATTTATGGGACTACAATAAGTTTCTGAAGTACAGCGCGGAGGATTTAATTCAAGATGTCTTCGTTAAGGGACATGTTGACATGGCTATTTTTCAGCCCGTGTTCCTGACCGATTTTTATAAAAATGGGTTTGGGGATGTGGAGGAGAATGCCAAATTAATCGAGAAATATCCGAACCGCCTGATCGGCAATGGGACCTTCGATCCGCGAGATGGAGAAAGAGGGTTGGAGTACCTGGAGTATTTAGCCGAAACCCACAAGATTCAAGGGGTGAAATTATATACGGCAGAATGGCGCGGAGACTCTAAGGGATACAAGCTCTATGATCCATGGACTCAAAAATATTTGGAAAAATGTGAACAGTTAGGAATTAAGAATATTCATGTGCACAAAGGCCCTACGATTCTTCCGTTGAATCGAGATGCATTTGATGTAGCCGATATTGATGATGCAGCCACCAGTTTTCCTGGATTGAATTTCATCGTGGAACATTGCGGTCTGCCTCGCTTAGAGGATTTCTGCTGGATTGCTACCCAAGAGAAGAATGTGTATGCGGGCCTTTCCGTGGTCATGCCATTCATCCATACACGGCCTCGTTACTTTGCAGAGATCATCAGTGAACTACTGTACTGGTTGGATGAGAATCGCATTCTATTCGGCAGTGATTACGCCATTTGGGAACCAAACTGGCTGATTGAGAAATTCATGGCGTTTGAATTTCCTGAAGATATCGCCCAAGAGACAGGAACCCAATTAACCCTTTCTGTAAAAAAGAAGATCTTAGGTGAAAATGCAGCACGCTTATATGGCATTGATATCGAGGCACAAAAGGCAAAGCTGCGTGGAGATAAAATTGTCATTAAGTAAAAAAGGGGGGAGCGAGATGGGAAAAAAAAACGAGGTGATGGAGAAACTGGCCATCGTTTACGATCCGGAGCTCGATCAATCGGTTACGGAGATGGGTTTCATTGAAGAGGTGAACATAGAGAACGAAACCGTGACGATCTATTTCCGCTTACCTACGTATTGGTGCTCACCTAATTTTGCCTATATTATGGCAGAGGACATGAGGGATCGAGTGCAAGAATTGCCATGGGTGTCGGAAGTGGTCATCACGTTGAAAGATCATTGTGCGGCAGATGAGGTCAACACTGGGGTAACGAAGGGGAAGTCCTTTAGCGAAGTGTTCTCTCATTTAGCTGGCGGCGATTTGGAACAGTTACGCGAGAAGTTCCGGATCAAGACATTCATGTCCCGACAGGAGCGTTTGCTGCGAAATCTTTTGGATGCAGGAATGGATTCCGCCTCGATCGTGGCGTTGACGATTCGGCAACTCCAGGTCCTTGCAATGAAAGGGAATGACGATATCGCCTTAGTGGATCGCTATCTCGCTAGTCGTACTCCGTTGGGGTTTGATAACGCTCCAGATCAATTAGCCTTTATTCAGTCTACGGGAGAGAACATTGATCCCAACCAGTTCTCCGCGTACTTATTGGATGCGCGCCGGACACGCATGAGTATGGAGTTTAATGCTCATTATTGCCGAGGACTCTTGGAAACACGATACGCATTAGAAAAGACAACCGAATTGGAGGTATCTTAAGCTATGAAAGCAGCCTTTCTATATGAATATAATAAACCACTACGTCTTCAAAACACGGAAGATCCCAGCATCACCGATCCGACTGATGTTATTGTCAAAATCGGAGGAGCGGGCGTCTGTCACACCGATTTGCATCTCATTGAAGGAATGTGGGCAGAAGCTTTAGGACAAGAGTTGCCGTATATTATCGGTCATGAAAATGCCGGTTGGGTCCATGCCGTAGGATCTGCGGTTACCCAATTTAAAGTAGGCGATCCTGTCATTGTTCATCCGGTCATGAGCTGCGGTAAGTGCTTAAGCTGTCGATCTGGGGAAGATATGCACTGCCCCACGCTGAAATTCCCGGGACTCACGGTCAATGGAGGATATGCCGAATACTTAAAGACATCCGAGCGAGCTTTAATCCCGCTGCCAGCGGGAGTGAATCCGGCCGATGTGGCTCCTTTTGCCGACGCCGGCATCACCGCTTATCGGGCCGTGAAAAAAGCGGCTCCATTGGCTAAACCGGGAACCAAAGCTTTAATGATCGGGATGGGGGGGTTAGGTCATATCGGCATTCAAGTCATGCGGGAACTGGGGAATGCGGAGATTATTACCCTTGATCGCAATGACGGAAGGCTCAATATGTCCTTGGAGCTGGGAGCTACCCATGCCGTACGGGCGGACCATGGAGCGATTTCCCAAGTTCGCAGATTGACGAATGAGAATGGCGCGGACATTATCGTGGATTTTGTCGGCACCGATCAGACGCACGCGGATAGTATGAAAATGCTGCGTAAGGGTGGCCATTACTTTGTAGTCGGGTATGGCGGCACGATTAACGTTCCGTCATTAGACCTCATTAATAATGAATTCAGCATTATAGGCAGCCTGGTGGGTAATTACAGCGAGCTCTACGAGTTGATGGTTCTGCACGCAGAAGGCAAGGTGTCGCTCCACTCCAGCAAGTACTCCCTCGTTGAGGCCAATGACGTACTTCAGCTGCTTCATGATGGAAAGATTAACGGACGAGCTGTTTTGGTTCCCTAAAGTTGGTGGACAATATGGCGTCGGGGAATACCTTGACGCCTTTTTTATCCAAGAAGGGAGAATCAAGAATAAAACAAACCTCGAGGGGGGCTATTATGCCAAAGCTGATCAAATTACATGAAGAGGCACGTACCGCATTGGAAAAAGGAGTCGATAAACTGGCCACGATTGTGAAGGCTACTTTGGGACCAAAAGGTCGGAATGTCATTATTGATAGACCCTTTGCGATGCCTATGGTATCGAATGACGGGGTATTTATTGCCAGCGAAATCGAGTTGGAGGACCCTTTTGAAAATATGGGGGCGATGCTGGTCAAGGAAGTAGCCAGCAATACCAATGACATCGCTGGGGATGGGACAACCACCGCGACGGTGTTAGCTCAAGCCATGGTGAAGCAAGGACTGGCCTACGTCCGGGATGGCGCGAATCCGGTCATCGTCAAGAAGGGACTGGATCAGGCCGTTAAGCTCGTGGTCAATGTCTTGAAGGAGTCTGCAGTCCCTTTGGAAGATCATCAATTAATTGCCGAGGTGGCTTCCATTTCTTCGAAAGATAAGGATATTGGGAATTTGATTGCCGATGCCTTTAAAAGAGTAGGAAGAGACGGCGTGATTACGGTCGAAGAATCCAAACTCCCTGTCACTACTTTGGAGATCGTGGAAGGCATGCAGTTTGAACGTGGCTATATTTCTCACCATATGGTTACCAATTATGACAAGATGGAAGCTGTTTTGGATGATCCTTACATATTAATAACGGATCAAAGAATTGAATCCATTCATCAAATCCTTCCTTTAATGAATCAATTAATGAGCGTGAATCGTCCCCTCTTGATCATTGCCGAAGATGTAGGGAATGAGGTTCTGGGAACGCTTAACCTGAATCGACAGAAAGGAACGTTACAAACGGTGGCGGTTCGGGCGCCGGAATTTGGATACAACCGAAAATATATGTTAGAAGATATCGCGGTCATGACCGGGGGTCGGGTCATTTCCGAATCGATGGGTAAAAAGGTAGAACAAGTCACGATGGAGGATTTAGGAAGGGCTCGGCAGGTGATGGTCAATAAAGATCAGACCGCTATTCTTGAGGGACACGGGAACGGAGAGCAGATAAGAGGGAGAAGGGAACAAATTCGCCTACAGCTTGAGGATACGGTTCAAGAGTGGGAGCAAGAAAAGCTGCAAGAGCGTTTATCCAAACTATCCGGGGGAATTGCCGTCATTCTTGCCGGTGGGACAACGGCCGTGGAACGACGGGAAAGGTTATTGCGCATTGAAGATGCCTTGAATGCCACGAGAGCGGCGGTCGAAGAAGGGATTGTAGCTGGAGGTGGAACCGCTTTGTTACAAGCGTTGCCCAGCGTAGAAGATTTCGTAATGACCTTAGATGGGGATGAGCTTCTTGGTGGCCGCGTCGTCATGAATTCGTTAGCCTACCCCTTACAAACGATTGCCGAAAACTGCGGCTTAGATGGTGCGAGAGTCATTGAAAAAGTAACGAATTTGCCTGTGGGACATGGGTTGAATGCCTTAACGGGAGAATATGTGGATTTAGTTGCAGATGGAATTATTGATCCCGTCAAAGTGACCTGCTCCGCGATTCAAAACGCTGCTTCGATCGCCTCCCTGATCATTACGACGGAGTCCTTAATCACAGATAAGCCGGAAATCGGAGTTGATTCGACCAGTGGTCCTTGCCGAGGGGGCGGTGCGGAATTATTAGAGTAGAAGAAAAGAGAGGAGTAAGAGTTAATGGGGATAGGGGAAAGGAACCATCGGGGATGCTCCATGATCGGCTTAGCTGTCAGAAGTAAAGGGATCCGTGCCGATACGAAGGAGGATGAGATCCTTAAAGCCAAGGTGCCGCCTCCTACCAAAACTCGACCTGCGTGTCCGTTGATGGCGATGATCATGACAAGGTAGGAAGATTCACGTTTGGGTTCTAGAGAGTGTTGTAGCTCGTCATGCCTACATCCTCTCTGGGTCATCCCACCTTCTTTTAATCACGGATTCTGCTTATAGCTTTCAATTGTCTGGAAAGATTCTCAAACCAAGCCTGATCTCGACTATCCAGTGCGATATCGATCAGTTGTTTCAGCTGTTCCATTCGCAGAAGTTGATCTGTATGATTCGATCTCGTTTGATATTTATATTGGAGATATTTGATAAAGGAAGGGTTTTGATCCATATAATGAGTGGTATTATATCGTTTGAAGATCAGCTTTAATTCTTCTCGTTGAAATTTGACCACCATCTCATCTTCTTGCATTCTGACTTTCACATGGCCATAAATATCGATGGAAAAAACGGTGCCCATTTGGCTATTATAGTTGCTGTCCTCGTTGCAAACGATGACTTCATCCCCATACTGTAAATGATTCATTTTATCACCTGCCTGGAAATTGTTACCTACCATTATTATTATTATATCTAAGCAAAAGAAATAAACATATGTACTAGAACAGATTATTTTTACAAAAAAAAAAGAAGTACTAATGATTAGTACTTCTGTAAAGGGTTTTTACCTAGTTTACGGTAAATCGTACTGCGATGAATCCCAAGTTTTCTTGCTGTTTCGGTTACATTTCCGTTTAGATCTTTGAGTACCTTCAGGATCATTTGCAACTCATGATCCTTGAGAGACGATTTTTCGGTAGGTTGATGTTGGGTCACCGTGAAATGACTGGATTGAACATCCTTTTCTGAAAACTCTTTCCTTTTCCCGTTTTCCACTATCTCAGGTGGCAGGTTCCTAACGGTTATTTTGTCGCCGACGACTTTGGTTACCATCCGGTAAGCGAAATTTCGCAATTCACGGACATTGCCTGGCCAGTGGTAGGCTTCCAGAATAGGCAAGGCCTCCGGATCCACTGTGAGCGGGGATCGTCCAATATCCATACGGGCACGGTGGAGATGGTGATCCAATAACAGACCGATATCGGTTGGTCTCTCTCGTAGGGAAGGGACCCGAAGGGAAAGAATGTTTAACCGATAGTATAGATCGCGACGAAATTTACCATTCTCAATCGCAGTCAAAAGGTCTTGGTTTGTCGCTGCAATGACCCGTACGTTTAAGCGGATGGATTTACGGCCGCCTAACCGAACCACCTCTCCTTCTTCGAGTACCCTTAACAGAAACGTCTGTAAATCCAACGGCATTTCCCCGATTTCGTCCAAAAAAATGGTACCTCCATGGGCCTGTTGAAACTTACCTGCTCGTCCCCCCTTAGCACCTCCCGTAAACGCTCCTTCCTCGTATCCAAAAAATTCACTTGCGGCAAGTTCTTTCGGTATAGCGCCACAATTCACAGCAACGAAAGGTCCGGAAGCTCGGCTACTTGCAGAATGAATCGATTGGGCCAATAATTCTTTTCCGGTACCGCTTTCCCCTTCAATTAATACAGGCAGATCCGTTTTAGCTGCCAAACGAGCTTCTTCCATCACGGACTGGAACTCAGGAGAATGTCCAATCATGGTAGCAAAGGAATGTTTCGTGGTTGGGTTCGTATCGGTCGGTATCGCCAAACTGGCTCGAGCCGTCCTATTCGGTGGAGAAACGTGTACAATCGCTCCGATGGGTTGATTTTCATGATAATAAGGGACAAGCTCAAAATACCAAGTCCCATTTTTCCCTTTTGATTCCCAAGTTTGTTTGGTTTTTGGGGGAAAGGAGAGATCGGGGCAACCTACTAATCGGTTATTCTTATCCATCCACCCCTCTTGATATAATAGGGAGGACGCTTGAAGCACTTTCCATCCCCGATCAAGGCAAACCATGGGAATGTTAGGTTTCCGTATACTTTCTTCCTTATAATGTTCCATTATTTTAAACTGTTCAAACTGTAGGTGACGATAGAGCTTTTCTTCAATGGCATAGGCAGTAGAAACCACAACGGATAGGGAGTGTGGATGAAAATGACTCCATGGTCCTGTTAGGTCAACAACGGCAATAATTTCTTGAGTTGCTGGGTTACGAATGGGAGCAGCCGAACAGGCCCATTTATGCACGTCTTGGCAGAAATGTTCACCAGCAAATACTTGGATGGGTTTACCCGTGATTAAAGCGGTTCCAATCGCATTCGTACCTGCATGCTGTTCTAACCAGGAGGCACCAGGTAGAAAGTTCATTTCTTGGGCTTGGGTTCGGATGGACACATCGCCATCTAGGGAAAGGATCTCACCGTTCGAATTACTGAAAACAACCATGTGACCTGAATCAATGGCTACATCCTTTAGTTTATTAATTAAAGGGTTTACATCAACAGTGGTAGGAACGGAGTGTTGGGATAAGTAATCTTCTAATACGAAGTTAGGTTTAATTATAGGTGCTTTGCTTTCTATAGGGTGTACTCCTTGAGTCAGGCAGCGTTGCCAGGATTCAAGCATTAAAGGTCGAATCTCCGGTTTTGGATGTTTTCCAGTAATGAATTGCTCCCAAGCGTCTAGTAATTTCGTTTTTTCGATAATAGGTGAAGAAGTTGTATCAAAAGATATGAATGAATTCTTCATCAGAAGACATTTCCTCCCTGCAATCCGATAGATAGTATTACATGACAATGGGTCAATGATGGTTGAAGAAACAACCCTGGGTGGACAACCATAAATAACAACAAGTGGCATCTTTACAGTGAAACTATGAAATGGACGAATGAATTGTAAACGGTTCCAAACTATTATTAAAAATTTTAAATTATATAAAATTATCGAATTATATAATATTATACACAATTAACCATGAGTTTACATTATTTTTTAATATAACTTTCTATTTTTTAGATCGAGACAAACTTCTACGGCAGATTATCCAATCTTTCGATAACATTTCGAATCTCGTCAAACCATGTACGGTCTCCCAAGTCTACAGCTAATAGTTGCAATTGAAGGAGATGGGCTCGATACAAGGACTTGTAAAAATGATAACCTAACCACGGACCGAACTCATGATGGGGGAGCTCTAATTTTTTCTCGTTATCAAAGATAACAAAGTAGGTTTGGTCCTGTATATGTACGGTCATGAGCATTCCATAAAGAGGGCTGTCGGGATTGATGATCCGTACCATGTCTCCATGTCGAAATAACTGATGTATTCTCATAGTTCCTCCATTCATCGAATACATAACCTAAAGACTTTATCCCTTAGTAGGTTCTATTTTCTTTGAAATGAATTTCGGATTTATAAAAGTCGAAAATTAAGCGATCCAATTCACAAGACATTCTGTAAACATGAGGATCACGGATATTTTCAGCTCCTTTAAGATTTAACTCTTGTCTTAACATCTCAATGCTATTGGATAAATCTTTTACGCTTGTATCGGTGTACACTTCTTTTGCTCCCCCCATCTTTTGTTTATTCATTTATTAATGCAAGATTTATACCATGACTACGATTGCAAATTAATTTAATAAAATACGCTATTAATCCCCGTTACTAACGATTACGGTCCTAAAAAATCATCTGCTTGATAGGGCATAGAACAATAACGGAATGCGACAGTGTCGCGTCACGCGACTCATGTTGCAAAAATCTACATACTCTGATTTCAATATTCTTAAACATTTCGATGTTTTTAGGGAAGAGTTAGCTAAAGGGGTTCAAGATCGGGATGAAACTAGAGTTGGCATGATAATTGCAAATAATAAAATTATAAACTAATCAGAAAAGTGGTGCTTAAATGGAAACGGTGGAAAATTTATGGGCGCAATTACCGAAGGAAAAACGTGAAAAAGCGGCTAGCATCATAACGGAGTTTAGTACCATGGCGGTGTCATGGAATGATGAAGAAAGAGATAAAACCTTTCATATTTTTTCGAATTGGATTTCGTCTGCTCAAGAAGAGTTCAAAATCAAACCTCATCAATTAATCGTCATTGCGAAAATGCTTCAAGAAACAGCTTTTGCTGATCTGATTGAATGGTTACCCGAGAATTTTGAAGAATGGGAGGATAAGGATGAACTGATGACTTTATTTTTCTTTGGATCCAATGGATTGGAGCGATATAAAGAAGCTAAGAAAAAAGTCCAGGCCCAATGAGGAATAAAAAGTGGTTTGTCAGCTAAGGAAAAGGGGAGTGACACTTTATGTATTTTATTATGTATAATCAAAAGGAGGAAAGAATTTTTGAAGATTTTGACCAGGTAACCAACTGTCTTGTACAAGGATGGAAACTATATGGTTTCGCGGATAGTGAAAAACAAGCTGATTTCTTACTTAATGAGTGTGGGAATTGCTAGCATTTGGAGAATATTTGATATAGCTAAAGTTAATATCAACTCAACTAGCAGGCTCAATTTATGACGACCATTTCTTCAGAATAAATTTAAACAGCTTTCATTTTCTAACCGAAAACGGAGAATCTCCGTTCACCTTTGACTATGGAACCGACCGAGTAATGTGAAGGAATAGCTAAATCAAATAATCCCCATGTAGTCAAGGTGGGGATTATTTGACGTTTATAATACGCAATGGACTCGTTTCGTCCAGGATGGAGGACAAGGAAATGAGCGTTCCTAAAGATAGACTTTACCAATTAATTGATGCCCTACCAGAGGCTGAGACGGACACAGCAGCAAGTTATCTTGAATTTCTCTTGAATCAGTCCAAAAATCAGCAGCGAGAAGAGTTAAAGCGGTCCCTTGAAGCTGCCCCTTATGATGATCAACCAGTAACGGATGAAGATGCCAAGGATATTGCAGATGCTCGTAAAGAGATTGAAAACGGAGAAACTTTCACTTTAGATGAAGTGAGAAGGAAGCTTGGGCTATGTGGATTGGGAGTTAAATCAAACAGAGAACATTTAAGCATAAGAGAAGGTACGAGACTCATTTTAACATAAAAACATGATACGATTTAATTATAGTAGTCCAAGGTAAATTACAATTGATAAAAAATATAATGGAAGAAAGGGGCGTTAAATCGTCTCTTTTTTATTTATATTCGATAGGGTGCTATAATAAGAGCATGAGTTCTGCAAGGTTTGAACGAAAGGGTACATGGGGTATGAAAGCAAGGGAAGATTTCTTTGTTCGTAAAAGGAATGAAATAGGTGTTTCTTTAAATGAAGTTCAGTTAAAAGCCGTTCGTCAAACGGAAGGACCCTTGCTATTATTGGCAACTCCTGGGTCGGGGAAAACAACAACCATTATCATGCGGATCGGCTATCTTATTGAAGAAAAGGGAGTAAATCCTTCTCGAATGAAGGCCGTTACATTTAGTCGCGCCTCTGCGACAGATATGAAGGAGCGATTCAAGCGTTTCTTTCCGGGCCTTCCGCCGGTCGATTTTTCAACCATACATAGCTTTGCCTTTGAAGTCGTACGAGAGCATTTTCGTGAAAAGAAGATCAATTTTCAGATTATTGAGGGCGAGCTGGATCTGGAAGAACAGGGAACAATTGGTTCGGACAAACTGCTCCTACACAAGAAGCTGATCTTACGGAAGCAATTCCAATCCATCGTGGGTGAAAATATCACGGATGACCAAATGGATGAACTGACGACGTATATTAGCTTTATCAAGAATAAAATGATTCCTTCAGAAAAGTGGTCCCGGGTGAAAGTGGATGTTCCAGAAGCCGAACGGATTCTGCGGGAGTATGAGACATTTAAGAAGTCGGGTTCGAACAAGCTGTTGCTTGATTACGATGATATGCTGACGATAGGAAATGAGGTTTTAGGACGAGACCCGGAGTTACTTCAAAGGTATCGGCGAAGGTACGATTATGTTTTAACCGATGAGAGTCAAGATACCTCCTTAGTTCAATATGCTATCATCGAAAAATTAGTTCGAGAACATGGGAACCTATGTGTGGTTGCCGATGACGACCAGTCGATCTATAGTTGGAGAGGTGCGGAACCGTCTTACTTGCTTAACTTTAAGAAGGTGTATTCAAACGCCGTCATCTTGTTCATGGAGCAGAACTATCGTTCTTCCCAGAACATCGTAGAGGTAGCCAACCAATTCATTCAACGGAACAAAAACCGGTATGAAAAGAAGATGGTTACCAGGAACCCTCCAAATAAGCCGGTCCAAATTAAAAGTTTTGCTGATTATCCGTATCAGGCTAAATACTTGGTACAAGAAATTCAAAAGATCGAAAATCTCTCAGAAGTTGCGGTTTTGTATCGAAACCATTCCTCTTCCATCCCTTTAATTAATGTATTTGATAGAGCAGGAATCCCTTTCTACATGAAGGATGCGGATAATCGCTTTTTTTCTCATTGGGTGGTGGAAGATATCCTGAACTTCATGCGGATGTCTTATACGGATAAGCGACCGGATATTTTGGAGAAAATCCATATGAAATTTAATGGATATATTACGAAGCAGCAGATGGCAGCGCTAAAAGAAATCCATAATAATGAATCGGTATTTGATAACATGCTGAAGTACGTCTCATTGCAGGATTATCAAGTGAAGCCATTGACCGAGTGCAAGGAGACCTTTCAGCAAATGAGAGGGATGCCTCCCCTTCATGCGATCCACGTCATTCGAAAACGATTAGGCTACGAGAAGGCACTGGAAAAGATGTGTGAGCGTTTGGGATTCCGAAAGGAATTTTTATTTGGGATCTTGAACACGCTGGAGGAGATTGCAGATACACTCGAGACCATGGAGGATTTTGCCAAACGTCTGAAGCATTTGGAATCGGTTCTAAAGACCTCAAAATCCAAAAAGGGTCAAAATGTTGTGACCTTCTCTACCTTTCATAATGCAAAGGGTCTGGAGTTTGAGAGAGTCTATATGATTGATCTGATTGATGGGATTATCCCATCCTCGGAGGATTTTAAAGATGATTTGATTCAGAGCAGTAAATTATTAATGGAGGAAGCCACTCGTCTGTTTTATGTCGGTATGACAAGAGCGAAAAAGCACTTGGAACTGATCGTATATAAAGAAAGAGATGGGGAAAAGGTGAATGAGTCCATCTTTGTTTTGGATGTCAGAAATATTGTGAATCCTCCACAACCATTCCGAAAAAGGAATTGAAAAAGACCATGGAGCAAGGTGAGTCTGCCATAGCGATTCCGTATAATCCAAATGCTATTAGAGATAAAGCGGATTTAATCATTGGGAGGGTCGTAAAGCATCGTGTTTTTGGACATGGAACAATCGTTAGAGCCAACGAGGAACAAATTTTTGTTGGTTTCGAAAACAGTGTTAAAACCCTTTCTATTCCCACTTGTTTAGAGATGGGACTACTAGAGCCAGGAGAAAAGGATGAGTAGCAGGAATCGGTTCTAACGAAATATGGGTCTAGAAAGGGATAGGAGTATCTAGTTCGATAAAGTGAGCGGTTATGCAATGTTATCATGCTTTGGTCATGTGAGGAGATGCGATACAATACAAACAAATTGGAAACCTTCTACCGTGACCTAGGAACTTCTACTTATTAATTGAGTGGAGATTATGCCCGATTCAGTCGGTGAGCACAGCGACCTTTTTGTTTCTTCGATAACACATATAGGGATGCTACGGCATCTTTTTTTTGTTGCTGCAATTGTATATCCACAATTTGGATATACAATGTAATTAACCAGTTGGCTTGTTTAAACAGAAAGGATGATTGGCAATGAAGACTTCTCTCAAAGAAAAGGCAGTGATGTTTTTGCAACTGGTGGCGTCGGGGAAAGTGCGCGAAGCATACCGGAGGTACATAGGTCAGGATTTCCGCCACCATAATCCTTTTTTCCGTGGTGACGCTGATTCTCTTATGCTTGCGATGAAGAGAACGCCGTTAAGAATCCTCACAAGATCCTTGAGGTCAAACGTGCCCTCGAAGAGGGTGATATGGTTGTGGTTCACTCTCATGTAAAGCAAAAGCAAGAGGACCTTGGAGGAGCTGTGGTCCATATCTTCCGCTTCCATAACGAACTCATCGTCGAATTCTGGGATGTGGGTCAGCCCATACCGGAGAATTCTCCCAATGAGAATGGCATGTTCTGATGTGGGCCAAGAAATTTTAGATTTATAGAAAATCTAAGAAAAAGTAAGAGGTTGGCGTCTCATACAGCGGAACTTTAGGCGAATTGTACCGTATAAAATGGAAAGATAAGGAAGGTTGGAGGAGGAGGAAGGGATGAAAGCAATCGTATACGAGCGGTACGGACCGCCGAATGTACTTCAGCTGCGGGAGGTCGCCAAGCCGGTACCGAAGGACGACGAGATATTAATTAAGGTCTATGCTGCAACCGCCGCAGCGGGAGATTGGCGCTTACGCAAGGCAGATCCTTTCCTTGTGCGGCTGTTCAACGGTTTTTGGAGACCGAGACGAATTAAGATTCTCGGATTTGAACTGGCGGGCGTGGTAGAATCGACGGGCAGCAGCGTTACTCGATTCAAGCCGGGGGATGCTGTTTATGGCGCCTGTGGATTCGACTTTGGCGCATATGCCGAATACAAATGCCTAAACGAGAACGGCGCTATCGCGCTCAAGCCCGCGAACATGACGTTCGAGGAGGCGGCCGCGGTTCCGGTCGGAGCCTATACTGCCTTGCAATTTCTCCGGAAGGGCAACATCCAGTCCGGCAGGCGCGTGCTTGTCTACGGCGCTTCCGGTAGCGTCGGGACGTATGCAGTGCAGCTCGCCAAGCATTTTGAAGCGGAAGTGACCGGAGTATGCAGTACGTCGAATGTGGAGTTGGTGAGATCGCTGGGCGCCGACCGAGTTATCGACTATACGAAAGAGAAGTTTTCGGATGATGGGCCGGCCTGCGATATCATTTTCGATACGGTTGGAAAAAGTCCATTCAATGCTTGCGTCAAGCGTCTGACACCGCAAGGCTTCTACCTACGAGCAGTCCATATGAGCCCTATGCCTATCGTTCGCGGGTTATGGATCAGCTTGACTAGCAACAAGAAGGTGATCGGCGGAACAATGAAGGAAAGCGCGGAAGACTTGACGCATCTTAAGGAGTTGATCGAGGCCGGTAAGCTGCGTTCGGTCATCGATCGCCGTTATCCTCTGGAGCAAGCTGCGGAGGCCCACCGCTATGTAGAGCAGGGCCATAAAAAAGGTAACGTGGTTTTAACCGTTCGACCAGGCTGATATGATGCGATAGGAATGCATTCAGCTATATAATACGAGTAACCAATAGTGTAGTGAAGTTATAGGTGTCTATAGGTGATGCCTTTTTCTTCTTTACTTATTATGTTTGTTGCTGAAGTTACGGAGATCAATAGTGGAGGAGTGGCTGCAACGGCTACTCCTCCTGTTGATGCCAAACTATCGCGCATGATCAATTGATCATTTAATTACTTTCCATTTTTTCTACGAACCGTTATTGTTTCTCCGGCAATCCCCCAGTTATCCGTATTAACCTCATCGATTACCACAACCGTTGTATTCGGGTTTTTGCCAAGCACATCCACTAGCAATTGTGTTGCTCCTTTAATAAGTAATGCTTTTTTTTCTGGAGTTACATTTTCATTTGTAATTTTGATATTTACATATGGCATAACCATTACTCCTTTTCATTTTTATATATTTTATTGTAATTTGTCGGGGTGCTTTCTTATATTGGGATTCTTCTCAAATTGAATTCCTGTTAAAAGCAAACATGCGCCAACGAATACTACAATTCCTGCTCCGATTAAAGCAGAATTAAAATAATGAGTGCTTGATGATAAAATCCCGGCAATGGTTGGTCCTATCATTTGTCCAATCGCATAAATAGCTGTAAGATAGCCAATGATCCGACTGCTATTTGATGGACTCATTTGGCGTGCTAATGTTGTGGCAAGTGTCGTGATCCCCATAAACGTGGCTCCAAATAATAATGCACTAATGACTAGACCAGTTTGGGACATAAAAAAGACAGGAATCGCAATACCAAGGGATTGTAAAGTCATGGCAAGCACTAAAGATTTAATGAATCCCCATTTTTTAGCTACCGATGACCAGATGATACAGGATGGAGCAGCGGAAAGCCCCACGATCATCCAAACGAAGGTAGCATCCCCACTAAAATTTGGGGTCTTTTCCGCAATGGATACGATAAAGGTACCTGTGACGATGTACCCTAATCCCTCCAATCCGTATGCTGCAATGAGCCAAGGAAGCCATTTGTCTGGAGGTACCTGTGTAAAGATTTTTGGTTTGATCTTCCGATTAAGTATGACGGGGGAATCTTTGAGCCACATCCATACAAAGATAGTAAGGACTCCACTTATGCCAGCCAAACCTACCCAAGAGCCTTCCCACTTAAATGAACGATGTAAAATCGGAATGATCAACCCCGTTAAAAAGATTCCAAGTCCTACCCCTCCGTAGAAAAAGCCTGACCAATTTGTCTTGTCTTTAGCCGAGAGTTGATCTAACACTATGCTTGAAGCGAGGACAAACACGAAAGCGCTGGTAAGTCCAGACAAAAAACGAAGGACAAACCAAAGTACATAAGAGTCAGCTAAACCCATGCATACCGTAGTAAAAATACTGCCAATCAGACTTAATCTCAGAGCAATCGTTCGGTGCTGCTTCAAAGAAATAACGCCTGCTAACATAGCTCCAAGCAAATATCCTGCGTAATTACTTGTGGCAAGGTAACCAGCAACTTCATTTGAAAAAGAGAGATCATTTTGCATAAGTGGAAGAATCGGAGTATAAGCAAACCTTCCAATCCCCATAGCAATGATTAAAGAAAATATCCCTCCTATTAATAGTTTGGTCAAACCCTCATCTCCCTTGAAAAATTGCTTATCTGTATTATATCTCTGTTTAGCTATATGATATAATACGAAAAACAGATAATTGCCATCTGTTATAGAGATGGCAAATACGATGTACACAAAGGGGAGATCCTTATGGATTTGCACGCTTTAAAGGTTTTTCAGTTGGTTGCACAGATGGGGAGTATTTCGAGCGCGGCACGAGAGCTGAATTTCGCCCAATCCAATATCACAACTAAAATTCAACAATTGGAAAATCATCTTCAAACCACTCTGTTTTATAGAAATAATCGTGGCACTACCTTAACACCTAAAGGAAAGATGTTATTGATATACACGGAAAAAATCTTTCAACTAATAGAAGAAACGAGTAAAGTGATGAAAGATGATGAGACCCCAAAAGGACCCTTGATTATCGGCTCTATGGAGACCACTGCTGCCGTTCGCTTACCTTCACTACTTTCAAAATATCATCACAATTATCCCGACGTAGACCTCACTTTAATAACAGGACCAACGGAACAACATATTCAAGGAGTTCTTCAGTACAATCTAGATGGAGCATTTGTGGCAGGACCCGTTGATCATCCAGAACTGATTCAGAAGAAATTAGTAGAAGAGGAATTGGTGCTTATTACAGATAGGCTGCATCCGCCCATGTCATCTATAAAAGAGATTCAGACTCGAACTCTGCTTGTTTTTCGTACGGGGTGCTCTTATAGAGCCAAACTGGAGCAATGGTTGCACCAAGAGGGGATTACTCCAAATAAAATTATGGAGTTTGGTACACTCGAAGCCATTCTCGGCTGTGTATCTGCGGGGCTAGGCATAAGTATGCTCCCTCATGCTGTCATTAAAAAATATGTTCAGGCTGGGTCCCTTAGATATCATTCCATTCCGAATTCATATGGAAAAGTCGAAACGGTATTCATCCACCGAAAAGATACGTTTATGCCTACATCATTAATAAAATTCATAGATATGTTAAGTTCTTAACTAACCGGGGATCGTTAGCACAAGATAATTGTAAAATCTAGATAAAAGTGTTAAAATGATATTAATTTTAATCGAACGGAGGGGTTTACCTATGGCATCCATAAGATTCCGGTTTACTACTTTGTGCTGCTAATTAATTTCATAGCGCTCAAAGGCTCTGCCTGTGTGCAGAGTAATCGGGATTGGTCTGCCTATTATTAAGGTAACCCTATTTAGTCATACGCTAAAAGAGGGAGGGACAAATCTGCCCTCTTTTTTTGTATGTCTCCACAAATATTGAATCTCATATGTGATATAGGAACCGCTATTTCTCTCATGATGGATGGGGTTTTTTAACATTGTTTTTCTATGCTGGGAGGCCCGTTAGGGATTGGTATGTTTTACTCCATCTTTCGTTAGAAAATGTGGGTTCATTCCTATTCATGATGTGGAGGACCAATAGTCCAGCAAGATAAGACCCCTTGTTTTGGTTATACTAAACAAAGAGGTTTTCTCCGCTTTTTTGATGTCCTCTTCCGATTACTGGTAAACACAGGCAGATAGTCTGTGTTTTTTATATTTGTCTCTGAATTTACGGGAGTGATGGAGATCATCCCTAACATCTTCATCAACCAATCCATGAGGAATAGAAAAGGTCGTGAATAAGATGAATTCGGTAAACCATCCTGCAAAGGAAAATTGGAAAAAGAATATTCTTCTCTTTTTGAGCAGTCAGACGATATCTCTATTTGGTTCGTCCTTAGTTCAATATGCGATGATGTGGCACATTACGCTTACGACGAAGTCGGGTGTGATGATGACCCTGTTTATCCTTTGTGGCTTTCTCCCTACCTTCATTTTATCGCCCATTGCAGGGGTATGGGCGGATCGCTATAACCGAAAAATGCTGATTATTTTATCCGATGCCCTGATTGCGATAGCTACAGTAATACTAGCCATTGTATTTATGATGGGATATGATGCGATTTGGCTGTTCTTTGTCATGGCTGCTATTCGCGCGATTGGCACAGGCATTCAAACCCCAGCGGTCGGGGCCATTTTGCCGCAAATCGTGCCAGAGGATCAGCTTACGAAAGTTAATGGAACATACGGAAGTCTTCAGGCGCTCAATATGTTCGTGGCACCTATGGTTAGCGCGGCTCTTTTGACCACGTCGTCTATTGAAGTGATCTTCCTTATCGATGTTGTTACTGCAGTGATTGCTATCCTAACGTTATTTGTATTTTTGAATATTCCGGTGCATGGGAAGGCATCTGAAAAACAAGCCACTAGCTATTTCACCGATTTTAAACAAGGCTTGATATACGTTAAAAATCACGAATTTCTGAAGAGATTCTTTCTGTTTTTTGCCTTTTTCTTTGTCTTGCTGGCCCCTGCTGCCTTCTTGACGCCACTGCAAGTCACGCGAAGCTTCGGTGATGAGGTTTGGCGGTTAACAGCGATCGAAATCACATTTTCGCTAGGCATGATGGCAGGGGGAGGAATCATTGCTTCTTGGGGAGGCTTTCCAAACAAAGTTCATACGATGACATTCGCCAGTCTTATCATGGGAGTTTGTACGTTGGGACTCGGTATCGTTCCTGTCTTTTGGGTTTATTTAATTTTCATGGCTGTATTCGGAGTTGCGATGCCCATTTTTAATACGCCAACGACAGTGTTATTGCAGGAGAAAGTAGAAGAAAATTATTTAGGTAGAGTATTTGGTGTATTTGGGATGATTTCAACGTCGATGATGCCGGTTGGAATGCTCATTTTCGGCCCTATCGCGGATGTGATCAGAATCGAATGGCTACTAATAGGAACGGGGTTACTCATTTTCATACTTGCTGTTTTCTTAGGACGAAACAAAGTATTAATTGAAACGGGAGAGCCAGTGTTGGAGAAAACATCCAATTCATGATTGTTTGATTGCTTCATTAGCTGAAATATGAAAGTCAAGGCCACCGTTTTGAGCGAAAAGCGAACGCAATGTGTTTAATAAAGCGAGAAATGAAGCATTCATTCAAATCATGCTTAATGGCGGTTTACGAATTGAAGAAGTTTCTGAACTCCAGTACGGTTCCATTGAACAAGGGGAATTAGTGATTAGGGAGGATGGGAAAGAAAAACGGCGAGTACCCATCGTATCCGATTTACAAGTGAAACTGTTAGAGTGGCTCTGCTGATCAAGCAATGTATCTTGCCAAAGAACAAGGAAAGTATAACTTCCAATTTTTCTCTTCTTAAGTATCGGGATTCTATAGCTTAAAAACCATACTAAAAACGACCGACAAATATGCTTCTGTCGGTCGTTTCCTCTTCAAATCTGTTCATACAACTTTCCCTGTAGTCGCTTATTTTCTTCTTTTAACCGCTCCCTCAGCACTTCCATCAGGGTATCCTCCTTCCATTCGTTGGACATATTCCGTTTAACGGCTTTTGGAGACTTCACATGCATTTGTTGGCTTCTAAGTGTTTCAATCCTATCTCTGAACCTTTAGTTAAATAACAAATGATAAGATTTCATTTAAGATAAAATTTTGCATAGTCCAAGTTCTAAGAGAAAACACGTAAACGAATATGTAGTTGATGAATTATACATCAGGACTTTTAAAGAGATAATTCTTTAGAAATTGGTTTCTTATTAGACTTTACCGATGTTTCTTGAACAATAATCACAGCACCAATAACTAGAACCATACCAAAGTATTGCCACAGATTTAATTTTTCCTGAAAACCGAGAAAACCCACTAGGGATGCAACTACGGGTTCGATTGTAGCGATGATAGATGCTCGACTTGATTCTACCGTGTGTAATCCTTTGGTATAAAAAATGAAGGGTAGCACGGTTGAAAGAAAGCCAAGCCCAATGATATAAATCCATACTTTAATACCTGAAAATAACGGTATGATGTGCCACAGTCCGCTGAAAGGAGTAATGGCAATGGCTGCGAACAAAAACGTATAAACAGTAACCGTTAGGGAGCTATATTTTCTAAGTGCCATTTTCCCGAATATGCTGTAAAGAGCATAAAAAAGACCAGAACCAAGTCCAAGAACAAGCCCAAATAATGAGATGGTTTCATTCGCATTTGGTAGTATGCCAATTACTAATGAGCAACCGATAAATGTTGTAATTAAAGCCAAAACCTTTCGAGTCGTTAGGGATTCTTTAAAAATGAGTCTCGAAAAAATAGCCACAAATGTTGGTGCGGTATAAAGAAGAATGGATGCAATGGAAATAGATGTTTCTTTAATCGCATGAAACAAGCATAAATTAAAAAGGACAATACTGAAAATTCCAGTTCCAATAAAATATTTGCTATCAGATGCTTTGATTTTTAACAGTTGACGATTCTTGAAAATAACATAAAATAGCAAAAATAAAGTGCTGGTTAAAGCACGAATGGCAACAACCTGTGTTGGTGTAAATCCCATTTCATAA
The DNA here is from genome assembly GCF_040813775.1 of Ammoniphilus soli. Lineage (NCBI taxonomy): Bacteria > Bacillati > Bacillota > Bacilli > Caryophanales > Paenibacillaceae > Ammoniphilus > Ammoniphilus soli. Next base: position 36,241 of record NZ_JBEGDL010000025.1, read on the forward strand.
AGGTATTTTACAAATAAAGGGATTATGCCCCATAATGATGCCGCCGTAGCAATTAATAGTAATGCTAATTTATTATTTATTGTTCTCTACCTCCCCTCCTATAATTGATTATACTATATACTAACGGATTTGTTTTGGCGAACGCTGGTAGTGTTAACCCATAAAAGAGGAGGAAATATGAAAAGGTTAAAAAACAATGGTAATAAATTCATTTTCTTTTTTATTATCTTGATATCATTCATCTATATTAATAACAGTTCTCTGCTTACTGAAAGTAGAGATGAAGATCCATTCTTGTTAGCTCATCGAGGAATGTCACAAACATTTCACATGGAAGGCATTACGGCCGATACGTGTACAGCAAAGAGGATTTATGAACCAGAGCATCCTTTTTTAGAAAACACCATAGCTTCAATGGAAGCAGCATTTAAAGCCGGAGCGGATATAGTAGAATTGGATATTCACCCAACCACAGATGGCAAGTTTGCCGTTTTCCATGATTGGACACTGGAGTGCAGAACCAACGGTAAAGGAGTTACCAGGGAGCATACAATGGAAGAACTGAAGCAATTGGATATTGGTTATGGTTATACGGCTGATAATGGAAAAACATACCCTTTTCGCGGCAAAGGAGTAGGACTTATGCCATCTCTTGAAGAGGTTTTAACCCATTTTCCGGAGCAGTCCTTTTTAATCCACATGAAAAGCAATGACCCAAAAGAAGGAGAACAACTCGCTGAATTTCTTGCGAAATTACCAAAAAATCGTTTAGGTCAGTTTACTGTATATGGGGGAGATGAACCCATTATTACTTTAAAAGAAGGTTTACCAGAAATTCGAGTGATGTCAAAATTAACCATGAAAAATTGCTTAATTCCTTACATTGCCGTAGGGTGGACAGGATATGTTCCAGCATCTTGCGAAAATACACAATTACATATCCCTGAAAGCATTGCTCCGTGGTTGTGGGGGTTTCCAAGTAAATTTCTAAATCGCATGGCGGATTCCAATACACGAGTAATACTTGTTGCAGGCGGCGGTGGATTTTCAGAGGGGTTTGATAAAAAAGAAGATTTAGAACGCGTCCCCATCAATTATTTTGGAGGGATTTGGACAAATCGTATTGTTATGATTGCTCCTATTTTAAAAGAATAAACTGGGGATTCTATTGCTTAAGAAGCTGCCAGGGTGTCTTCTTTTGATTTTACTGAAGTGAAGGGCATACATTGAATACATAAGGTATCAAATATGATCAATTTAAAAAAATCATGGTGGGTGAAATGATGTCTAATACCATAAGACTCAGAAGAATAATTTTAGACTTAGCCGTTACTTTAGATGGATTTATTGAAGGGCAAAAAGGAGAAATTGATTGGTGCATCATGGACTCTGAAATGGGGTTCACCCATTTCTTGAATCAAATTGATACGATTTTATATGGAAGAAAGAGCTACGATTTATGGGGACAATATACTCCTGGAACGGAAGAATCGGATACCGAAAAAGAAATGTGGAAATTGGTTCATAGCAAAGAAAAATATGTGTTTTCCAGAACGCAAAAAAGGACGGATCATGGTGCCATTTTTATCAATGATCATCTTCTTGAAGAAGTAAAAAAATTGAAGAATAAGCCTGGTAAAGACATCTGGCTATATGGCGGAGCAAGTCTTATTACAACTTTTATAAATTTAGGACTTGTTGATGAATTAAGATTATCTGTTCACCCTGTTATTTTGGGAAGTGGAAAACCTTTATTTATTGACATAAAACAGAGATTAAATCTAAAGCTGGTTCATACAAGAACTTTTTCCTCTGGCGTTGTTCAACTATGCTATCATCTTGATGAAAGTAATAAAATTTAAAAAGCATCTTGTTCAACCGATTTGCGTCCTGCATCTTGACGCTGTTCCTTAATAAAAATCACTCCAATCAAGCCAATGATGGAGAAGATGACTGGAGTGATGAAACCGTAGTAGTATCCATCACCTATACTGCCTAAAGTACTCTGAAAATGATCCAATACATTTCCAAAAATACTGGGCAGCAATACAGCGCTTAGAAATCCACCCGTATTGGCAAACCCAGAGACCATGCCAGATTCTACTATAGGGAAAGATTGACGAACGAGAGCAAAGGTTAAGGCACTTGCCCCATATCCAAAGCCAATGATAAAGAAAAGCATAATGAGCATGAACAATGGCGGATTCCCATGAAATAAAAGGAAGGAAGACCAACTCAATAAAATCGTAATATGAACAACAACATAAGGGCGTTTAATGGTTTCTAACCTACTTGAAATCCAACCCGTTAGAGGAGCACCCATAAGTGCCCCGATAAGACCAATCATAATGAGCTGACTCGCGTCTGAACGTGTCATTCCATACACATCCATCCCATAGGGAACGGCCCACGAACTGATAAATCCTACATAAGCGCCTACAACCCCAAAGTGACAAAAGAATAAAGCCCATGCCTGCGGATTCGAAAATATTCTTTGTAGTAAGACCAACGTTTTTTCGCGTTGCAGCTCATTATTTACAGATGCCGATTCGTTAAGATGGAGTTGTTTTGGCTTTTTTAAGAGTACAAAATAAAGGAGAATGCTACATAGACATAGTAGTATTCCTGCTGAAAAAAATGCTGCCCTCCAACCAAGTAGGACAATCCATGCAGAGAAAGGGACTGTCGCCAAAAGGAACCCAAGACTTCCTGTCATTCCCGCCAGACCAATTAATCGAACAAATTCCTTTACATTAAACCATTGGCTCAAGATTAACACCATATTGACCCAGATGGTCGCATCCCCGGTCCCCGTCAGTATTCTGGCAAAGAACAGGACAAGTTCATGTGTACCAAGACTATAAATGATGGTACCTAAACCTGTAAGTGCTGCACCTATAATGAGAAAAAGATTGGGACCAAAACGATCAGCCAAAATACCCATCGGAATTTGTAAACCCGTGTAGACGAAAAATTGTATACTCGTCAGTAACCCAATCGTTGATGCTGTTACATGAAAATCCCTCATCACTTGGTCTGTAATCAATCCCGGAGCGGTTCGTTGGCTCGCCATTAATAAATAAGTCAACATGACAGAAGCAAATACAACCCATCTATATCTGCTGTTTTGTTTGTCCAAATATCCCCACTCCTGATCGCTTTTATCCTTATATATATGGATTCCTGTAACGGTACAAACCAGTTTTTTCATGGAAACAAAATGAAGATGATTTGGGATGTTAAAATTCGTCGCATTAAATCACCATCTAAGAAGGTTAAATTAAGACTGGATACCTTGAACAATGAGCTCGATTTGTTCCTTAGCTCCTAATGCACTAATCCCCTGTGATAACAAATAACATATTCAATATCATAATATAGGAATTTAACTATGATATAAGTGAATTCCTAAAATTGATGAAGTAAACAATTATCCTGCTGTCCATGTGATTGCAGGATTTTTTTCTACCTTGTCTTATTTATGTGAGCAATACCTAAACGACTATATCCAGACATTGCACACCAGTACAATACAACCGCCAGTCGTGTCGAACGAGCCAAACGACACGCCATTGAGATGTGCTGGACACGTGGAAGCAAGGAAATCCAATACTCTATTTTTCCAGCCTACCAGCATAATGCACATAAGCCGACCAATTCGGAATTCATTTTTACACTAGCTTTTCATGTAAGCCAACATCTAATGGACCAAGAAAATCAATAGGTTTGATAAACTCAGTACATGGTCTTCAACGGAAAAAGGAAAGGTAATTCATTATAACGAGTTCCGTTACGGGGCTCAAAATTACAATTTACAAGTCATTTCGAGCGTCGATTCGCATATGAAATCACGCTTTTCTTTTTGTTGTTTTACTTGGCAAAAATATGACCATGTATCGAGACTTTTACCGAAAAACAACAACGGATGGAAATAACGAAAAAATAACTGAAGTTCTATTTGGGAGTATCAATAACAGTGACATCCAAACGGTTGAAGTATCTAAGGATGGAAACCGATTTACCCTAACAGGCAGGTATTATTTTAAAGTAGGGGATTATAGAATTGTCAGGGGATTAAATAACAGGGGAAAAGTGATTGACCGACAGGGTGGATAAAATATAAATATTCAGATAAATGTTTCTGGGTATTCTTATAAAACGAACAGAGATAGATAGCAGGGGACGGGATCGCGGCATCCCTCCCCTGCGTTTTTTGCTAAGCTAAAGGGAGTTTAGTGACATAAACGGTTTTAATTTTATTGTAATTTCGAACCTAAAACCATTTATTTTTCGTATTATTTATATAACTTAACTTAAAGCGTGGGGAATCTTATGAAAAATATTAAGTTTGGGTTGTTAACCACTGTTTTCATTTTTATTTTTCTGGTTGTTCTATCGTATATCTTCACTTCAACATTAGATAAAGAGTTTATCTCCAAATGGGGAATAGGTATTGGGATTTTAATGATTATTTCAATTCTGCCTTTACATCGTTTTTTGTTTTTTGGCAGTCTTCCATCTGCACCTAATTGGGTTCCAACGGATGAATCAAAAATTTACCGTAGAATTATCAAGGATTATGAGGATGAGAAAGGAAAGGTCGAACATCCGTATAGATGGGTTCTGGTTATCTCTGGAATGCTGATTATATTGATTTCAATAATTATGACAAGAATTTAAAGAAAACAATGGCTATTACCGCTCAACTATCGTGGATCCATAGTTCAAATACAGTTGCTTAAAGGCTTTAGGTGGTGGGTGAAATTTTGTTAATTGGAATCGGAAGTACAATACTTGGTCTAATATCGTTTTATTTTTCAAGGTTTTTGTGGAAGAAAGGTAATCCAGAAGAAGCACACGAACACTTAATAAATGCATTAATTGACGCTATTTTCAATTCATTGCGATTAACTGCATGGTTCCTCCCTTCCTTCGAGAGTTATCGAAGTTGGGCTATATTATTGTGGGTCGCGGGGGTGCTGTTGTTGTTATATGGGATTCCTTTAATAATACTGAGTTTTCCTTCTTGAACTAACGGAGATCAAGAGCGTCATTGTGCTTTCATCCTTTTTTATTTAGTCAAGTAAGTAACAGGTAGTATAGTCTAACTGATTTTATGGTTTTTTACGGTAAACGGTAAACTTTATATTTAGGAGAGTGATGAAAAGATGAGGAGACGGGGAACTGGTATTGCATTTATAGCTATATCTGCTTTTTTGATTTCAACTAAATATATAAGTGCTGCTATTTTTGGTTCGGGAGTTGCTAGTTGGAATGAGCAATTGTTTAACGCAATGCTAAATGATGTTGGAAATACACTTAGTAATTTCAGTTTATGGACGTTAATTATAGGAAGTATATATAGCTCGGGCAGAATTTGACGAATTAAAAATTAAGAACAAGTTGGATGAATAAATATTTATTCTAACGGAGATCGTTTGTTGAGGAACTAGTTGGCTAGATTAACATGGGTTTTGAATTTTTGGGGGTTTAAGAGTAGAATACCTTTTATAACAGAAATCTCATCTTCTAGAATGGAGAAAAAGGAGAAATGTATAGCGGTAGTGAGCAAAATGGACAACGTAAAATACGGAAAGGACAGGAATGAAGATGATCAGTAAAAAGCCGGTGAAGTTGGATGACCTAGTGGGAGAAATTGAAATACAAATAAATGGTACGTTTACATACATCAACACCCAAACAGGAGAGGTGATCACATTATCGGAAGAAGAGATCCGTGCGGTAGAACATGAGAAGCCAATCGAGAACTTTCCTGATTGGCAAAAAGAGAATATTGAAAAAGCAATAGAAATATTAGAGGATGAGGACGGGATCTACCTCGATTTCACATTAAGGAACGAGTACCATGAGTATGAAATTATGGAAGAATTTATTGGGACAGTTATTGAAGAAGAGATTCGAGAAGCCTTGTATGAAGCCATTCAAGGAAGAGGGGCATTTCGAAGATTTAAAGATGGGATCATAGAGCATGGTGTCGAAAAAGAATGGTATGAATACAAGGATAAGAAGATAAAGGAATTAGTCATTGAATGGTGTAAAGAGCATGACATTTCATTAGAGGAATGAAGATCTATCCTTCGATCCTTGCATCATGATCTGGATAATCAATTGAATCAGAAAGCCATCAATTCCCTCTAAATGCCAGTAGATGAAATGGGAGCGACGGAATCAACGCCATCGCTCCTTTTTTGGTTTCCTTTCTGAACAAACGGGCAGCATTCCTTAATTAGTGGTTACACAAAAAATACCAATTGAGTTGATATGATCCATAATTTGGATAGTATAATGGAATTAGGTTTGTTATATGAAGAGTTCATACTAAAACCTGCTTCACACAAACGGACCGAAAGGTCTACTCACTTCGGATTAAAAAGCTAGTTAGATTAATTTCACTATGGACAACCCTTATACAGAAAGGATGAATTGTAATGAAGACTTCTCACAAAGAGAAGGCGGTGTCGTTTTTGCAACAGGTTGTGTCGGGGAAAGTGCGCGAAGCATACCAGAGCTTCAATAGGTCCTGATTTCCGCCACCACAATCCCTATTTCCGTGGTGATGCTGATTCGCTTATGCTCGCGATGGAAGAGAACGCGGCCAAGAATCCTCACAAGATTCTTGAGGTAAAACGTTCCATCGAAGAGGGAGATATCGTTGCGGTTCACTCCCATGTCAAGCAAAATCAAGAGGATCTTGGAGGGGCAGTGGTCCATATCTTCCGCTTCCATAACGATCTCATCGTAGAATTTGGGGATTTGGGTCAGCCTATACCGGAGAATTCTCCCAATGAGAATGGCATGTTCTAATGCGGGATAAGAACTTATGGTGCTCAACAGGAGGATTTACGATTGTTCCATGTGGGTTAAATGCACTTCTTTAGCACGGCATTATCTTAAATCTCGTATCGGATAAGGTTGTTTCACGTTTAGATTTAAGAACTAGAGGTATCTATATGAAGTGTATTCGCTAGGATTTTGGTCAGATTTTGAAAATAAAGGGAGGAATAACTATGACAAATACAAATCAAAGAATCGTTCCGCATTTATGGTATGACAAGGAGGCAAAAGAAGCAGCCGAGTTTTACGCTTCCATTTTCCCGGACTCAAAAATTACGAATGTAACAACACTCCACAACACACCATCAGGCGACAGCGATGTGGTCTCTTTTGAGTTATGGGGGGAGAAGTTCATGGCAATCAGCGCAGGGCCTTTGTTCAAGTTCAATCCGTCGGTGTCTTTCATAGTTAATTTTGACCCATCGCGAGAAAAAAACGCGAGAGAAAAAATAAATGAGGTTTGGAATAAATTGTCCGAAGGTGGCACAGCGTTAATGCCGCTTGATAAGTATCCGTTCAGTGAGAGGTATGGCTGGATTCAGGATAAGTATGGTTTGTCGTGGCAGTTAATCCTTACCAATCCAGAAGGTGAAGAGCGGCCTACGATCGTGCCGTCGCTTTTGTTTGTCGGCGATAAATGCGGCAAAGGGGAAGAGGCGATTCATTTTTATCTCTCAGTATTTAAGAACTCAAAGCAGGGACTTATTGCCCGCTACCCTGATGGTATGGAACCTGACAAAAAAGGAACAATAATGTTCTCTGATTTCATGCTTGAAAATCAGTGGTTTGCAGCAATGGACAGCGCGCGGGAGCATAAATTCTGTTTCAACGAGGCAATCTCATTTATTGTGTACTGCGACACACAAGAAGAGATTGATTACTACTGGGAAAAGCTGTCTGCGGTTCCTGAAGCCGAGCAATGCGGCTGGCTGAAAGATATGTACGGTGTATCTTGGCAGATTGTGCCAAGAGAGATGGACGAGATGATGAGCAAGGGCACACCGGAGCAAATTACTTGCTTAACTCAGGCATTTCTTAAAATGAAGAAATTTGATCTTGCGGAATTAGAGAAAGCCTTCAATGAATAATGAGAGTATAGCCCCCAACTTGATCGGTTAAATAACGGCTGCTTGCGCAAGCAGCCGTCTTTTTTTTATGATTGGGGTAGTTTTTGTGGAGTTAGCTGTTTTACCTGTTTAATTATACTATATATTAGATTGTGTTTTTTAGTAAGGGTATACATCGATGGATGTAACTGCCATTTTTTATTAACCGAAACGATTAAAAAGGCCTTGTAATGATGGGGTACATCAAAATATGCGCGAGTTAGGCCGAGATATGTAGCAATTATGCGTGACCGCTAAGATGATAATTTGTTCCTGTTGGTTATTGAACGATTGGTCAGGATAGTTTTAAGAAACGTAATATCAAATATTGCAACTTATTGGGGTAATATGATAGAAAAACGGCCTCTTTTAAAGAGACTCTCAGCAAGTATTTTAATTATTGGATTCCTTAAAAAAATGGTTACTGCCATGATTATACTTATCCATAAGCATCCCGCTTTTACCTACCTGCAATAGCGCCACGCTTTCTTGAATATGTATAATCCAAAGAAAAGAAAAGCTAGGAAGCCGATCTGTAACTTCAGGTAGCATTCCGATGGATACAGAATTACTTAGTGAATACAAATCAGGTCCCAAAAAGGAAGCTGCTTTATATCTCTGTGTAGATTATTGGAACAGTTCGTTTAATTTCACTCATTGCATACCTTCAAACTTAAACGTTACGACACCAATTAAACAATGAGCCAAGAGAAGCGCCGATCACTAATCGTTTATAAAGTTTGAACATACTCACTCCTCCTTCTTTATATTGGTAGTCTTTTTAATAGACGGATGAATCCAGGCAATGTTGCGTATTTTACATATGGTAGTTCATGTCAACGGGGTCATACTCCCAGGAGATCGGCCGTTCTTCCCCGGCTACCGTAAAAATAAAAACCTAAAATGAAAAAAATCAACCAGAAAAAACTGGCTGACCTCATAATACGAGGGGGATCGAATGTTGAGGCAGTGTGTTATCGCTGCTCCCTTTTCTTATTAAAGTATTGGGGGAGGTTAGTTTAATAAGAGCTTGATATCTCATATTAATACAAGGTGTTTTGGGGGAAATAAACAGATTAAATGGAAAAAAGTTGGTTTTAACCATATTCATTGTGGGCTAAAAGGTATTTTTTTAAAAATTGAACTCTTCCTAATTTAATTATAGCATATAAAAAATGGTAAATATAGACTATTTATTCTCATCTACTACTGCTAAAATGCAATAGAACTTTAATGAGATTTGTTGGAGGGATAAATATGTCAAGATCTGTTACACAAACTTCAAATCGTATTACAAGTAAAAGAAGGTGCACTCGCAACAGTCTTGTTAACAATGTCCTTTTCTTCCATGGATAAAACAGTAATATCTACTGCAATGCCTACCATTATTGGTGATTTACATGGATTTAATTTATATGCTTGGGTTTTTACTTCCTATATGATGGCAGCCGCAATTACTGTTCCTAATTACGGTAAATTATCCGATGTATTTGGTCGTAAACCGTTCTATTTATTTGGTCTGATTATGTGAAAAACGAGTGAAGCGTAGTAATATACAATTCATAGAAAACGAAATCATTCATCTTCGGCAGATGATCGGTGAATGGGTCGAGCAAAAAGAGCTGCGAGGCGTGTGCGAAAAAGGAATTGTAATGGTTAGGAGAGATATAGAATGAGTTCTTTGATTCTCGGTTTTCAGGAAATGGAAAAAACACAGCTTTTGCTCGTTGGCGGAAAAGGGTTAAATTTAGGGGAATTATCAAAAATTCAAGGAATACAAGTACCAGAAGGATTTTGTGTTACAACAGTGGGATATCAAAAAGCCATCGAACAAAACGAAACGTTTCAAGCATTGTTGGATCAACTAACACTGCTAAAAGTAGAGGATCGAGATCAAATTGGTGAAATCAGCAGGAAGATTCGAGAAATCATTATGGAAGTAGAAATTCCTTCCGATGTTGTGAAAGCAGTTGCTCACTATCTCTCCCAGTTTGGCGATGAACATGCTTATGCAGTGCGTTCTAGTGCGACTGCTGAAGATTTACCACATGCCTCTTTTGCTGGTCAACATGACACCTATTTAAATATTATCGGAAAAGAAGCAATCTTGCAGCATATCAGCAAATGTTGGGCTTCCTTATTTACGGATCGTGCGGTAATCTACCGAATGCAAAACAGATTTGACCACAGCCAAGTTTACTTATCCGTTATTGTTCAAAGGATGGTTTTCCCACAGGCTTCAGGGATTTTATTTACCGCTGATCCGATTACTTCTAACCGAAAGCTGCTATCAATCGATGCCAGTTTTGGACTTGGAGAAGCACTGGTCTCTGGCTTGGTATCTGCCGATTGTTATAAAGTACAGGAAGAGGAAATCGTCGATAAGATGATAGCAACCAAAAAATTGGCTATCTATGGACGAAAAGAAGGCGGAACAGAGACACAGCAGATCGATCCTGATCAGCAAAAGACTCAAACCCTTACTGAACAACAAATTTTACAACTAGCACGCATAGGAAGACAGATCGAAGCTTATTTTGGTTGCCCACAAGATATCGAATGGTGTTTGGTTGATGATACATTTTATATGGTCCAGAGTCGGCCCATCACTAAATTATACCCCATCCCTGAAGCGAATGATCAAGAAAATCACGTCTATGTATCTGTCGGTCACCAACAAATGATGACCGACCCCATGAAACCATTGGGATTGTCTTTTTTCCTGTTAACGACTAATGCACCCATGCGAAAAGCTGGTGGAAGGTTGTTTGTGGATGTCACACATATGCTGGCTTCGCCTGTCAGCAGAAAAACGATAATAGATACCTTGGGAAAATCCGATCCGCTCATAAAAGACGCACTTATGACCATAATAGAGCGAGGAGATTTTATAAAATCGTTACCAAATGATAAAAAAGAACAGAGTCCCGGTAACAATAAAGGTGTGTCGTCTGCGGGTTTTCAAGCACAAATCGAAAACGATCCGACAATCGTTTCTGATTTGATTAAGAGTAGTCAAACATCGATAGAAGAGTTAAAGCATAACATCCAAACGAAATCAGGACCGGATTTATTTGATTTTATTCTAGAAGATATCCAGCAATTAAAGAAGATTTTATTTGATCCACAAAACTTGGGTGTGATTACGGCTGCTATAGATGCTTCATCATGGATCAATGAAAAAATGAACAAGTGGTTGGGTGAAAAAAACATAGCAGACACGCTTTCTCAATCTGTGCCAAACAATATTACTTCGGAAATGGGGCTGGCGCTATTGGATGTCGCCGATGTGATTCGCCCTTATCCGGAAGTAATTGCTTATTTACAACATGTAAAAGATGATAACTTTTTGGATGAACTGGTTAAGTTTGATGGTGGACAGGAAACCCAAGACGCGATCTATGCTTATCTTATCAAATACGGAATGCGATGTGTCGGAGAAATCGATATTACTAAAACCCGTTGGAGCGAAAAACCAACGACACTTGTCCCCATGATTCTTAGTAATATCAAAAACTTTGAACCTAATGCCAGCAATCGGAAATTTGAGCAAGGGCGACAGGAAGCTTTAAAAAAAGAACAAGAGTTATTAGATCGATTGAAGCAATTACCAGATGGTGAACAAAAAGCCAAAGAAACAAAACGAATGATCGACCTAATCCGGAATTTCATCGGTTATCGTGAATATCCAAAATACGGCATGATTAATCGCTACTTCGTTTATAAGCAGGCTTTACTGAAAGAATCCGAACAACTCGTACAAGCCAACGTTATTCATGAAAAAGAAGATATATACTATCTCACTTTTGAAGAACTTCGCGAAGTCGTACGCACAAATAAACTGGATTACCAGATCATCAGCAAACGAAAAGACGAGTACAAATTATATGAAAAACTAACTCCCCCACGTGTCATCACGTCTGATGGTGAAATCATTGCAGGTGAGTACAAACGAGAAAATCTCCCAGCCGAAGCTATTGTAGGTCTGCCTGTTTCTTCCGGAGTTATAGAGGGACGAGCACGTGTCATCTTAAACATGGAAGATGCTGATCTAGAAGATGGAGATATATTAGTCACCTCCTTTACTGACCCTAGCTGGACACCATTGTTTGTATCAATAAAAGGCCTAGTCACCGAAGTTGGTGGACTGATGACCCATGGAGCAGTTATCGCACGTGAATATGGCTTACCAGCAATTGTCGGAGTGGAAAATGCTACTAAACTGATAAAAGATGGGCAACGAATTCGCGTGCATGGAACAGAAGGGTATATAGAAATACTATAATTCATTACCTTTAAATCATAAAAGAAGAGCATTCGAATTAGGAGAATCATTGACATCATGGTGCTTTGCGGTCTATGGTAAGAACCCTGTCACTAGGACATATAAGGGGGCAGTAACTGAAGATCGATATTAATGTCTGTTAAGATTATCTTGAAATCGAGTCTTCTGTTAAAGGGCGCGATTGTTGAATAATTAAATCCCAATTTCTCATTTATATCACTGAAAGATTGGGATTTTTAATAGTGGAATATCCTTAACGTTGTAAATCCGCGTTTTGCTAAAGGTACCCCTTAATGGATGAAAAGCTTCCGAACGGTATACTTCATCTATTTGGCCCTCAGATGAAATCGCGGAAATTTGGAAAAAACCGTCGGTTCTTCGTATCGCAAGTAAGCTATGCGGTTTCCGTCCGGCGACCAGCTCATAGGGGTGGCAAAGCAATCGGAGACCGCAAGCGTGCTTTTTTGTAGACCGGTCCGATTATCGGTTTGGATGAGAGAATAATACTTGTTTTGGGGCGCTGTAGGTGATAAAGGAAGAATCGGGCGACCATTCCGGAAAGTAGTTTTTAGCCTGCGGTCCGCCTTCCAGGGAATATGTTTTGCCTGTGGCCAGATTAACGGTCGAGATGATGGATATGCTGACCCCGGGTGAAGTGTAGAGTGCGAAGCTGCCGTCGGGTGAAAGCCTGACGTTATGAAGCATGCCCTTCTTTTTGGGTCAGTTGCCGTTTGTTCCATCAGCATTTATTTTATAGAGTTGGCTGATCCCTGCTGGGTCTGGGGCGGCAAAAAAAGCTCTCTCCCTGAAGGAAACCATTGGGCATTGAAAGCTCCTTCTTGCAAGATCGAGCTGCTGGAATGGGATATGATATCGTAAATCCCAATGCGTCCGTTTTTTACATAACACAGGAACCGGCTGTCCGCCGACCAATAAGGAACCGAATATTCCTCTCCCAATCCTCGAGTGAGCGGATAGTTAAGAGCCGTCATAGGTCGGTTAAGCCAAATATCGAAGGTTCCTCCGCGATCCGACGTATAAGCGATGGCTCCAGCGCCGTCAAGTCGTATCATCTCAAAATGCTGTATAAGCAAATCCTCCCCCATAAACCTTCTTTACACTTCCTTCCTGTTTATTCGGGATAAAGTCATAGGCGCTAGTACCAATGGTTTATTATCATAGTGAAGGAAAGAATACATATAAATTTAAAGATTATAGCCCAGATCAGAGAACTGGCAAAGGAGTGGGGGAATGGTTCGGGCGTTAGGGTTTGGTGATGCATTTGAATTTGCCAAAGATCTGATTTAGCCTCATTTCAGCGCGTTCCAAGTAGGAAGGTATGCCGCACAAATGGTGGAGGAAACTGCTGAATGAATTTCCGACTAATCCCCTCTCAATACCGCTTAAACCCTTCCCCCAGTATTTCATTCGCCTCAGTCACAATAACACACGCACCCGGGTCGGTTTCTTGAACTAGATTTTTTAAGTGATTAATCAAGCCGCTCTTTTTCCGTAAATCCGCCGTACCCCGGTATGCGGGTAACTCCCCGATCCATATCATATGGAAAAGATGTTGAAGTAATAGATGAAGAGGGTGTCAAAAAGTCAACTTTTGAGACACCCTCCTGGAGTTCTTCACTACTTTAACTTTCCAGCCCCCGCTTTTGCTTTCACCAAGGCTGGTACGCTTTGAGTGGGGTCAATCCGATCGCATAGTTCAGGGACCCATCCCACATTTTCATCAAACTTCTTGGCGGGGTCACTTGTTGCTTCGTTGTGGGCTGCGACAAGATCGACCTTATGATGTTCACTGGCGCCATTAATCAGGGTACCGTCTTCGTAGATGGATGTTCCTTTCCAATTCTTAAGAATCTTGGACGGATCGACGTCATACCCGAAATCAAAATAATTATTTTCTGCATAAATCTTGGATTCAATGCCTACCCCTAAGGCGTATTCGAACTTATATTCGGACTCATTGTTGAACTCATAGTAGTTGTTAAAGACGTGGACTTCACCGAAACGAACGCGCGGAAGGCGCTGACTCAAATTTTTATAATGATTGTGGTGAAAGGTCACCTTTAATTTTCCGCGGTCATCCTTTCTACTGTCGCTCGAACCCACGATGGTCACTTTATCATGGTCTTCAAACACATTGTAAGACGCTGTGACATAGCTTGCTCCATTTTTAACATCCAACAATCCATCGTGCTGTTGATACTCACGACCGTAATATTTACCGGAAGCGCTGTCAGGATATTCGCCGTCACTGAACGTGTTATGATCGATCCAAATATGGTGAGCATCGTTCAGGATAGATACATTATCATATTCGGAGTTCCAATTTCCTTCCGCTCCGTCTGTCGGATCCCATTGGGGGAAATAATCGATGGGTGCTTCGAATTCGATATTTCGGATAATCACGTTGGATTCGTTATCGATCAGTAAGCCTCCACCAATGATCCGAGCGTCATCACCTTGACCGATAATACTGGTGTTGGAACCGATCTTAACCATGATTTGTTGGGATTGTTTTTGCTGTGCTGCGGCACGGGCTGCCTCCTGGGGCCCAAAAACCTCATCTTTCATTCCCCATACCTTCGGGTCGTATGCAGCTAGATATTGCTCAAAGTCATACCCGGTTCCTTCGCTGTACTCTTCAGCTGTCAATTCTTGATTATTTTCGTCCACATTCATCAGGATTGTGCCTTTGATATAAATGATTTTAGGCGTGTCATTGTCTTCCGTTTTTGCTTTGTCTCCTTTTAAGGCTTGAATCAATTCGCTTCGATTCGTCACCGTGTAGACATGATTGGAATCAGCAGCAGCACCTCCCGTCGTTCCCTCCAAGTTCGCGGTCTTGGCAGCCGCCCAGCCATCTTTGGGACCCAGTACCTCACGGCCTAGTTCATTTGAGGCAGCATAGGTTGAAGAAAAGGTGACAGCCATCAGGGATGTAGCAAGAAGTGTGGTCCAAATTTTTTTCATTGATTTCACCTCGTTGTTTTTTAAACCGCTTACAGGGATTCGGTAAGAGGTTAGATGGTTCAGTTCCTAAGTTTAGAGTAAATGCTCAAAAATGATAATTTAATATTTTTAGAATATTGTTTGAAATATTAAGTTCTTGTTTAAAGATTTAGAAATGATAAAAAAACAAAACATTTTTCTTAATATTTTATATGTTTTATCAATATCAAATTCTGTATAATCTGAAACTGAAACCCAATGAAAGAGGTGAAAAATTATGAAAAGGAATAGGGTCAGGAAAAGGATGTTTATTTCTTCACTTACCCTTGTTACCCTAATGTCCGTGTCCCAGTGGCCGGCAGATAGGGGAATTCATGCGGCAGGTGCAGAAAGCACCATCATCTATGAAGCGGAGCAAGCGGTCTTGAGCGGTGCGATTGTCGATACGAAGCATACCGGATTCTCCGGCACTGGTTTTGTTGACTACTATCCGAATACAGCAGGAGGATCTATTGAATGGACGGTTGAGGTGCCGACAGCGGGTGAATACACGTTAGCGTTTCGTTATGCAAACGGAGGCGTGGAGGATCGGCCTGTTACCATTTCCATTAATGGTACGGTCTTACAAGAACTGGCTTTGGAATCGACCGTGGAGTGGACGAACTGGCAAACAACGTATGTAAAAGTAGCCTTACAGGCTGGCCAAAATGTGATTCGAGCCACGGCATCGGGAATGACGGGCGGGGCCAACATCGACTACCTAGGGGTAGGCCAGCCAAGTGACGAACAGAACCAGCCTCCTGTCGAGAGTGAGGTAGAGGTAACGGATTTAAATCATTTGATAAATGGATTACTGAAGAAGAAATTGCAAACGCTCGGTGTCCTCGCCAAGGAAGGACAAGCTTCTGAAACGAGTAGGAACTTTCCAGTCAAAGATGTAAAGATCGAACATGTACATTTAGTAGGAAAGAATCTTGTTGCCGTGACCTTGGACAGCAAGTTTGAGTCCTTCGATTTCCGTGACATTGCTTTAGATCACAGGGCAACCGGGCAGCTAAAGGTTCAAAGAGCCGCGGTAGGAACGAATCCCCAAGGGAACACGGTTCTGATGCTTGAAACTTTTGATCCATTTCATCAAGAAAAATTCATCAACGAGGACAAAATCTATGCTGCGGTGACTCAAACCAACTCTACTGACGTCTTAGGCAGCAAGCTGAAGGAAGGGGATCAAAAGAAGTTAAAGGATTTAACCGAAGAAATCAAAGCCATACCGAATAAATTAACGGTTTCCAAAGATGGTCTAGGCGATTTTGCAACCGTTCAAGGGGCAATTGATGCCGTTCCTCTGGATAATACGGAACGGGTTGAAATTTTGATCCATGACGGTGTCTATAAGGAAGTTGTGACCATCCCCAGAAGCAAGCCCTTTATCGACCTGCGGGGTGAAAGCGCTAACGGAACGATTATTACCTATGATAACTATTCCGGAAAGGAAAAACCGACAGGCGGAACGTACGGAACAAGTGGAAGCGCAAGCGTCTACTTATACGCGGATGACATTACAGCCGAAAATATTACCTTTGAAAATTCCTTCGATGAAAGCAGTGTGAACGTGAACAACAAACAAGCGGTTGCCGTTTATACCCGAGGAGATCGCATGACTTTTAAGAATGTCCGGTTTATCGGCAATCAAGATACGTTATACACCAACGGAGGAAGCCAGTACTTTTATCAGTGTTACATTGAGGGGGATGTAGACTTTATTTTCGGCGGGGCAAGGGCTGTTTTTGAGGATTGCGATATCGTCTCTCTTGACAGGGGCTCCTCTACCAATAACGGATATGTGACCGCTGCAAGCACATTAATTACCGAGCCGTATGGATATTTGTTTATTAATAGCCGACTGCTCAGTAATGCACCGGACGGTACGGTCCATTTAGGAAGACCGTGGCATCCGGGCGGGAATCCTGACGCGATCGCCAGTGTGGTATTTATAAAGTGTTATCTTGGAGCCCACATCAACCCGCAAGGTTGGACAGACATGTCCGGATTCCTCGCTTCCGATGCCAGGTTTTACGAATACCAAAACTATGGTCCTGGCGCCGTCATCAATGAATCCAGAAGGCAGCTGACGGACGAGGAAGCCCAAGCGTATACGATTGAGAATGTATTAAAGGGATGGAATCCGAAGGAATAGGAAGGAAGGGGACATAGGATGAAAACGTGGAAGAATAAATGGAAAAAGTTGTGTATAGCGGTGTTGTCTACGAGTTTTATTTTGGGAGGCAGCGGGGCCCTAGTTTCGGATGTGCAAGCGAACAGCAGTAACGGAACCGCAAGAAATAGTGTAACTGTTTATCTAGCGGGGGATTCAACCGTTTCCAACTACGAAAGCCATCTTGCTCCTCGCGCAGGATGGGGTCAAGTGTTCGATGAGATGTTTGACGATAAGATAATTGTCAAGAATGAGGCCGTATCCGGGAGGAGTTCCAAGAGCTTTATTGATGAAGGGCGATTAGCGCCAATTCTTGATCAGATCGAAAAGGGAGATTATCTTTTTATCCAATTCGGGCATAATGACGAGAAAATAGAGGATCCAACCCGATACACGGAGCCTTATACCACGTATAAAAGTCATCTGAAGCAGTATATTGATGGGGCTCGGGAGAAGGGTGCCATTCCTGTTCTGATCACGCCAGTGGAACGAAGACGCTTTACAGCCGAAGGTTTAGCGAGAGATTCACACGGCGAGTACCCTGAAGCCATGAAAGAGCTTGGTCTGGAGGAAAATGTACCGGTCATTGATTTGACAGCTAAAAGCAAGGCATTGTTCAACGAGCTTGGACCCGAGGGAACCAAAAAAGTATTTTTGTGGCTGGATCCCGGTGTAAACCCGAATTATCCCAACGGAGTTCAGGACAATACACACTTCCAGGAGGAAGGAGCTAAGCAGATTGCCCGTTTAGTCATCGAAGGGATTGACGAATCAAAGCTGTATCTTCGCAATCACTTAGCTGAGAATTTGCTAGAATCCCGTTAATCATCAAAGTGTAAACCTAAAAAAGGCAAGTAAAAGCGACCCTATAGAATGGGGTCGCTTTCGCTTTTTTATACGTCCACTTTGATGAAGGCGATTGATATTATATGGGTACGAACGAATTGGTAAACTTAAAGTACTTTAAGGAGCCCTTCTGTATGATTATAAATGTGTAGTTGTGGCAAATGTGGTGTTGATGGCGGTTATGTTATGAAGGATAAAGTATTGGTTTATGGAGCTGGCGGCGTGCAAGGCGGTGCAGTGGCAATCAATGGTACATTTAGCCGAAAAGCTGGAACAATTGAAACTACCCTTTTAACTTTTATAACCGGCTCGATGTTTCTAGCCATTTTAATTCTTTTCTTTGGACAAGGAAATGTGCTAGGAATACTAGAAGCACCTAAATGGCAATTAAGTGCTGCGTTTTTGGGCACTCTATATGGACTTCTAACTATTGCGGCTGTCCCAAAAATTGGAGTCATTGCAACCAATACATCAGGAATTGTTGGTCAGCTTGTCATTGGCATTCTTATTGATAATTTCGGTTGGTTTAATAGTTTAGTAATACCTTTAGACTTAAAACGTTCTTTTGCATTACTATTTATGTTTATTGCCCTTTACTTTATCTATAAAGGAAATAAGCGCTCAAGTGAAGAAGCTCATGCACAACACATTTAAATAATTTAAAACGCTGCAAACCATAAATGTAAAGGTTGCAGCGTTTTTTTGTTAGAGCAGGAACCTCATTCCTCTCATAGTAAATAACACACAACAACTCAATAACCATAAATGTTGTTTTTTTGTTGACATGAACATTATCCTAATGTTAGGATAAATTTATCCTAATGTTAGGATAAATAATATCAGGAAATATAATCTTAGGATATGTAATCTTAGGATATATAATATTTCATAAAAACAAAGGAGGGATACAAATGGAGATTAAAATCATTAAACCGCAGGACCAAGCAAAAGGAGAATTTGATGGAGGAAAAATAAAAGAACAAAAACCCATTGGTTTTTCTGGCGAGGGTTCCCTCATTAATCGTCTCGGTCCTTTATTTTACTGGGCATGGGCACAATCCGAAGGAGAAGGTGGTATTGGCTTTCACCCTCATCAGGGTTTTGAGATATTAAGCTATAACATTAAGGGTAAAGGTCACCACCAAGATACTCTTGGTACTAATAGCGAAGTAGGTACTGGTGGTGTTCAAGTGATGCAAACTGGCTCAGGTGTATACCATGCCGAATCTCTTCTTGAGCCGTCAGAAATGTTTCAAATTTGGTTCGAGCCGTATTTAAATGAAGCCATAAAGCGCCCACCAACTTACTCAATATACGCGCATGAAGATTTTCCAATCACTTCCGAAAATGGTGTAATGGTTAAGACGATATTAGGTGAACATTCACCGATCAATATCGTTACAGATGCCAAAATGTTTGATGTTCAAATAGCAGATGGTGCAATCTATAAGTATGCTCTTTCACCTAATCGGACACTAGCCGGTTTAGCTATTAGAGGTGACGGTGGTGAGATTGAGGAACTGGAAGTTTCATTTGAGAATAAAGATTTCGTTATTATTCAGTCAGAGAAAGTTGAAACCATTACAATTCAGTCTAAAGGTGAAGAACTTCGGATGATGCTAATAGAGATTCCAACACAAGTTGATTATCCGTTGTATCGAAAGCCAAGATAACATTTATAGATAATTCATCCCTTGGAAGAAGGTCGATTTTATGTATCAAGGAGATAAACAAAGCCAACTTGATTTAAGACTATTTCGTGTTTGGATGAAAGCTTCCAAAGCTCTTTTAGATAATATTCGTAAGGATATTGACCGTTATGAAATTAATCCTGAGCATTTTATGATTCTTGAACTTCTATATAGCAAAGGACCACATCCTGTACAAAAAATTAGTGAAACTCTTTCTATTCCAAGTGGAAGTATCACTTACGTTGTAGATAAATTGGAAAAAAGGGGTTTTGTAGAAAGACAACCAAGTCCAACGGACCGAAGAGCATCAAATGTAGTTCTTACTGAGAAAGGTGAAGCACTATTTGATGAGATTTTTCCAAAACACGTTGAAACAATCTCCAAAAATCTCTCGTTTATCAGCAACGAAGAAAAAGAACAGTTAATTGATTTATTAAAAAGAATTGGATTAGGTGCGCAAAATTTACAATAACAAATACAACATAAGAGGAGAAATACTGATATGGGTTATTCGTATTATTCAAGGATTACTTGTGGTTGGTTTTATCGCTTTTGGTATGATGAAGTTGACAGGAAATGCAATGCAAATTCAAACATTTAAAAGCCTTGGTTATTCATTAGGAATGATGCGTTTTGTAGGTGCCTGTGAAGTATTAGGAGCAATCGGACTTTTATTGGGGTTACTTGCTTCTGGAGGACTCGTATTACTCATGGCTGGCGCTGCGTTTTCACATTTAAAGGCTGGTCAAGGAATAGGATTAGCTATGCCTGCCGTAATCTTTCTTATTTTAAGTTTGTTTGTTTTTACTGGAAAACGAACAGGTAAGCAGTTAGATATCTAATTGTTTTTTGACCAAAATAACAACATCGTTGGAGATGTTCAAGCCTTCCTGAATGCTGTTGCACATAAACGTGTAGTTACCGATGATGAATGAGTTAAAAAAGGGATGCAATAAGAAAAATGCCTGACCTACTGGTCGGGCATTTTTTAATGGTTTTATTCCACAAAACTCCCTCTACTTGAATAAGGATTCTCGAAAAAGGGTAACAGTTTCTTGATTTGGTTAGCCTTGTTTGAGAGGTTATATTCACCAGAGGATAGTATAATTAAAAAAAGATAAAACCGATTCAAGGAAGGTCGGTAGTACGTTTTCATCGAAACGCTTTTTACTAGGTTTTATAGTAACCTTTGCGCTGCTGACATGGTGGACATTCCAATGGATTCCTTATGATTATCCTTCTTACCCTGTTTGGGTAGTCTGGTACATGTTTGTATTTGGGCATTATTTCAACGGCAGGTGGATTTCTACTTTGGAATCGCGGATTACAAATGCTGAACGCCTCAAACGGGGGGGCTGTTTTTCTTCTTTCAACCCGTGGTTGGTACATTACTTGGATAGCTTATTCTAGAAGAGAACATAGGCGTAACGTTTTGGATTGGCTCCATCTTAATTCTCATTGGCGTTTTATTGGTTATTAAAGAGAAAAAATAGTATTCAAAACCCCTTCAATTATAGGCTGAAGGGGTTTTGTTTATATAAACGAAGTCATTGGAAGTAAATGAATGTGGCGGGAATTGCGATTAGTTGTGCAACTAACGGGATTCGATAGTACAGGGACGGGATCGGCATCCGTCCCTACTTCGTTGCTGCGGTAACGGGCCAGAAAAGCTTAATAAAAGGTATTTGAAAATACCCCCAAAACTGAATAGGGTGCTGTTTGTAGAGGCGTATGGGATAAAAAAGGTTGCAACAGTGTCTTCGGATATTTTCATTTCATGATTTTCATAGTGACCCACTTTCCTAATATTGAGATGGCTATATAAATAGGAAATGAAAAAACGTGTTTCCAAGCAAGAAATTTGGAAATCTCTATCCATAGAAACAGTGGTTCCATAATAAAAGCCAAAATAAATGCCAATGCAATATTAGCCCAAAAGAATGACCTCCATGTGAGGAAGCGCTGATAAACAAGCATATAGAAGATAGGTAATATTATTAAATCTGCGGGAATCAAGGGAATAGAAAGTGGCAGTAATTTGTGCGGATAAGACCACAAATTTAAATTCCAACCTAAAACGTCTAAAAAGGTAGCAAGAAAAGCAGTGCAAAATCCATACAGCAATATTTCTGGCTTCCTCGTTTTATCAAGGATTTTCCACCAAATAGCTGATGGGAAAATACTGAATCCAAGAAGTATCCACCATCTCCAAGTAAATAAATCATGATGAAGCCAATAATCAAGAGTTACCTCAGACAAACGTATTTCGAGTTTTAACATTTCTACTTGATTCATTGCTTTGATTACTGCTCCTATTTTTGTTTTCCATATATTACCCTTACAGGAATTGTTATATCCATTTGTACAATATTTACGTTCCAGATGCGAATCCTAAATGATGAAATTTGGGTTTTTATACGGGGATCGATAGCGGTGGAAGGGTATCCCGGAGCCAAGGTGAAGGAAGTAACCGCACCACGCGCACTTCTCTATTGGTCGCCCAAACAAATGATAGATAAGCTCAATCCTATCATACAAGGATGGAAGAATTACTACGGCAGCGTAGACCCAGGCATGTCAAACAAATTCCTGTCAAAAGTGGATTGGCACATTATTCGGAGACTGACAGTGTACTGGAACAAGAAGTACAAGCGAAACCATTTGCATCCGAGAAAGGTAGCAGAGGAATTCGGACGTATGGGACTGAAACGAGTTAGCGCTTGGGGTAGCTATACTGCACAAGGTGAAGAGCATCGGAAAGCCGTATGCGGGAAAACCGCTCGTACGTTTTGATGAGGGAGGACTAGGAAACCAATCCCCTACTCTACAGGGTTACCTAGTTGAGTAACATTTGGTGATATGGGGGATATTAACAGAAAGTAATCTTCGTGTTGAAATAAAGAGGAGTTGGCTTTAAGTGTCTAATGAGACAATTTTGATACTGGCTTTTGTTCTTGCATGGGTGTCTGTATGTTTCTTAAAGAAACAAGTAGTTAAGCGATATATGCCTGTTGCCTTGTTTGCTGCAATGTTAGTAACAATCGTGTTTGAAGTCGCGTATACCTACCAATGGTGGAAGATTAATACTGTAATTCTCAACTGGGATAGGATCACCAACGTGTGGTTTGTCTTTGGTCCCTTTCTCATAGGGACTATCTGGATTTTTTACTTCACTTTTAAACGTTTCTGGTTATTCATGTTGACTAATGTTACCATCGAGGGACTGCACATGGTTTTGATTGACCCTTGGGTACAATCAAGAGGAATCTATGAGTTGATTACCATCAGTAGGTTGCAGGTGTTTTTATTGATGGTATCTATAGCTTTTGTTATATACTTATACCAATTATGGCAAGAAGAATTATTAAAAAAACCTATAAACGAGGGTGATGAGAAGAAATTTAATATTACTTTACCGATTTTAAAACGCAAACAGAAAGTCGAATAAACCTTTCTTTTTGTGTCACCATATTTGAGTTTCAGGAAATGATTGTGGAGGAGTGTTTACAAGGTAAAAGAAGGTGTCCTAACATTTGGGGGGATTTTTTTCATAGTTCTCTACGCAATGGAATTGTTATGAACAGAGTAAGACAATGCAAACTAACGGAGATCTATAGTTCCACTTTGAGGGCTGTTTCCACAGTCCTTTTTTGTTCAGCTAAACGGGCAGTAATACTAAATAAGGGGATAAAGAATCTTTTGTTTGTCTCGCTATCGAGAAGGAATGTTCAATAACCATTAAACTAATCCTTTGTTTACTTAGGGCTTTGTTGGAAAATAATACATCTAAAGGATTAATGGGGTGTTGGTTAAAGTGCTTGATAACGAGAAGATTTCTTCATTCCAATTTTTGTTATTAGTAACAATGTTTATTATAGGTACTTCTATTTTACTTGCACCCTCTCTTCTTACAAAGGAAGCAAAACAAGATGCTTGGATATCCGGTATTATTGGAACAATTGTAGGTTTATTAGTGGTGTGGTTATACAATACATTAGGAAAAAAGTTTCACGATATGACTTTAATTGATTATAGCCAGATAGTTTTTGGAAAATGGATAGGTAAACTCATATCTCTTTTATTTTTAACTGTCCCTTTTACCCTTGCAGCACTGATTCTTAGGAATATTGGTGATTTCCTAACCACTCAAATCTTTCAAGAAACACCAATAGAAGTAGTTCATATAATTTTTATGTGTCTTGTTGTCATGGGGACACTGCTTGGAATTGAAACTATAGCACGTTCGGCAGAAATACTATTTCCTTGGTTCCTTTTACTTTTTATATTTTTTATAATGTTTATTTCTCCTGAAATACAATTTAAAAATATTCAACCAACTTTTGAGAATGGAATAAAACCAATTTTAAAAGCTGCGATTCCGTTTATTGGTTTTCCTTTTTTAGAAATGGTGATTTTATTGATGATTTTTCCTTATGTTAATCGGAAAGAAGAAGCTGAAAAAGCGTTTTTGATGGGAACATTTGTAGGAGGTAGCATCATAATCGTTCTAACATTACTTTCTATTTTAGTTCTTGGAACTGATTCGACAACAAGACATCTATACCCCACATATGAATTAGCAAAAAAAATCAATATAGCCGATTTTTTGCAACGCATCGAAGCGATTGTAGCTGGAATGTGGTTTATTACGATTTTTTTTAAACTTACGATATGTTTTTATTCAGTCGCTTTAGGTACTGCACAATTATTAAATCTAAAAGGTTTTAAACCGCTAACTTTTCCTTTAGGAATAATTCTGGTTATATACTCTCTCCATATCTCACCAAATATCGTATTTAACATGACAGTTATCCCAAAAGTGTGGACACCTTACATAATCATATTTGGTCTTGCTTTTCCTCTGCTGTTGTTAGGATTATCCAAACTTAGAAAAAAGCGTGATATAGGGATTGGCTAACGGGAATCGATAACATGATATAAGGATGATTCTAAGTATTCTTGCTTTGTTTTTCCGCTAAGGGAGTAAGTTTTTTTCAACTTGATACAAAAAACTTTAAAAACAAAGTTGACCTTTGCCAATGCCTCAAAAATGTAAAACAATGTTGAGGAGAAGTTCATCAAGCCACTACCTTACAATTGCGGTGGCTTTTATTGAGAACGGGATAGGCATCCATCACCTGTTTTTTGGTGCGAAAAACGGGCGGGATTGTGTTACACGGAGGGAAAACTCGAAACGATCACAATGAATAAAACGTCTAAACTATTGGAGGTGTGAAAATGTATTTAGAATCTGAAGTGTACGGAATGTTGAATTGGGGATTTGCAATAGTGATGGGAATAGAACTTATTACTCTAATTATTCTTTGGTTTGAATTCAAATTCAACAAAGAAGCATTCCGCTGGTTTATTGCACATATTTTTTTCTTTGTTTTTGCGGGTTACAAGCTCTTGGAGGCAATCAACACTAATGAACATAACAATCCTATGGGTTCGGAAATTGCATCATTAAGTATTGGATCATCGGGTATTTTATGGGCGATCAGCGTTGCTTGTTTATTAATTGGTCTTTCGCTTCTTCTCTCAAATTACAACTCAAAGGTTAAAAATGATTTGAATTGACACAAAATGAAATGACTTTGTTTAGCTAAACGGAGATCGATAGCACGATGCACGGAAACTCCGGCATCCTTTTTCGTTGCTACAGTAACGGGAGAATAGTGCAACAACGTAATGAGTTGATGAACATCATAATATTCGTTATTCTGAATAAAACGAACCATTTATAAAAAGTGGGTGATTCTGAAGTGACTACTATCCTCAATACATTCGTACAGGTGGCGCCGGATTGTCCGGTAACAAGCAGTGTGGTACCGACTCATAAAAAGGACGCAAAGCCGACCGTACACGTTCTCCAATATGAGCTGCTTTCACATAATCCTTACCGTTTTACTCATGAAGACCTCATTTACGAGGTGCACATCCGGCATAAAGAGATTCCAGCCGAGCAGATAGAGGAGAATGCGTCCGGAATAAGGGCAAAACTGTTTCAGAAAAGTCATCCGTGCATGCGTGCATCGATGCTGACGAAAAAATACGGTTGGGGCGTGCACTACGATCCAGAAGGTAAGCTAGCGCTCTATGGTATGGAGACGGAGGAATACCGCCGATTCGTACTAAGCGGCGAAAGTGGGCTTAAACTCGTTTTCGCGATGCGCAACAGACGAGCGTGATCGTTAAAAGTTTAAGGAGTGCTTGTCGGCATTCCTTTTTGTGTTATAAGTAGAATCATTTGAGATCGGCCCAACTCGCCAGACTCATTTTCAAGAGCTTTCCGAAGTATGCACGGTGTAACTCCTTCGGAAGCCAGATATAAAGGTCAAACCTTAAAAATCTATCCACGAATGAGCTTTCAATTATCTATTAAAGGGGGAAATGAAATGAACTATCGCATTAAAGAAAAAGAGGCATTTCGTATTGTAGGAATCAAGAAAAGAGTACCTATTATTTTCAATGGGGTTAACCCGGAAATTGCTTCAATGTGGAATAGCTTAGATTTTGATATGATCAATAACCTTAAGAAGCTTTCGAATGTTGAACCATTAGGGTTGCTTAGTGCATCTACGAATTTTTCTGAATGTAGAATGGAGGAAAAAGGGGAGCTTGATCATTATATTGGAGTGGCAACTACTGAGGAATGTCCAGACAATTTGATACAACTTGAAGTACCCAAATCAACATGGGCAGTCTTCGAAGCAGTCGGACCATTTCCTGATACACTTCAAAATATCTGGGGTCGCATCTATTCTGAATGGTTTCCGTCCTCAAACTATGAACAAACTGAAGGACCAGAAATCTTGTGGAACGAGCATAAAGATGTGACTGCACCAAATTTTAGAAGCGAAATATGGATACCGGTCCTGAAGAAATAATCAATACTTCAAGTTAGTTATTGTTGAACGAAACATTCCTGTAATGAAGAACTTTGAACATAAAAAAGCCTCTTGGTATCATAAGATATTCCGCTCCCTCGGGGATGATAGCGTGATATAAGGACGCTTCGGCATCCCTTTTCCGTTGCTGCGGTAACGTGCAGGATAGATTAAAAAAGCATCTTCTCCAATAGTGGGAAAGATGCCCCGTATACATTTTAATCCTTTGCTAGTTCAACTCTATCGTCAGCTTGAGGAGTTTGTTCCATCCACCCATGACTAATCATGATATTTGCCCCATCTTCTGCGTATTGTTGAGTTTCTGTAATCACTCGTTGATATTGTGTTATCAAATCCCTTCTCATACATACCGCCATTCCTGCACCATAGAAACCTATTGCTGCATTAACCAATACTATCGAATGAAACATCATTAACTTATCTGAAAATGGAGGGACAGTCGAATTTGTGACTTCTGAATCCCAGTGCTTAGGTGATGGCAAATCACTTTCATGTAGTATTGAACTGAAAACATTTATATGTTTGTAAGTCATTTCTTGCCCTCTTACCATATACTTACGAACTTCTTTAGATTTGGCTACTTGGCTAAATCCAATTTGCAAAGCTCTACTCGCAATGTCCTTTTTAAGATTGAAGAAAATGTTACTGATTTCGATAGCATTCAAAGGTCTGCGCCCTTGAAACCAACCACTTAAAAAACTTTGTTTGTGAACAAAATCAGCTTTTTTTGGTGTCGAAATATATGGTGGTCTTGAATATATACCTTTAGACAACAAAACACTCATTGTTTTATTGTAGAGTTCCGTTGATTGGGCATTGCATTGAGTATAAAAGTCGCGAATGTCTGAACGAGATGAGGTCGTCAAAGATACTGAGTAGCCAGCTAAGCCATGAATAGTCATTTCAAGCATATAGAACAACCAATATGTATCTGAAAATAATCTTGGGGCAGATAGGTCTACATCTTCGTCGGTGAAACCATAAGGAATGGGAAAGTGTTCTTCATTGAAGATTCCTGTAAGTGTTTTAACATGACTTTGGGACAACTCTAAGGCATATTCAAAAACAGGCTTAATTTCACTATCTTCAACCTTCTCAAGCACATATTTAATGACACAAATTGCCATAGTGTCATTCATGTAATTAGTCCAAAGGTTGGCTATTTCTGTGGAAGTCAATCTGATACTATGCTGTGTTTCCACGTTATTCCCTCCAGATAAAAAGTCCAAGTAATTTAAGTATCCCAAACGACTTACATAATATGTAAAATAAAAATGCTCACCACTTGGACTTGGCGAGCATTCATGGAAACCAAACACAATATTCGTTTGACATGAATAGTTTTCTTCAGACCCGGATTTTTATTCATTATATTTCAGATGTTAATAACCAAAATAAAACCTGATAAAAGAAAACTTTGATTAAATTTATTAGCCCTGCGGAGTAACCCGTAGGGCTGTTGCAGGAAGATTTTTTCTGCTAACGGGGATCAATAGTTGAGGAGCCGATTTCATTGTGGCTCCTTTTTTCGTTGTTCAGCTAAAGGGGGAGGTTTGTTAAATAAGATATTATTTAGTATAATCAGCAATACGCTAATAGAAATAGGGGGATTATTATGCCATTATCAAATATAAATCTATACAATTTGAAGCCATTTTCAACATCACCGCCACCACCGTTTACTCCAGCTGTTGGGTCAGCACTGAACAAGCTTATATTAAAAACAGATTAAGAATCTGCGAAATATAAGCTGTTTCGCAGATTCGAAGGAGTAAACGATGAAATCTGAAATTCAGTTTATATTATCAATGATCATTTTCGGTACAATGGTTTAGTTGTTAGATACATTGATTTAACTTCGAGTGAAATAGCTTTACTAAGCAGTTTAATTGGATGTCTATTTTTAATGTTCGTGTTTTTTATGATGAAGAAAACCATTCCATGGAAATTAGTAAAAGCTAATGCTTCCATCTTATTTCTTTCTAGTATTGCCTTGGGTGGAAATTGGATCTTTCTTTATCAATCGTACGATCATACAACAGTCACTAACGCAACACTAGCGTATTACTTTGCACCTGTGTTTGTCATGATTCTCTCACCATTTGTCCTTAGGGAACAATTATCTATTAAAAAAATTGTTTGTATTGGTGTAGCGATAATAGGTATGTTATTGATTGTTGAAAATGGCATAAGTACATCTGGAAAAGAAGATCTACTTGGGATCTTTTTTGGGTTAGTTGCAGCTGCATTTTATGCTGCATTAATGTTACTAAATAAATTTATTCACCACATGGGCAGGTTAGAGATTACAATCACACAACTTGGAACAACAACATTACTTCTTTCGCCATATGTGTTTTTTACAGAAGGATTCGGTATCTTTGAAGTATCTAGATCATCCATTCCTTTTATAATAATCTTAGGGATTGTAAACACAGGTATTGGATTTTGGTTATTTTTCTCAGGTATGCAAAAATTAAAAGGACAGAGTATTGCTATGCTAAGTTATGTAGATCCATTTGTAGCTATACTTATTTCTGCATTTATCCTGCAAGAACAAATGACATTTGTTCAAATGCTTGGTGGTGCATTGCTTTTAGGCTCAACATTTGTTAGTGAAAATAATGATGGTAGTCTAAATAATAGACACAGATTTTAGAGATCGGATAGGAATAGGGTTCCTGTAGTAGTGGAAGAGGACGTAGCTCCGTAGTGAACCTGACCGAAGGGAAGGTGAGCTAG
Source organism: Ammoniphilus soli (assembly GCF_040813775.1). Taxonomy (NCBI): domain Bacteria; kingdom Bacillati; phylum Bacillota; class Bacilli; order Caryophanales; family Paenibacillaceae; genus Ammoniphilus; species Ammoniphilus soli. The sequence goes on from NZ_JBEGDL010000025.1 coordinate 65,859, forward strand.
GAGAAGCCGTAGGCGGCCGCGGCTTTGCCTCATCTATTCCATCCATTATAATTAAATTGATTCTAAAATCGAGGTGTCTAACATGAGAAAGCAAAAGCACGACGAAGACTACAAACGCCAGACCGTCGAATACATCCTTGAGCAGAGGAAATCCGTAGCCCAGGTAGCCCGAGAATTAGATATTTCTGCAAATACCCTTCATGGTTGGATGAAGAAATATAAACCTAAAACCAATCCAGTTGCTTTAGGAGATGGAACCCAGCCTTTAGATGATCGGGACATTCGGGAATTACAAAAACAAATTCGTGATCTGCAGGAGGAGAACGCCATCCTAAAAAAGGCGATGCACATCTTCGCAAAAGACCGGAAGTGAAATATTCTTTCATCCATGAACACCGCTTCGAGTTCCATGTCGAGAAGATGTGTGAGGTGTTTGATGTTTCGAGAAGCGGTTATTATGCCTGGCTTGATCGTCCTCTTAGTGAGCGTAAAAAACGAAAAGAGCGCCTGTCCATACGCATCAAGCAGATCTTTTTAGAATCCCGACAGCTCTATGGCAGCCCTAAAATTACAAAAGTCCTGCAATCTGAGGGGGAAAAGGTCTCCCAAAAAACCGTAGATCGAATCATGAGAGAGCTGGGACTTCGTTCCCGTACCGTAAAGAAGTATAAAGCAACGACGAATTCCAATCATTCTTTACCTGTTCAAGAAAATAAGCTCAATCAACAATTTACAGCAGAGGCCCCCAATCAGGTCTGGATGGCCGACATCACTTACGTTCCAACAGATGAAGGATGGCTTTATCTAGCGAGTATCATGGATCTTTACCAGCGAGAGATTGTAGGCTGGTATGCTGACAAGCAGATGACTAAAGAATTGGTTCTTAAAGCATTAGATCGTGCTTATACGCGAAAACAGCCAAAAGAAAAAGTCCTTCACCATTCCGATCGAGGCAGTCAATATGCATCGAAAGATTACCAGGACCGTCTTAAAGAGTACAAGATGGAAGGAAGTATGAGCCGTAAGGGTAACTGCTACGACAACGCCTGTATTGAGTCTTTTCATAGCATCATCAAAAAAGAGCTCATCTATCTTGAGAAATTTAAGACTTGCGAGGAGGCAAGGAAGCGAATTTATGAGTATATAGAATTTTTTTACAATCGAAAAAGAATTCACTCCTCTATAGGGTACTTCTCACCTGTTCAATACGAACGTATGCACTATAACTCTACTAAAAATGCAGCCTAAAACCTCTACTTTCTGTATCTATTCTATTGACCTAATACCAGGAGGACTGGGAAACCAGTCCCCTACTCTACGTGGTGTAGAACAATCGATGAATTTTAACACTTAATTGCGTATGAATATTCATTGTTTTGATGCTCATTTCTGTCCAAAAAAGCCTATAAATAAATTTATACTCTGAAATTTTTGGGCGTTAAGCTTTATTTAAGGGGTAGGATAGAACTGATTAAACTACAATTCCGCGTATAAATTATACGAGGTAATTATTACGCATCTTTACAAACCACCACAAAAGATACAAGGGATATTCCGGTAATTTGATTTTGAGAATGAACTTGGGGATTTAAATAAAAATATATTTTTCGTATTATGAATTCAGGTACAAAGAAAACCCCAAAAACGAGGTTTTTGGTTACTGGTAGAGGTCTGTGTCTATAATATATTCGTTATGAATTGAGAATACTTATTTAAACAAGGTACGGGAGCCGACTCCTGAAATTCAATCGCTAACCGTTAAAGCCCATAAAATTAAAACTTAAGTTGTTCTTAGGAAAATTTTAACATATAATGGTATAGGACTTCGGTTATTGGCCTAAGTCTATAGAGGAAGGGTCTAAATGGATAAGACAACAGAACAAAAGGAGCTTGCAAAGTTAATCGGGAAGTTATTACGTGATAACTTTGGTAGAGGGCCAGAGTTTATATACGTAAGCATTGCAGATCATTATCTCGTTGTTTATTTAAAAAATTTTATGTCTCCTATGGAACGAATCTTAATGGATACGGGTAAAGAGGATATTGTTATAAAAACCCGTGATACTTTAATTCAAACTGTGTATCCTGAGATTAAAGCATATATCAATATGGTAACCGGACTAGAGGTAGAGGAATTTTATTATGATTGGGGTTTACAAAATCAGTCTGGCTGTTTATTTTGTAAATGTTCAAATTCAGTCAGTAATCTGCAATCCATTGAATTAGATTATCAAGGAAAGCAACAATTACATGATGAAATTATTAACTTAAGTAAAAAAGTTCAAAAAGCCCCACATGAAATAAGCTCGTTTCTTCTAGATTCAAGATACTTGATTATCACCAGAGAAGGAATTCTGGTTGCTATTGAAAAAGAATTTATTCGTTTAGGCCTCCTTGAACAACTTCGAATAGCAAAAAGTAACGTAGAAAAGAAATATTTACATAATAATAGTCATTTAGAATCTATACTTAAAAACCCAATCATTGATTGTTTTATAGGTTTCAACTTTCACAAAGATAAAATTCATTTTGTTTTTGTATTAAATCCCGCTACCATGAGGCGAAAATGAACTAGGCATGGAACTAGACATAAGCCCAAAAAAGAGCAATATGTGCTCTTTTTTGGGCTTTTTATTTTTTGAAAATAATGAGTACATAAAGTAGTCTATTGTTTTAATATTGTTTTTTTAAAAATTATTTACCATAAATACTATTTGGAGGGATATTAGTGAATCGCCTTACACCATACCATATTAATCGTATTTTTGATTTAATGAGGATGGATTCCAATAATTTTACCGATTTAATCAGTAAAGAACTTCGTCAACAGATAATTCTAGACTACGACTTAACGGAATCCCAAATCGATGCCATGGAGAAAAGTTTCCTTGAAGCATTTAGGAATATTTATAGTTCATATTGTTAAATTAAAAGGTCATCTCGTGTATTATCGTGGGATGACCTTTTGGATTTATTTATTAAACACTTTACGATGTATCGGTTACTTCATAGAGTGTACTTCTCAATTAATTCATGCAATAATTTTTCAACTTCTTTTAGCTGTTTGACCATTTCTTTACTCGAAATATTCTCTCTACTTACTTTATATCCTATGTCGTTTATTTTTCCAACCAGAATAGACAATTGGTGCATTATTTCAAATTTATTTTTCATGCTACCCTCCTTTTTCTTCATTTGGAATAAAAATATTATAAATATTATAAATCATATCAAATTACTATCCATTTACACAATATACAATATACCGTTTTTTATAAAAAAATCACTTTATCGACATAGAAAATACCGCGTATAAATCCGCTGTATGTGATAATTATACGTGGCACGGTATCGTTAACAATTGAAGTAGTTTTATGCAGAAAATATACAGTTTAAAATGATACAATTGGAATTTGGTTATTTAAGTAACGGGGATCGTTAGCGGGGAACGGGATCAGCGGATGCTGCGGTAACGGGAGGATAATTGAATAAAGGAGTAATTTTATTTAATGGAGGTGTACATTGATAATGCAACTATTTGAAATAAAGTATGAAATATTTGAAGATGATGTTGCAGAATTTAGGAATATCAATGTATCAACCTTTGATGCAGACTATGGACAGATTTATGGTCTTTTAACTATAGTTCTTGGTGGATATGAGTTTATTCCTTATCCTCCCGAAGATTTACCCCTGTCTGCAAAAAGAGTTTTTTCTGAACTTATACTTAGACACTTTGAACTTCTAATAGATGTTTTAAGTACAATTAAGACAAATGATTATGTTGCTTTGAAATACATTGAGAATCCTTTTACTTGGTTAGAAATTAAAGTTCAAAAAGATTCATTAGAAGTAACTGAATTGGAATTTGATGAATACGAATCATTGGATAGTTTGATTATTACTGATAAATCCTATTTTTATGGTGCTAGGTATGGTTCATTTAAACAAGTCATTATTCCTCATTCTGAATTTGAGATGGAAATTAGGAAGAAAGTCAAAGCGTTTATACGCGAAATTAACAGCATTAATCCTAACTTGTTAAAATCAAAGTATTTTACACACCTCTTGAATTTTAAATAAAACATTATTCAGCTAACGGGGTTCGAGAGCTGGACAACACTATCCGTTCCCTTTTGTTTTGCTCCGTTTAATTATTTACAATTTCAACTACCGGGAAGTCGCTCCCTCGGACAACGTGCCGAGAGAGCCTTAGTATCGGATCGGCGGCTTACCGTTTTCCGGATACGTTCTTGCCGCCTTGCTTCGAAGGTTCGTTATCGGCCATCTTTTCGCCGAATTGATCTAGGCGGGATGGGCTTGCAGCCGGCCCGTCGTTCTTCGGATGATTGTTGCGTCCTGTCATTCCTGCTTCACCTCCTAGGGCTAGTGTCTCAAAAATCCTCGACAATCATCCTACGCTAGAATAATTTTCATAAATTACAAAGACAAAGCGTGATTACCCTCTTTACAGAATCGTAGTAAACTAACCAATACCGTCTAATTGTGTGTTGGTTAAGCTAGATCAGTAAAGGTCAAAAGAAGATTAAAAGGAGTAGATCCGAAGCTTCTATTACAATTTTGTTATTGTGTTAACGGGTTTCGATTGCAGAGGAGTGCTGTCATAGCTGCTCCTCTTCTTGATACTGAACGAAATCACATGGAAAGATGTTCAATCCCTTATCTTTCAGTAGTTAGACATACTAACCTTAAAAGGAATTTGAAAGGGAGTGTGGATTATGGATGCAGTAAAGGAATCTTGGTTCGGTAATATAAAAGGAGATATTCTTGCTGGAATCGTTGTCGCGCTTGCCCTCATCCCAGAAGCTATTGCGTTTTCGATTATTGCCGGAGTAGATCCTATGGTGGGGCTTTATGCCTCGTTTCTTATATCAGTTATTATTTCTTTCGTAGGAGGTCGTCCGGGGATGATTTCGGCGGCTACAGGGGCTATGGCGTTACTGATGATTACCCTTGTTGCAGACCACGGGGTTGAATACCTATTTGCTGCCACTATTTTAACCGGGGTGATTCAGATTCTATTTGGTGTGCTCCGACTATCACGCTACATGAAGTTTATCCCTCGCTCTGTGATGGTGGGTTTTGTTAACTCGTTAGCAATTCTTATCTTTCTAGCTCAAATCCCGCACTTTTATGGTGAGGCATGGATCATGTATGTCATGGTGGCAGTTACGCTAGCCATCATTTACTTATTTCCTTATCTAACCAAAGCAGTCCCTTCCACCTTAGTGGCAATTTTCGCGGTAACAGCTTTTGCTATGGTTAGTAACACAGGGGTAAGAACGGTTGGAGATATGGGGGAAATTTCCAAATCCTTACCATCCTTTCTCATTCCGAATGTGCCATTTAATTTAGATACCTTGATGATTATCCTTCCCTATTCTTTAGCCTTAGCCATGGTTGGGCTTCTTGAATCCCTACTTACGGCAACGATTGTCGATGACATGACGGACACAGGAAGCGATAAAAACAGGGAAAGCCGAGGGCAAGGGATTGCCAATATCGTTACGGGGTTCTTTGGGGGTATGGCAGGATGCGCGATGATTGGGCAATCAGTGATCAACGTAAAATCCGGAGGTCAAGGACGCCTTTCTTCCCTCGTCGCTGGGGTTTTTCTCATGTTCCTCATTGTCATTTTAGGGGATATCGTAATACAAATACCGATGGCAGCGTTAGCAGGCGTCATGATCATGGTATCCATCAGTACCTTCGACTGGAACTCGATAAAGACGTTGCACCTTCTCCCTAGAACCGATGCCGTTGTGATGATCGTCACTGTCATCACGGTTGTATTCACTCATAATTTAGCTATTGGTGTATTTGCAGGGATCATATTAAGCGCAATCTTCTTTGTGTCAAAAATATCCAAGGTAGAGATTAACAGCGTCTTAGAATACAATAGACGAATATACCGTATTACAGGGGAACTATTCTTTGCTTCTGTCACCGATTTATTAGCGTCTTTTAACTATAAGGAGAACGTGGATGAAGTGGAGATCAATCTAAGCCGGTCTCACTTATGGGATGATTCCGCCGTTGCTGCGATAGATAAGATCGTTTATAAATTTGAAGAGAATGGGATCAAGGTCAATGTGACAGGGTTAAATGAAGATAGTTCGGAGCTTGTCGGTAAATTAGCCAATAAATTGGGAAGCCACTAACGAAGAATGGGGGTTTATCCATGTACAAGAAAATTCTTTTAGCAACAGACGGTTCAGAACACTCGATCCTTGCAGCGGAGAATGCGATTGAGCTTGCGAAATGCAACCCGGATGCCAAAGTTGAAGTTGTATTTGTAGTCGATGGGGATACCGCGAAATCAGAGCTTAAGGAACTGGAACACTGCCGGGGTAGCGGATACGAGGAGAGAAAAAATCAGAGCAGCAGAAGAAAAAGCAAAAAACGCGGGGATTGATTATGAAATCAAGATTCTTCGAGGCGAACCCGGACCGACGATTGTGAAGTATGCAAATGAAAACGGTTTTGATATAGTCGTTATCGGTAGCCGGGGGTTAAATGCCCTACAGGAATTTGTAATCGGCAGTGTTAGTCATAAAGTGGCAAAAAGAGCAAATTGCCCTGTTTTAATTGTAAAATAAGATCGAACAACTTTTAGAATATTCAGTTAAAAGTATTTGGAATCACCCTCCACGAAGTGTATAATAGTGGTAAGCGTTTTCATTATTGTGACCGATTGGTGGGATGATTGTGATTTTTGAATCTCAATACCGTAGGAAAGCCCTTGAGTCATGGGAGAGCGACAAAGAAGAAACCAAAAAGGAATTAAAAGAAATTCTGGAGAAGAATCGTCATCTCAAATACCATCCGATTAAGTACGTCATAGCTTTGTTTACTGCCCTTTTTGTTCAACAATGAGTAACATACTATTATTAAGCATAGGGAGTCGAAATGGATAGAACCCCATTTCGGCTCCCTTTTGAATAAGAAAAAACAAATGTGAATTATACATTAACATTTCCAAGTTGGCTATAGGGGTATATTGGGGTGAAAGCATTAACATTAGAAGATAAATAGTATTTACTTGTATATGCATAGGGTTTTGGACTATTTCATTCGCCTTCTTGTTAACTCTCCAAAAAAACATGTTATTGAAGGGACGGGGATCGATAGTTCAGCAAAGGGGGGATATTTTGCCTAGATGATTTTAAAAGATTTTTCTGTTGTAGTCGGGATATTCAAAATTCATTTACCCGACCACGTAAGGTCTACTTTTTTAATTGCACAAGATTTTAACAGAGGAATTGGGTGTAGATAGCAATCGTGAAGCTGTAAAAAAACTACGATTGGCTTTAAAAAGTCTATATGAAGATGTATATAAAAAAGTAAAAATCGACTACGAAAGTAGTTGGGTATTTATAAGCGCACTAAACCACAAAAATGGAAGGTTGGTGATGTTTTTTCTATTCCATTGAGTGATGGTACTTTTTCTTTCGGTCAAGTTTTATGGGCAGAATACAGGTCTTCTCCAAATTGTGCGCTCTTTGATTGTAGGAGTAAAGAAATTCTTCCCATTGAAAAAATCATAGCGATTTTTGCGACTGCTTTTTTTCGTGGGCAAGTTTCACGGCTGATACGTATGGAGTAAGCTATCATAAGTACAGCCTAAAGGAGGAGCACGGATGACTCAGGAGTACCAAAACTATATTGATAAGGTGCTATCTCATTGGCAACCTAAGCCCCTAGAGGGAGCGAAAAAGATGATACAAAAGTATGGATTGCCCCAAGAAGCCACAGCTAGTCGGCTCATTTGGTATAACAATGGACCTTGGAAAAGAACTATTGTTTACAGAGACCCTGTGCCCCATAATTTCCCCACACCACACATTGATTTTTTAGAGCAAGTAATTAACTACAGGGTACCGGTCGGATTATTTGACGAAATCGCTATGTTTGACGGTAGTGTGTATCCAGACAGGACAAAAGGTGAAGTTTCAGCAAAATGCGATAAAGAGCCGATGAACTTTTTATCACTAAACTTACTCAATGATATTGTAACTAGAAGAAGGGATGTAGCCAATGCTAGAATGTTCTATGCGCAGACCGCTGCAAATTTTATGAAACATAATATTACATCCCCTTACACAGAAGGACTTCTGTTCACTCCTCCATCTAACACGGGAGACCCTGATGTGCCTTATTTTTATTAAAGAGCTTTGGTTTTTCCTTAACTGACTTCTTTGTAAGTGATATATAGATTATTCAAGTTTATTTAACGGGAATCAATAATGGAGGAGTAGCTGTCATTCTTTTTGTTACTGAACTATAGGGCTTTAATAGCCTGTATTAGTTCAGAAGATATATCACAGGGACGAATTTATGGAAGTATTTATCAACTATACTGCATAAAAAAAGCCACAGAAGCATCTGTGGCTTTTTTATAAATGTGGCTAGTGATTATAGAACAAGTGGAGTATAACCATCCTGAACGTATTTCACAAAGCTAGGATGTCCGTTAAACTCCCCAACCAATGGTACATTAGTGCTTTTAATGTCATCCTCTACACCAAATGTATTCGCACAGTACTCACAAGCTCCAGAAATGATTCTGAGTTTTTGTACGTAATTGTAGACGGTGTGATATTTATTATCGGGTTTTTCGTCGACATTATAATACTCTTCTTGCTGTTACGTAATGCTTGTCCCACCAACCGGACCTGAAATTATTAATCGTTACACCTGGGTCACCATAGGTGTGTAAGACTTTACCATTACCAATGTAAATTCCAACGTGTCCAATTCGCTTGATGGATTTAGATGAATATTTCGTTGTTTTGGAAGTGGAGAAAAATACTAAATCTCCTGGCTTCAAATTTTTACGGCTCACGTATTTGCCAACTTTGGATTGATTTCTTGCTCCAAAAGGTAATTTCACCCCATATTTGCCAAATACGTACTTCGTAAATCCTTGGCAATCAAATCCTTCTTTCGGTCTATCCCCACCAAAATCGTAGTCGACACCTAAGTATCTTTTTCCTAATGCGATGATCTTTTGCGCTTTGGTAGAAGTGGCTGTAATACCTGCTGTGTTATTGTTAGAAAGCGTTTCTGCACCTGCAAAAGTAGCACCAGAACCAAAAATTCCAATTCCTAAAGCCAGTGTTAAAACAGAAATCATTTTTTTCATTATGTTGTTACCTCCTTAGGGGATAGTTTCGATGGCAAATACCAAAATGTTTGTCTCTAACGTTATCCTTCTGTCGTATAACAACACAGCAACAAGGTGTAGCGAATGTATAACTATTAAAACACAGGCAAAAACGGCACGTAAACCTTTTTATCCAGTCCAAAAGCTTCCATGTAAAAAAGGTAATGAATACATATGATCCAAAACATTGATATCATAGGTTTTGTTTGCATTTCTATTGGATAACTATATCTCTATATCCATAAATTAGAGTCCTATTTCTGAGGAAAATATTCCCTATTTTTAGATCGGTAGTGATGACAGAGGAATGAAAGCACGACGTTATTAACGGGGATCGATAGCGGGGGAACGGGATCAGTATCCGTCCCCTGTTGCATTGCTGCGGACGGGCAGAATAGCGTAATAATTGCTACTCTTGTATAATTTAACAAGTAAATTAAAGGATGTGTCGATTTCCTGTATGAATAAGATAAAACCATTTCTTGCAATAATTTTTTTTGTTTTAATTACTGGGTGTGGAACAAATGATGATGTACCTTTTATTTTCTTATACGAGTTGAATTCAATTGAGGAAGAACATCAGGAAAGGGTAAATGACTGGCTTCATGGAGTAAAGAATTCAAACGAAGCAAAAATTCATAGCTACGGAATTGAAGATGGATTTGAATACTTATTTGCAAAAGGATACAAAGATATTTCGGTATCATTTATTTATGAAGACAAGAAGGGTGAAAAAAAGGGGTATCTGAAAACGGATTTTATAAAGGGTGAAGTTTCAGATACAGTTTTTCTTAAAGTGAAATACAATCCATTACTCTGTTGCGATACTATAATTATTGATAGTGATTAAGGATTAGGATTGATTTTAGTTGTTAAGCTATCCTGAAAATAACCCGCACTGCAGTTTGTTTTTTGGCAATACCAAATTAGA
>NZ_JBEGDL010000026.1:0-75870 GCF_040813775.1 Ammoniphilus soli
CTTTTGTTGTTTCATGATTGTTGTTGATGTTACAGACTTTCGAAATTCGGGTTAATATCTCTTTAAGCTTTTCGAACTCTTCTTTTGAAAGGGTCACTCCTTTACCCATTTTGCTATGATCATCTGACCAGTCGCGAATATCATACTTCGGTTCGCGACCGTTCCAGCTAATCAGATTAAGTTCCTTTTTCCAACCTTTTGACCCCTCAGAAAGGATACCAATTGTTTCACACAATCATAATTTTCAAACTTCTTATATTGTTGAGGATACCTTCTAATTTCAAACATTGTATCAATATTTGTTGGAGCCATACCCATTTATAACGCCTCCACAATAACAAATAATATTTTTCACATTTGTTTTTCAATGTTGAATAAAGTATGCAAATGTAAATAATAAAAAAACGGCATCTCAAAGGTGTGTGGACCTCTAGATGCCGAAATTCCTCTTGACTTTCATTTTGTAATTACAACAACGACGGTTTACATCCGTTCCAGTTTATTTATTATCCGCAGCGGCTATACCCACAATTGGTACAACTCTTACATCCCTCACTATTCACTAAAGAAGCTGCTCCACAAGATGGGCAAATATCCTTTACGCCAAAATCAAAATGATCATCGTCATGGAGATCTTTTTCTTCGATTGCTGCTGCTTCAGTAGCTGCTACGAGTCCATTTGTATCCGTTCCGTCTAAGTGGAGTTCCATAGCTTTAGCTACCGCATCTGCGACAGACTCAACTCGGTTTGCTCCAAATCCGACAGCTCCTGTTCCACCAATACCTTTTAAATGCTTGATGAGTAAACGAGCTTTGTTGCCATCCGGCAGTTCTCCAAAGCGCAAGAACAGTGTGGCTACACGACCGAGTGCCTCAGACATAGCAAATACGTCAGAACCTGCTTTACCTACGTTAACAATAACCTCAAATGGAGCGTGGTTAGAGTCATTGATGGTAATGTAGGCTTTACCTAATGGCGTATTCATTTTATAGGTTGCACCTTGAAGAATTTGTGGACGGCGTTGATATTCCTTTTCCTTCTCCGGTGACTTCACTTTCACTTCTACAACTTGCTGCTTCTTCTCTTCCGGCTTATCCTTCTTTTCTGTGGATAGAACCTGAACGTCACGACTTCCGTCACGGTAGATCGTAACACCTTTACATCCTAATTCGAATGCTAATTCATAAAGATTCTTTGTATCTTCAACTGTAAAGTCATGAGGTGCGTTAGCTGTCTTAGAAATGGAGCTATCCACCCAACGCTGGATGACCGCTTGTACGCGAACATGATCTTCAGCAGATAGATCTTGTGCCGTTACGAAATAGAACGGAAGCTCTTCACCTGGGTGTTCATTTAGCCAGTTTTGAGCAATCGGTACATACTGCTTGTCCATACCTAGACGGCTTTGACGGAAATATTCAAACGCAAAATAAGGCTCGATGCCTGTGCTTGTTCCAACCATGGTCCCTGTACTCACTTTTGTTACTCCCTACATAATGTAGGTGGTGGGACTATTACTACCCACTCCACATGTCGCCATGTGGATCAGACTATATCATCAACCGGTTTAATATTATCATTCCATCTTGAAGTGAGAATTTAAACCGGTGCTCCACGTTTAGTCGTTGAGGGGTCAGCCACGACTTCCCTGCGGATTGCCTGCACCTTTCGATTTTTACCTTTACTTTTGTGTTGGCAAGACACAGGTACGAAAGGATACTCAGGTTTTCCCGCATATAGTGAAGTTTACGCTACGTTCTTGCGAACATAGGGGGCAATACATTTACCCGTAGGGGCCTGGGTGATAACTGTTACGTTGCGAATTCCTTTTTCTTGGATGGCTGTAGCTACTTCTGGATAAGATCCAGCCAGGTTCTTCATAAATCCACTTTGCAGGAATTTCTCGGCATCAAAAGCCCCGAAGGAACCTTTCTCAGCCGCGATTTCGGATGAAGCCAAGTAAGACTCTCTAGCGATAAATCCATAGAGCTTGTCAAGGAATTCAAGCGATTCCGGACTACCGTAGCGGATATTCAACTTAATGAGCAATTCCGCTAGCCCCATGCTTCCCAAGCCAACGCGACGTTCTTTCTTTTGATTCGCTTCATTTTCATCAAAATGATACGGTGTGGTATCAATGACATTGTCTAGGAAGCGTACAGAATAGTTCACGCACATTGCTAGTTCGTCCCACGCGACATCATGATTTCCTTCATCATAGAATTTTGATAGATTCAATGCAGAAAGATTGCAGACACCCCATGCTGGGAGGCCTTGTTCCCCACCTTTATGCGTTAAAGCGTTAGTGTGCTAAACTAACCCTCCTGTGATATTCACAGCTGTATCTTTCGATACAGAACAGACCATATCATGACGGTTATGAACCGCCCCTCCCGCTTCGGCTATCCATTCAGCACTTGATAGCCTACTCTACTCCCTTGTAAAAAGACGGATCTTTTTATGGTTTCGTTGGTCGTTGAACGTTCGCCTTAGGTATTCCCATCCAGTAGGCGCTTCGCTGCTGGTTATCCAATCCCAATGATTTTTACACCTTCACGCTCACTGTTTCCAGTCACGTTGTGGTTCATAGGGCTCTAAGGAACTTCCAGCAATTCAAGAGGTTTTACATCCACTATGGTTTAAGCAACCTTCAATGGATTCGTCGCAATAATTGGATTGAAGTACCAAGAATTGGACATCTGGTTATAGTATTCCATGAATACCACGCCAGGCTCTGCAGATTTCCAAGCAGATTCAATGATGGTGTGCCAGATCTCTCTAGCTTTTACGGTTTTATAAACTCTAACAGCTTTTCCAAGCTCTTTCCACTTTTCTAAGTTACCGTCCCATACTTCATCGTATTCTGGGTCGTTAGTGTCTGGGAAAACAAAATCCCAATCTAAATCTTCTTTTACAGCCTTCATGAAATCATTGCTTACACAAACAGAAAGGTTAGCATTGGTCACTAGACCAGCTGTTTGCTTAATGGTGATGAATTCAAGTACATCTGGGTGCCAGTCCCAGAGCATTAACATTAACGCCAATTATGTTGCGCCGATTCGCTACATCGACTCTCTAAGTCACCTTAGAGTTCAGACCATATCTTACGCTTATTAAGCGTCCCTGCACTTCGGGTTCGCTTGAACCCTACTCTACTCGCTTCCGTATGTAATACGTGCTTTCGATGGTCGTTGAACCTTCCCCATACCCAATGGACTTAGGGGCTTGGCTGCTGATTGTCTTTATCCTTTCATCATTTTTTAGCATTCACGCTTATCGTTTCCGATTACGTTGTAGCTGATGAAACATATGATGCATGTTTTCAACCTTCGCATCATTAGGAACCAGACGTATCTCCTTGATATCATTATACTAGAACAACTGTTCTTATGTAGATTATTACTATCAAGTAGCTCCTATAAAAGACTTCCCAGCAATTCACAGGGTTAAGAGGCATCGTTAACTATTGTTACCTCTGCGACTTCCACCTTGTTCAATCAATCCTGTCGTATAACTAAACAATCCGCCCCAGCTTACAGAACCGCTGGAGGATCCATTTACGCCCTTAACGAGAGCTCGTCTTGGACGAAGGGAGGAAAGGTTGATTCCTACACCGCCGCCACGGGACATGATTTCAGTCATCTCGGTTAAGGTGTTCATGATTCCGCCACGGCTATCGTGCGGTGAAGGAATAACATAGCAGTTAAAGAGCGTTAGCTCATCGTTGGTGCCTGCACCAGCTGCAATTCGTCCGCCGGGTACAAGCTTCCAGTCATCCAATAAGTATCTGAATTTATTTTCCCATTCATCTTGTTTTTCAGGTGTTTGTTCGCAACGGGACATCGTCTTGGCTAGTCTGTCCCACATTTTATCTGGAGTCTCTTCAAGAGTTCTAATCATTCGTTCAGGAATGGTAACGATCTCTTCCCCGCTGCGCAATTTTACGGTAACATCGTTGCCTTTGCGCTTCGTGACCACGCCGACTTCTTTTTGAGGGAACTTCGGATCATCCTTCGTTAAGCAAATGACGGTATCCCCAACAGTCACATGATCTGGATCAAGATCTTTCATCGCATAGCGGTCTAGGAAAATCTTTTCGCTTAGACCATCCAAGCGATACGTTTTCTTCGTTAATTCCATCCTTAGTCCTCCAATTATATTAAATTGACCTATCTCTATGATGTTTGATAAAGTAGTGATGCGCAGGTATAGTTAAAGATAACATATGCCTTCATTTCATTCAATATCTTGACAAGGTATTTGTGTGCTCACACTATATATTGTGCGTTTTGCGGAAAATGTGAAGAAAGATAGTTCTTACTATTCAAATTTCCATTGAGGAAGGATGAACCGCCCCATGATCTTGTATAACGATAGGCTAGTTGACCGGGAAGAGGTACGGATTGATATTGAAGACAGGGGGTATCAATTCGGAGACGGTGTCTACGAGGTAGTTAGCATTTATGGAGGACAAATCTTCAGACTACAAGAACATCTTGATCGTTTTGAATATAGTGCGAATCAAATTGGGATTACCTTACCTGTATCCTTAGAGAACTTGAAAGAGAATCTACATAAGTTAATGGAAGTACACGAGCTTAAAAATGGACAAATTTATTTTCAAGTGACGCGTGGCTATGCGCCGCGAAATCATCCCTTTCCTGATCCGGCCCATCCAGTCCTGACCGGGTATGTTACCCGCAAACCGCGTCCTGTGGAACTGATGGAAAAGGGCGTCTCGGTCATCGTCACAGAAGACATCCGCTGGCTACGATGCGATATTAAAAGTCTGAACCTGCTGGGTAGCGTGCTGGCCAAGCAAAAAGCTGCAGAACAAGGCGGCTACGAGGCTATCCAACACCGTGACGGCATTGTGACCGAGGGAAGTGCCTCCAATTTATTTATGGTACGTGATGGAAAGCTGTACACGCATCCTCTGGGTAACCTTATCCTTGGGGGAATCACAAGAATTGTCGTTTTAGAAATTGCCAAGAAGCTTAATATAGAAGTTGTAGAAACTCCATTTACGCTAGAGGACCTAGCGCAAGCCGATGAGCTTTTCCTGACCAGTACGACCTCTGAGATCATGCCCATCGTGACGATAGACGGTAAACCGGTTAAGAACGGGATTCGTGGATCGGTAACGAAGCAACTTCAAGAAGAGTTTAACAGTCTCATCCAGGTATAACTCAAAGAAAAGGGCACCAAAGCAATCGCTTTGGTGCCCTTCTTCTATTAATGAATCTTTTCTAATTCACTTTATTGACTTCGTACACTAAATCGTCTAGGCGATACATTTCAATTTTATCATTTCGCTTCAAGGAATCAAGCGTTACGCCAGTATTGCCCGAACGGACAAATAGCTCTGGAGCATATTTATAGCTCTTGACTCCTTCAATGACATAAACGAAATTAGGATCCTTATAATAGAATTCGCCTGTGATTTTCTCCATCTTCAGCAGTCGCTTCTTGCCTCCTGCCCAAGCATTCACCTGAATTCGGTCGTTTACAGCTAAGTTGCTTAGTTGAGTATATTGGCTTGTCTTATACTTAATGACATCACCAGTCTCAAAGGTTAGATTCACGGTCGTTCCATCGTTCTTCAACACTGTAAACTGTTTGGTTGTGGTATTGATGTTGGTCACCATACCCTTATAGCTCGGCAGGACCTCTACCGCCTCCAAGTCATCTCCGATATAAGTAGCCTTGATCGTATCGCCTTCCTTAATATCAGCGAATTTTGGAGTGGTTTTGCCTGGTATGGTAAGATCTACCCCAGCGTTCAAGTAGAAGCTGTATTCATCTTCATCTTCATCCTCAGCATAGAACTTCTTGCTGCTCTCATAAAGATCCGTTACTACGTAAATATAATCTCTGCGAACATCAATTTCCGTAATCCTATTGGTGCTATCGAGCTTCACGCTGACGTAATCATTTCTCTCGATGTCGGATAAATCCTCTCCGCTCTCATGGCGAATCGTCACGTCATAGTCACTCGTCACATAGTAAGGAACTTGATCTCCATTCGCTAAGGCTAGGGTGAGGATGCGACGGTCTGCATCTACACGCACCACGGTTCCTTCCACGCGGTTATCGACTTCCAAATATACGATCTTATCTTCATATAATTGAAGGGCAGCTCGCATATCCTTCTTCACGTCGTCTAGCGAGTTGCGATAGCTTCCGTTAATGTAAAGCTCATACGTGGTACTAAACTCATACGGCTGATAGGACTTCTTGCCATCCTTTTCGAATTCAAGAATGATCGTTTTGTTCGCTTTGTCCAGGGAATAAACTTTCCCTCTAATTAAATCGTTATCTTCTGCATCGCTGCTCGTTTGAGAACGGTTCGTTATATCCAATGAAGTGATCGTTCCGTCGGTGCCGATTAAACTGACAATCTGGTCACCCGCTTTGATTTCAGAAGCTCCGGATGCGGTCTGGCCTTGAAGCTTAATGGTAGCAGTAGGAGCTAGTTTATAAACGCTTGGACGTTGGCTGTCCTTACCCTGTACTGTGACATAGGCTTGGTCTTGCGAAATCGAAATAACGGTTCCTTCTTCAATGATCGTTTTCACATTAATCTCCGTAACCACGGAGTCTTGCAGTTTCACTTCTACTTCCATTCCCTTTCGCAGACCATTCAATCCTGCTAAGCGCTGATCCGGATAGGAAACTGCAGCATTAGGAGCAATGGAATAAACTTTTACCGAAGTGCCGTTTTGAATGGTCAATAGCTTATTCGTTGCATCTACTTCATAGATGTTTCCAGTGCTGCTAAGATCCGCTTGTCCAAGCACTCGGTAAATCTTGATTACTTTTCCCCCGATCACGGAAATTTCAATGGTATCATTTACCGCTAGATCATTAATAGATCGAACGGTGCCATCTTTGGATCCGAAGCTTACTTGATCCACCAATTGATAAGTTTTCAGCCCCTCGGTAGTTGTTACGGCAATCGTCTTGAACTCTTCAACGACCTTCGATAACGTTCCCGTAATGGTTTCTTGAACGGCGGCTTCATCTAAAATCTCGATCATTCCCGCCGTTGTCGTACCAGCTGTTCCAAAAACGACAGTCACAGGCTGGAATCGAGCAAGGGAGGAAAGACTTACCTTTAGGTTATCCTTAAACACGTGAGTATCTGAAGTTACCAGTACCTTTTGTTGACCATTGGAGGTCTCAAGCAAAAGCTCATCACTGGTATAGGATAAAATCTGTCCTTGCACTTCATTTCCAACGGTCTCCGGAAGGAACTTCTCGGCTAAGCTGACCAACACAGCGAATTGCGCTCGGGTTACGGCTTGCTTTGGCTTGAAGCTAAAGCTGCCATTCGCATTTTCAAATCCTTTGATCAGCAGGAATTCATCGGATGCCGCTAACTTGACATAGTTGCTGGCCCAATCCGCGATATTGTTACGGTCCGTAAATGCGCTTGGCGCACTTTCATATAACACCGCTTCGGCTTCCTTCTCGATCATGCGGACAAGAAGCTGGGCCACCCATTGGCGGGAAGCTTCATACATCAGCTTTCCTTTCACTTCTGGGTCATCGATTTTCAGCAATCCTTCTTGATGGGCCACGGAAATATATCCCTTTGCCCAGGCGGAGACTTCATTGGCTTGTCCATACAAAGCCGAATAGTCTGTCCCTGTATAAGACTCAGCTTGAGCCTTCAAGCCCATGGTCCGAAGAGCCATAGCAAGGGCTTGTTCTTTACTTACCTTTTGGTCTGGGAGAAATCGGCCATCATTCGTTCCCTCTATCAGTCCCTTAAGGGACATCTTGGTAATGTGCTG
This sequence comes from Ammoniphilus soli, assembly GCF_040813775.1. Taxonomy (NCBI): domain Bacteria; kingdom Bacillati; phylum Bacillota; class Bacilli; order Caryophanales; family Paenibacillaceae; genus Ammoniphilus; species Ammoniphilus soli. Next base: position 7,801 of record NZ_JBEGDL010000026.1, read on the forward strand.
CAATGCCCAATTATGCTTGGCATTGACATCGCTGAATTTCTTTCCTTGTGCATTGGCTGTCAGCGGTGTGGCAAACAACAGGCCAATGATAAGGCAAAAAGATAATATGCTGGAAATACTTTGTCTGAACTTTCTACTCATGCTGTTATTCTCCTCTCCCTATGTAAAATTTTCCTTTAACGGCGGACACAGAAAAAGAGGGAAGGTTTTTCCCTCTTTTTACCTTTCGACACCATCCTCCAAATTCCTCTTCTAGAAGAAAAATTTGCCGAACTTTATCTCTTAAAGGTCCATTCCCCATTGCTGTAACGCTCGAGGGCCAACTGCTCCGCCAGTTCGTACTCTTCTCTGGTTAACTCGCTGGGGATAAGCTCAATCTCCAAGCCCGCTGCAAATCCTCGATAAAAAGCTTCTCTTGCTTCTTCTAAGCTTACTTTTCTGGAGCTTAATTGATTGATGGCAACTGCTTTTTCCAAAAACGATGCTTTCATTCGTTCCTTAACCCGTTCAGATGAAAACTTTAAGACGTCAAAGAGCATGTCTACATCGAAGTCCAACAAAATGGATCCATGCTGAAGGATGGTTCCCCTTTGCCTGGTTTGAGCACTGCCTGCCACCTTTTTTCCTTCCACCACCAATTCATACCAGGATGGAGAATCAAAGCACGCCGATGACCCTAAGGAGGCGTACTTTGCCTTTTCTTCCTCTGAAGTGAGCGAAACCATTTCCGCATGCAAGCCTAGAAACTGAAAACCTTTGAGCAAGCCGTTGCTGATTACCCGATAGGCTTCTGTCACCTGCGACGGCATGTCAGGATAGCTCTCCGATACAACCACACTGTAAGTCAGTTCCTGATCATGAAGTACCGCTCTGCCTCCCGTAGGACGGCGCACGAAACCCAGTCCGTATCGTTTAACCGCCTCAAGATCGATTTCCTTCTCCGCCTTCTGAAAATAGCCAATCGATAAAGCAGACGGTTCCCAAGTATAAAATCTTACCGCAGGAGCGGTTTTTCCTTGACTATGAATGGTCAGCAGGGCTTCATCGATCGCCATGTTCATGGCCGGTGACATGGCACCCGTATCGATAAACCGCCATTGCACTTTTTCCTTCATGGGATACTCCTCTCAATCTTTCTTTTCTTCCTTTCTACTGTAGCACGAGCACCGAAATGGAAGCAAAGCACTTTTCCTAGTTTTATGTCGGTTCTTGTAGGATTAAGTTATAATTGGCATGAACAAATAGAAAACTAAACACTATCCAGAAAGGGTCCAGTTCTATGTGGCTACTGGCAGCTTTAACGACGGCCGTCTGCTTTGGAATCAATAATACCATTTTCAAGTGGAGTTCTACTCGCCACTTGTCAAAGGTAAACATTCAGTTCTTTTTCTACGTTTCTGCTTTTCTTATCACATTACTTTATGGCATCTATACGGATGAATTGCATCCTACCCTAATTTCTCTCCCATTGGGGGCTCTCATTGGCATCCTGAATGCGAATGGAAATATACAAATGTCGAGTGCCTTTGAAAAAGGGCCCGCCAGTCTAACCTCAGCTTTGATCGCAGCCAACTCGATTTTTCCGGTCCTCTCTGCGGGATTCATCTTTCATGAACAAATTCGGCCTGTTCACTGGGCAGGGATTAGCATCATGATGCTCGCTGTGATTGTTATTCAATATAAACCAGGATCCAAAGAGAATACCCATTATGGTCCTTGGCTGTTAAGGGTTATGCTAGCTGTTCTTTCATTCGGCATTCTGGGTATTTTAATGAAGACATCTTCTTACCTGCACATTCATCCGCTGGATGTCCTGGTCACGATGTACGGTGGCGGAAGTCTCTTTCTAGCTATGCGCTTAAGTAAAAAAGCTATGAAAATAAAAGAAGCCAAGATCGGTTCCTTCGTCGGGCTGCTCAGTGTCATGGGCTTCAGCTGTTATCTATATGCTCTGAAATCAGGTGTCGCCAGTATTGTTTTTCCGGTGATCAGCTTAAACTGTCTTATTGTTATCCTGGCAGGATATTTTATTTTCAAAGAAAGATTAAAGTATTACCAAGTAGTCGGCATTTTTGCCGCTCTGGTTGGCCTTGTATTGACCAAGCTCTAGATCATAAATGTTGTTGAAGAGGGTGCCAACGGAAAATCTCCGTTTGGACATCCTCTTTTTTTCTGTAGGCTCTGTTATTATTGGCTGTTGATTTTTTAGCAATAGGCTCCGTATTGAATGGACATAGGAGTCGTTATTTCTCCTAAAAACGCTGCAAGGGATTTTTATCGGACATGGAGTTCATTATTTGCTCAATAAAAGCGTAAGGGAGGTGTTTATTAACAAAAATAAAGGAATTCATGTCCGTTCGACTTCAATCCACAGAGATTTTAACTCCATTAACGTACCTGATGTCCGCAATGTAATTAAGATGGACAAAATCAACAATGAAATTTAACAGAGCCTTTCTGCAAAAAAAGAACCGGGGGATATCCCGGTTCCTGTCTATTACGCAGCTTTTTGAATGGATTGTATATATTGCTTTCCTTTTTTCGCGTCATACTCCCCTTCCCACTTGGACATGACGATGGCCGCAAGGGAGTTGCCGATCACATTAACAACCGTTCTGGCCATATCCAAGATTCGGTCAATACCGGCAATGAACGCCAGACCTTCGAGAGGAATTCCAACGGAGCCTAATGTGGCCAGTAGCACCACAAACGAAACACCCGGTACCCCGGCAATTCCCTTCGATGTTATCATCAGTACCAGAAGCAAGGTAACCTGTTGCCCGATACTCATATCAATTCCATACATCTGGGCAATAAATATGGCCGCAAGGGCTTGATACAGCGTGGACCCATCGAGATTAAAGGAATATCCTGTTGGGATAACGAAGGATGTGACGGCTTTTGGACAGCCGAACTTCTCCATTTTCTCCATAATTTTAGGAAGAACAGTCTCGGAACTCGCCGTTGAATAGGCTAAGATCAATTCGTCCTTCAAGATCCTGATTAGAGACAAAATGCTTGTCCCTGCCATTTTTGCAATTCCGCCTAACACGACAATCACGAAAAAGATCATTGCGCCATAAACCGTAATCACTAATTTTCCAAGCGGAATTAAGGATTCCACCCCAAACTTGGAAACTGTTACACCAATCAGGGCAAATACGCCAAATGGAGCAAACTTCATAATTTGATTCGTCACCCAGAACATGGCATCCGCAACACCGTGGAAGAAGGCCAAAACCGGCTTTCCCTTTTCACCGATGGCTGCAAGTCCCAATCCGAACATAACAGAGAAGAAAATAATAGCAAGCATATCGCCGTTCGCCATCGACTGAATGATATTGGTTGGGACGATATTGACAAAAGTATCTGCGAAGCTATGGCTTACAGCAGATTCCGTTGTATCCACATATTTCTGGATATCGCCTTTTTCCAATTTGGTCATGTCGATTCCAGCACCCGGCTGAAAAACATTTGCAGCCAATAAGCCGATCACAATGGCGATGGTTGTTACGATTTCAAAGTATAGGATCGTTTTTCCGCCAAGCTTCCCGAGCTTCTTCATATCGCCGGTTCCTGCAACGCCGATCACAAGTGTAGCGATGACGATCGGAACGACAATCATTTTAATCAATCGAATAAATACATCTCCAATCGGCTTTAAGTAACTCTCTATCATTGGATTGCCGAAAAAGATCGCACCAACAATGATACCGAGAATCAAACCGACAAGGATTTGAAAGGCTAATCCAAACTTTTTCATCTTGTCACTCTCCCTTTATTAATATGAAATCGCTTTCCTTTACCTTATAAAATAATGCAAAGGATAAATGGTTGAATTGTTGTTTTTATTATAAAGAGAGAGTTATGAAATCCTATAAAATCCGACAAAAAAATAAAGACACTGGTTGAATTTAATTTTTGTAACCTGTGTCCATTTTTTCCAGAGTTTCGAGATAAAGAACCATGAGAAATTTTTTTATATTTAGCTTTACTTTCGAAATATCTCCTTCTTCTTCAAGCTCCTTCATACGGATCCTTATATCCTGAAAGTCAAAAAAGCGCGGAGCATAATACTCAAACTTAGGATGGGCATAGTCCATACTTCCGATCGATGCCAAATTGCTGATGGCTGCAAAAATGGTCCGGCGCACCCGCTGTTCAATGGCCCTGCTTTCCTTTTTCACATCGGATTCCGCAGATTTTGTTTTGCGGGCAATGGCTTCATATAATTCTTTTAGTGGAGGAAACGCCGTTTTGGCTGTCTGGTTATCCAACAGATACTCCATCATGGCTACGATGTCACCGCAGCCCGCTTCGCCTGCAATCCCCATATCATTGAGGATGGAGAGGACCGTTTCTTTTTTGGATGCTTTTTTTGGCGCGGTATAGGAATGATCAAGTCCAGCAAGTGATTGCTTGATCGCTAATAAAGATTGTTTTAGCCTGACCTGTTCGGCAATTTTTTGCAAGATGCTTCTTACTTCGGTCCGATTAATCGGTTTATGTATAAAAAATTCTACACCCTTTAAATAAGCTTCCCCAACCATATCCTTATTCACGACCTGCGAGATCATGATAAACTGGCCGCTAAAGTTTTGGTTTTTCAGCCTTTCCATCGTTTCAATCCCATCCATGTCAGGCATGAGCAGATCAATCAGGACAATATCAGGTCGTGCCAGGAGGATCTGGGGAACCGCCTCCTGACCGCTCGGGGCAGAGCCGATTACCTCTCCCAGCTCATCGTCTGCAATGATCCGCTCTAACATTCGGCGACTTCCTGAATCATCATCAACAATAAAATAGCTAAGATTCAAAGTGGGTCTCCTTCCTTATTTTGTTCGTAGGAATCCGTATTTCAAAAGTAGTCCCTGCTTCAGAAGACCTCACATCCCAGTCTCCCTCCAGGATATTGACGATCTCTTTTACATGAGACAGGCCAATCCCTGTCGAGGCTACTCCATTTTCGTTAAATTTGGTAGTAAATCCCGGTTCAAAAATCAACTCCAAATCCTCAGGAGCGATTCCGTTTCCTGTATCCCTTATGGTAAACCAAGTGGTTTGGTGTTTTTCGACCGCTTCAATCTCAATCGTCCCAACATGTTCGATCGATTCAACGGCATTGGCTACCAGATTGTTCAGCATGGAAAGAAGAGGAATGGGCTGATCCGTATCCCAGTCTATGGAAGAGGAACGCTGAATCATAATGCTTTTGCCTAACATTTCATTATATTTTTCATTGGCTTTTACCACGAAATCCAATACTTCGGCCAGCTTCATCTCAGTAGCCTGCTCATACCGATACAGCTTGGATAAACCGGCTAGAATCCGCTGGGAATCTTTTTTCACTTCATGAATTTGCTGAGCTATTCCTAAGGCTTGTCTGCTAAGATGAGGCTCGTCCATCTCCTTTAGCTTTCTATATAAGTCATGGCTGGAAGCCGTAATTTGTTCGATATGATCCATCGACTTTTGAAGATAGAGGGTTTCCCCATATAAGCCAGAACCTAATTCCAGCATACTCTCCATTTTCTTTTGCTGTTCTGGCATCTTAATGCTGCTGTACAAGCCTACGACAAAATAGCTTCGAAAAATAGCGACCAATAAGAGCAAGAACCATTCCCTTATCCTAAAAGGATAGTCGGTACCAAGCAGTTCCAAACGCAAGAGATGTTCCCCTGCATTGACGATAAACTCTATGCCAGCAGCCATGAAGCCCATCCGGATGGGAGTAAACTGCAAATTTTCCAGACGGAGTCTACTGAGCCCCCAACTATATAATACATAATAAATCATGGCAGGAAAATGGTGTTGAAAGCTTAATGACAAGGAAAAAGATCCTAGTATGGCATCGAGCAATGACCGAAACGCCATCACGGTAATCCCTGTAACCAGCCCTGCCCGAATGTACGATTTTGGCTGAAGTATGAGGAGAAGAAAAAAGAAGGTTGCACTCCCTAAACTAAATCGGAAAGGTTCCCAGCTGAAGGGCATCACCTTAAATTCACCAGCAATCGCGGTTAATATGGCAATCAGAAACAACGCTAATCCTCCTTGCAAGTCATCCGAAATAAAACGAGGCTGTCCGTTAGAGACAACCTCTTCCTGCATTACTTTCTCTTGTGTTTAGGTCCCTTGTTCGGATCCTTGATTTCTGTTTTGCCGCGCTCATCATTGGCCCCATCCCAGGTGACTTGGGAACGACGATCTGTTTTATCCTGGTTCCGTTCCGTCATGGAAACCCCTCCTTTAAGGTGAATTCGATTCTAGGGTTTCCATTTTCGAAGACTTAATCCGCTTTCTTGTAACGCAAAACAGGCTTTCTCGCGGCGGTCACTTCGTCTAGACGGGTCACTGCCGTATGATGAGGGGCTTCCTGAACCACGGATGGGTTTTCTTCCGCTTCCTTGGCAATTTGAATCATAACTTCAATAAATTCATCAATGGTTTCCTTCGATTCGGTTTCGGTTGGTTCAAACATCATACACTCTTCCACGATCAGCGGGAAATAGATCGTTGGCGGATGATAGCCAAAATCGAGTAACCGCTTGGCAATGTCTAAGGTTCTGACACCCAGCTTTTTCTGCCGGCGTCCGGACAAGACAAACTCATGCTTGCAAATGCGATCATAAGGCAGATCATAATAAGGCGCAAGCTTCCTCATCATATAATTGGCATTTAACACGGCTTCTTGGGAAACGCGAAGCAATCCTTCAGGCCCGTTGGAGCGGATATAGACAAAAGCTCGCAAATTGATGCCGAAGTTTCCATAGAATCCTTTTACGCGTCCGATTGACTGTGGAATGTCATAATTAAGTCGGTATTGCTCTCCTTCTTTAACGACTTGCGGTCGAGGGATAAATGGTGCAAGCTCCTTTTTGCAGCCGATTGGACCAGATCCCGGTCCACCGCCACCGTGTGGTCCCGTGAATGTCTTATGCAAGTTCAGGTGAACAACGTCGAAGCCCATATCTCCGGGACGGGCAATGCCTAAGATCGCATTGGCGTTTGCCCCATCGTAATATAGCAATCCGCCAGCTTCATGGACAATCTCTGCAATCTGAAGAATGTTTTCTTCAAATAGTCCTAACGTATTAGGGTTGGTGAGCATTAAGGCCGCTGTGTCCGGACCCACCGCCTTGCGCAATTCCTCTACATTGACCAATCCATTTTCATCCGAAGAAATGGTGACGGTATCTAACCCTGCCACGGATGCGCTAGCTGGGTTGGTTCCGTGAGCGGTGTCCGGAACAATGACCTTGGTCCGGTTTTCCCCGCGGCTTTCATGATAGGCGCGGATCATCATCAGTGCGGTCCATTCGCCTTGGGCTCCAGCCGCTGGTTGGAGGGTCACTTCATCCATTCCAGTAATCTCCGCCAATTCGGTCTGAAGATCGTACATGACTTTAAGCGCACCCTGCATGGTTTCTTCCGCTTGATAAGGGTGAATTTTAGCAAACCCGGCATAGCGGGCGACATCTTCGTTAATCTTCGGGTTGTACTTCATCGTACAGGATCCTAATGGATAAAATCCGTTATCAATCCCATGGTTTCGTCTGGACAATTCGGTATAATGGCGTACCAGTTCCAATTCGGATACTTCCGGCAGTTCTGCAGGTGTTTCACGGATAAACTGCTGTGGAAGGACGGATGTGATATCGACTTCAGGCACATCGCAACCTGGCAATGAATACGCCGAACGACCGGATTTGCTGATCTCGAAAATCAGCGCCTTATCTTGATCTTTAACCACGAGTGATCCCCTCCAATCCTTTCACAAGTGCATCGATTTCTTCTCTTGTACGGATCTCCGTAACAGCTACCAGCATATGACCGGCCAATTCAGGATAATCTCGGCCCAAATCATATCCCCCAACAATCTTTTGCTGGAGCAAGGCTCGGTTAATATCCCCTACCTGACCGGGAACTTTAATCACAAATTCATTAAAGACAGGACCTGAGAAAGCTGCTTCATATCCGGTTAGGTTCGCAATTTGATTCTTGGCATACTGTGTCTTCTGGACGTTGAGCATTGCCATTTCCTGTACCCCGCGCTTGCCTAAGGCCGTCATCGCTACCGATGCCGCTAAAGCATTGAGCGCTTGGTTAGAGCAGATATTTGAGGTTGCCTTCTCGCGGCGAATATGCTGTTCACGGGCCTGCAGCGTTAAAACAAAGCCGCGTTTTCCGTTGGTATCTTTCGTTTGTCCGACGATGCGTCCAGGAATCTTGCGCATGAGCTTTTCTCTTACGGCGAAATATCCACAAGTCGGCCCACCCAACTGCATCGGGATTCCGAACGGCTGCATATCTCCCACGACGATATCGGCTCCGAAAGCTCCCGGCGGCTCGAGAACGCCCAGTGCTAGCGGATTAGAGGAAACAATGAATAAACCTTTATGCTGATGGGCAATTTTTTCAATCGCCGCCAAATCCTCGACAACGCCGAAGAAGTTTGGATATTGGACAATCACGGCAGCGGTATTTTCATCACAAGCTTGCTCTAATGCCGCTAAATCCGTCGCCCCATCTTGATAATCGACTTCTACCACTTCATATCCTTGCCCTTTTGCGTTCACCTTGAGAATGGCCCGGGCTTCAGGATGGACGGTTTTGGAAACAACAACTGTTTTTCCTTTCGCTCCGCCAACAGCTAAATTGGCGCCTTCCGCTAAAGCGGTTGGCCCATCATACATGGAAGAGTTAGCGACTTCCATCCCAGTCAGCTCAGCTACCATCGTTTGAAACTCAAAAATGGCTTGAAGCTCACCCTGGCTTATCTCTGGCTGGTAAGGCGTGTAGGCCGTGAAAAACTCTCCGCGCAATAGAACATGATTGACCGTGCTTGGAATGTAATGGTCATAGATGCCTGCTCCAAGGAAATAGGCGTATTCATTACTGTTGGCGTTCTGGCTGGCCAGTTGGGAAAAATAGCGGACAATCTCGGGCTCAGACAGCGCTTCGGGAATGTTCAGCTTCCCCTGGAATCGGACATTGGCAGGAATGTCCGCAAACAATTCATTTACATCTTTTATCCCAAGGAACGACAGCATTTCTTTTTTATCTTCCGACGTCATGGGAAGGTAGCGATATTGCACAGTTACTCCTCCTTTATATATAAAGCATATTCATTCGCGTTCATGAAAAAAGTGGTTTCTATGGGAGAATCCGTTGACATCCAAGCGATCCAGCCTTTTGCATAGGCATTCCCGGAGGAAAGCTTTTCGGGCAATTCCAAAAGGGATCCGTTCACCTCTGTGATTTCCCCCTCGACGGGGGCATATAGGTCTGTTAAGGTTTTTGCGGACTCAACGACGCCCACGGGCTGCCCCCGCTTTACCCTTGTGCTGGGTTCAGGAAATTCCACGGCGATGATCGTCCCCAGCTGCTCACAGGCATAGGGGGTAATTCCCAGCTTTACTCGGTGCGGATCAACGATATGTACCCATACATGCTGCCGAGTAAAGTAAAGATGATTAGAACCGGCATCCATTCAATTTATTTGCTCCTTTTATAAAAAGGCGTTTTTACTATTTTCGCTTTTACGCGTTTTCCTCGAATCTCTACCTCAACCTCGGCATCCAAGTTTGCAAATTCAGAACGAATGAGGGCCAAGCCTACATTCTTCTTTAAGGTTGGCGACTGGGTTCCTGTTGTCACTTCTCCAATTTGTTCGTTACCTGAAAAGACCGGATAATGAGTGCGCGGAATCCCGCGTTCGATCATCTCAATCCCTACGAGCTTGCGAGGGACTCCCTGGGCTTTCTGTGATTGTAGAGCGGCTTTGCCTATAAAATCAGCTTCTTTATCCAATTTCACGGCAAAACCTAACCCCGCTTCCAATGGCGAAATTTCCTTCGTTAATTCCTGCCCATACAAGGGAAGCTTGGCTTCGAAACGGAGCGTATCCCTTGCTCCGAGCCCGCATGGCAGCACGCCATCGCTTTCTCCCGCTTCGAGAATCTTTTCCCAAAGGGCCGCGGCCTCATCTGCACGGCAATAAATTTCGAATCCCTCTTCCCCTGTATAGCCGGTGCGAGATACCAAGGCTTGGAATCCTCCTACATTTACATCTGGCAGGAATCGGAAAAAACCAATTTTGGATAAATCGGTATCTGTGAGTTTAGCTAAAACCTGTTCCGCAAGAGGTCCTTGCAGAGCCAATTGCGCCACTTCGCTGGAAATGTTGGTTACCTTCACATTTCCTTCTGCATGCTCTTGCAGCCAAGCAACATCTTTTTCGATATTTCCTGCATTGATGACCAGCAAATAGTGATCGTCGGCTTTTTTGTAAACCAGCAGATCGTCCACGGTTCCTCCGTCCGGATAGCACATGATAGCATATTGGGCTTGATTTTCTACTAGTTTTGAAGCATCATTGGTCGTCATTTTTTGGACAAAGGCCAAGGCATCAGGGCCTATGACGTCGACTTCTCCCATATGAGAAACGTCAAACAATCCGGCTCTTTCCCGAACAGCTTCATGTTCCTCTTTAATGCTGGAGAATTGGACCGGCAGCTCCCAACCGCCAAAATCGATGGTTTTCGCTCCATATTTGGTATAGACGGGAAATAAGGGCGTTCTTTTCAATTCCGTCACAAGGTACACCTCCACGTGATATGTATTTCTTCCCTCTATCCTTATTCTTCCTCATGATAAAGAAGTCTAGGCGGGAACGCAAAAAAGGACAGACGTAGGCTATTGCATTAGCCTACTCTGTCCTTGGTACCTGAGAGATTTTCCCCTTGGGTGGCCTAATCAGGCGCTCTCCAGAGTTGCGTCAGATAGAAGTACTTTTGCCTGAGAGATTCACCTCTTCATAGGCTTGCTCCTTCGGCGCTGCACCAGCAGTCTCTCCCTCTATCCTCATTCGCATATTTAACTTTTTCCGTAAGGAAGATGTTAAATTTAGTATGAAACCCGCTAATTTGTTAAATGCTATATTGTAACCCTAATAATCCTATCATAGATTTTCCAAAAAGGGAATTATCCGCTACAACTTTCTTATTCGGAAAGGACGAATCTTATGTTTAAAATTCCCGTCAACTTCGACCGCGAATGGGTAACAGATTTCAAGCAAAGGCTCAAGGAAGATGGACCATGGCATAAGTGGGAGCTTTTTCAATTGGCCTACCAGGCCGAGGAAGTCACTTCGGTAGCGAATTTCGATGAATTGCAATGCTTAAAGCACCTTCCTCAGTTAGAACCCTTCCCCCACCAGCTCGATACGGCCAAAAAGGTAATCACAGAAATGCACGGCAGGGCCATCCTTGCGGATGAAGTGGGACTTGGAAAAACGATTGAGGCCGGTTTAATTATTAAAGAATATATGGTTCGGGGACTAGCTAGCAAGATTCTCATTCTTGTTCCAGCTTCCCTCGTTGTTCAATGGGCAAGAGAGTTAAACCAAAAATTCGGGATTCCCGCTGTTGCCCAAAAGAAAGAATATATGTGGAAGCAATATGACGTCGTCATTGCCTCCATTGATACCGCCAAGAGAGATCCGCACCGCGAACACGTTCTCTCCCAGGATTATGATATGTTGATCATTGATGAAGCGCACAAGCTTAAAAATAAAAATACGAAAAACTACCAGTTTATCAAGGAAATCAAAAAGAAATATTGTTTGTTGCTCACTGCGACACCGATCCAAAACGATTTAGATGAACTGTACAATCTCATCACCCTGCTTAAACCGGGTTATCTGGGCCAAACCACGGACTTTCAGAAAAACTATGTGGAAAGTAAGAGACAAGCTAGAAACCATGAGGTATTGCAGGATGAACTCAAAGACATCATGATTCGCAATAAGCGGAGTGACGGAGGGCTGTTCTTTACCAAACGGATTGTAGAGGCTATTCCTGTCACATTATCTGAAGAAGAGTGGGAGCTCTATGACGGGGTTACCCGCTTCGTCAAGGAGCAATACCAGAATTCGGTGTTTAAAAATCCCCTGGCTCTCATCACGCTCCAAAGAGAGGTCTGCAGCAGCCGGTTCGCTGCCTTTGACACGCTCGTGAACATGCACAACAAATTGCCCGAAGATTCACCGGGGAGACAAGAAATTGTCAGGCTAGCAGAGCTGGTCCGAGGCATCAAGAAAAATGCGAAAGCGGAAAAAACGCTAGAGTTAATCCAAGAATGCGGGGATAAGGTCATCATCTTTACCGAGTACCGGAAAACCCAGGAGTATTTGCATCATTTCCTAGCGGAGCACGGCATCACTTCTGTCCTCTTTCGTGGAGGATTTAAACGAAATAAAAAGGATTGGATGACAGAACTATTCCAAAACCGCGCTCAGGTGCTCATTGCCACCGAAGCAGGAGGGGAAGGAATCAATCTTCAGTTTTGTAATCGGATCATTAATTTTGACCTGCCCTGGAATCCCATGCGGGTAGAGCAACGGATCGGCCGCGTCCATCGTCTGGGGCAAACGAGAGATGTGTTCATCTACAATCTATCGACTCAAAACACGATTGAAGAGCATATTTTACATTTGCTTTACGAAAAGATTAACCTCTTCGAAATGGTCATCGGCGAGTTAGACACCATTGTTGAAAAAATGAAATTGACTCAATCCATTGAAAACAATCTCGTGAATATTTTCCTTGAATCAGAATCCTTCCGTGAAATGGAGATTAAGATCAATAACATCGGAGAGGTAATGAGCATGTGTAAGGAATCCATTCCCGCGAGGGAGGAAATGCTACAGTGATGAATCAGCAAGAAATTCGCAGCTATATTGAAGGCTATTTCAGAGCCTTTCAAAGTCCATTTACGGAAGAGACCCCCGCTTACTTTACGGTGCAGCTTCCCGTCGAAGTGGATAAGGATTTAGGGAATCGGCCCTTTTATTGGACCTATGTGGAGAAAATTGGTTTAGAGCCAAACCCTCTCCACTTAACCTTCATCTTTGATCGGGAGCAAGTTCCGGAGGGCGTTCGTGGAGAGGAACTAATTTTTGGCTCCAGGCGGCTTCATCAGATTTTTGAATCGGCCAAGAAACATGGGAAGTTTGTTCGACTGTATGAGCACATAGAGCCTCAACCTGCTTTAGGTTCTTTTTCCTCGGTCGCTTTGGTTCCCTGGTTAGGGGTTAACTTTAAAGTGGAATTCATTTGTGATCAAAAAAAGGATTTGCTGCTGCCCCTCGGGATCAATCTGATTTCCGGGGCAATTGTGTCAAATTTCTACCAATCCGTTTCTCAATTGGATCTTACCCCAAAGCTTCCCGATTACTCTTTTACAATGCAGCCCATCTTCGGTATCGATTCGGGGATATCCCGTCTCGAACAATTTATTCAAAGCTGCTTGGACCAGGAAGATACGCTTTGGGCCAAGTTAGCCATCGAACGATTAGATGAAGAAAAGCAGCTGATTGAGTCCTTTTACCAAAAAGAATCGATTCGTCAAGGGAAGACCGAGGAAGAACAGGAACTAGCAGAGGAAAGAAAAATAAAGCTGGCAGCCGAAAAAGAAACGCGGTTGCAAGAATTGGAGTGGCAGTTCCAGCCACGCATTGAAGTTTCCGCTGTAAATGCAGGTCTTTTTTATCTTAGGACTTCCATTCAGGAGTAGTTTTCTGTCGGAAAGGGACGGAAAATTTATCGGTTCCGACAGAAACCCCCGACAAAGAATAGCAAATTTTGTAAACATTTTACTGTAAGATGGACATATCATAGGGAGTTAGGGGGAATCGTCATGAACCGATGGCTAGTGATCTGTCTATTATGCGCATTACTGATTGTGCCATGGACGGGACAAGCAGAAACGTGGAGGGAGTCATTCCAGTCCCAAGTCAAGCAATGGGCAGAAGAACTCGCTCTTCAAGATCAGCGTTTTGCTCCCTTCGCACAAGCTTCCATTCGGCATGAAGGACTCGGTCCAAACTCGAAGCAATGGCTCGTTACCTTTTTCAACGAACATCAGAAGGTTGGGTATATGGTCGTTGGGGAAGACCCTTCCGGATTTGTTTTATTGGAATATGGTTTAGGAGAATATACTTTATTTGATGAGGAAACCATGAAGCAGCTCCAATCCTCGCAATCCGATATGTCCAAGCATTATGCGGCATTGGAATCCGTATGGCTAGATAAAAGTAGAATTTTCGATGGAAAATCAGGAGAAAAATATCCTGTCGAAGCAGGTTTAACGGAGACCGAGCTAGCGTCGTCCGTTCGGAAAGAAGCTGTGCTGGAGACATCGTTTCATCAAGAAGCTCTTCCCTTTAAGGAAGGATGGCTCAAGCCGGGGGAAATCATCCAAGAGGAAATGGACTTGGTAACAGAAATAGCTCAAGGTGAAGTGTCCTTTATCGCTCGCTTATTCCAAAATACAGTAACTGCCCCATTCAAGGTCCTTGGTTACCACCAATGGGGAGAGCAGCTTTTCGTGGAACTCGATGATTATGGAAGCCGGTATATCCCTTTTCGGTATGCAGTCCAAGTGGGGGAGTTTTATCAATAGGAGTGCGTAAAGACGAAATAAGACAAACTTAAGCGGCTGTCCTATCGGTCGGTAAAATGGTTTTTACCGACCTTTAGGGACAGCCTCTTTCTGCGTTCTATTAGTGCGGGATAGCATGATTGATTTGTCTTAGGATTTCTTGCGGTGTCTTTCCTTCCGCATTAATGACTGGGGACCCGGTCGCTGCTTCCGCAAACCCCATCACATTTTCATCCATTCCTGAAATGACAAAGCAATCGGCATCACTGGCTGCATTTGTCCCAATCCCTACAACGTTCATGCCGTTACTCCGCAAAAAATGCTCCACTTCACGAAGGGACTGTTCGATAGCAATAACTGGCATCGGCATTCCTCTCACCTCCCTTTCCTAGTTTCTCTCATGCGTTGGATAAACATCCGTATGGCCATGGGAATCATGCCGAACCAACGGGAAGACCATCGTTCTTTAGGTCTTTTTTTACGTTCCGTTTTTGGAGTATCAATATATTTGACAAATTCTTGGGTGAGATATTTTACCATGTCATTGGATTTCATAAGGGCAATCCTCCCTATTAAGGATCTCTATGTATAGTCTTGCCCAAATTCGATCGCCGCAACCCTTCCTGTTTCCGTTCAAAAGCCGACGACATGGCTCCAGGTTAGAACTTTTCTGGATGATGGCTCGTAGAGAACGAATAGTCGGTCAACATAATAGGGTGGCACCCTTCCTTCCGAACGAATTTCTAATTGATTTATGCCCTTTAGCGTGACGCCGGCCGAACCATCGTTTAGAGGAAAGGAAAAGGACATACTTGTGTGGGGCTGGGCTTCCCACTGCTCTATCGCTAACCAAACGCCTGCTTCCGCATAAGATTTTGCCTGAATTCTTTTCCAGTCATTCGTCATCATTTTTCGGGCGTTGAGTAAGAAAGCTATATTCCCCGATAACTGCACCATTATTAATGTAGAAAGAAATAAGACAACCAGCAGGACGGATCCCCTTTCATTTTTAATCTTAATCCCCCACTTTTATTTGGAGTATGTCAGTACCGTCTGCATCCCCCATTCTGTTCCCCCTCTTTCCATCGTGAGAGTCAATAGAATCCCTCTTGGAAGAGGAGCAATCTGAAAATCTTTTACATAAAGGCAAACTTCGATCCAACCTTTGCTATCCACTTCCCGAACAATATAATTTCCATATAGCTTGTAATCATAGCGAGTAGGGCCACAGAAGAAAAACATTCGTCCTTGAGCGATAAAAATTTGTTCCGTACAGCTGATTTCCCTCTCCAAATAGTGAAGAAATGCAGCAGCCTCCATTTGCATCATCAGCCGGGCCTTCCCCTTTTCTACCCGATCTTGGACAAAGAGAAAGATCTGCAAGCTAGCTGATAACAAGAGGAAGGCCAAAGAAAGACTAATTGTCACTTCAATGAGGGTGTAGCCTGCTTGTAGGCGTAAACGATCCACTCCTCGGCACCTTTTGGGCTGTTCCACTCGACTCGGAATTCTCCTTCCATCACTTTTTCTGACAAGTTCCGTTCCGTTAGGGAGATCCGTATTTTTTCCTGGGTCTCCGCGTTCATCGATAGCATTCCTTTTTTCCATTTCTCCATGCTTCTGGTAACTGCCCAATAAGCCTCGCTTCGTTGGGAGAGGGTGCTGCTATCTCTTGATAGTTCTACAGAGAGCGATAACAATGGGAGCAACAGTAAAGAAAAGATCAGCCAAGCTAGCATGACTTCCAGGTACATGGAGCCTTTTTCATTCATTTTTTACCCAAAACCTTCCGCTGGAAAGTTGAATCACCAGTTTATGCTCTCTCCCTCTCGAATCTTTTACCTTAATGGTCCCTGCTTTCGACACTTGTCCATCTCCATAAAACGTAATCCGGTTACTAGTATAGTTGCTGGATATCGTATTACCCTTGGGAGCTTGGACTTTCTTCACTTGTTTGGTTCCTACCTTCACCAGATACGTGGAGTAGCTCGGGTAAAGATCAATCACGGCTTCTACCTGCCTTGCTCTCGCTTCATTAGATGCTAAATACAAATCACTGGCAAGCTCCTGAACGAATCCTTTCGTTTTCTGTTGATCTAGAAGAAAAGGGATTGCGGGCATGGCGGTAAGAAAAAAGAGACTGAGAAGGGACATAACAATGGTGAGTTCGAGAAGGGAGTAGGCGGAAGGGTTATTAAGCATCAGGATCTTTTGCATGTTCGGAACAAAAAACATTAATTTTCTGCAGTGAGATATTATCTGCCGGTACGATTTCAAAGGTATAGGCACCCTCACCTTTTACTGGGCACTTAGGTTTATCCTTTAGGTATCCTGCAGTCCAAAGGGCTTCGACATTGGTGGGTTCCGAAGCCTTGTCCATCATATAATTAATCACCTGTGCCTCAATCAATTTTCGATTCGCCTCACAGCTCTTTGCCTGCGCCTTTGCCGCAGCACCCTGGTAGTTCGGCATGGCCATGAGCATGATGATGCCAATAATCGCTACCACAATGCTCATTTCTAAGAACGTAAAGCCTTTTTGATCTTTCCAGAAATTCATATTGAATCCGCCTCCTAGATTTGTTGGATCAAGTGAAACATGGGAATAAACAAGAGAAGCATTAAAAACAAAACGATTCCTCCTGCTCCGATTGTTACTGTAGATTCGCCGATAGAAACCAGCTGTTCCATCAATTCCTCCAAATCCTGCTCCAATTGTTCTCCTAAACGTAAAAGAGAAACACCTAGTGTGCCCGTTCGTTCAGCAATCGTAAGCATTTCATAAAGCACAGGAAGAAAACAAACACTGGAGCGAAAGGCTTCGCTGATTCCGATTCCTGCCAGCAGCTTTTCTTCGATGACAGCAAACGCATGACGAACGGCTGAGTTTGGCCCATCCTGACGAAACAACGCACAAACATGGAGAATCGATACGCCCGCTTCCAGCAGCAAGCCTGCTTGTATACATACAACATAGGTTTGCTGAAGACGGTAACAGTAAGCAACCCCCGGGATCTTATATACGAGATAGCCCCACCGCTTTTTCAGCATCCAGACCATCAGGGCTAAAAATGAGACAATGCTAAAGATCCCTAAGGAAACCAGGTTGCTTCCCTCCTTTGATTCCACGAGCATTTTCGTCATGGGCGGCAGAGGAGTATCAAAGGTTTGATACAAGGAAATGAATTGTGGAAGTAAATAATGGATCAAGATGAACAAGGTGCATATAGAGGTAAACAAGATTAAGGAAGGGTAGACCATGGCTTTTCTTTGTTTCTTTTGTCGTTGATCTTTTTTGCGGTAAAAGTCTTTGGCGATTGCTAAGGCAGGAACCAGTTGACCATGCTGCTCTGCTGCCCGCAGCAGGAATAGGCAAAAGGGAGGATAGCGAATCCTCTGCAAACCTTCGGAGAGAGGATGCCCCGCTTGTAAACTTTCGAGTAAGAGATGAAAATCTTTTTCTCTTTTTTTCGGCCAATGGTGGCGGACAATTTGAAAGGCATCGTTCAGGGGTAATCCGGCATCAAGAAGCTGATGCAGCTTTTGGCTGACCGCGGCGACGTGGCGATCGGACCAGTTCCTTTTATTCCACATCGGCAATAAGCACCCGCTGATATTCACTGATCGTCGTTACACCTTGCCTGACCATTTCCCTCAGCTTCATATTCAAGTTGCAAAATCCGCGGGTACGAAGGAAGTGGCGAATTTCAGCGGCCGATGCCCGTTTCATAATCAGAGGGTTCAATTCGTCTTGCATAGTCAAGACCTCGTAGATGGCTTGTCTCCCAAAATATCGGGTGCCATGGCAATGGGCGCACGGCTCTGTCTGACCGATGGTGCAGGTACATACCTGGCGGATGAGCCGTTGGGCAATAATCCCTCGGATAGCGGAGGTCAGCAAATAAGGCTCGATTCCCATATCCAGGAGTCGGGTAATTGCGCTGGCCGCATCGTTCGTATGCAAAGTGGACAGCACCAGATGACCTGTGAGAGCAGCTCTGACAGCAATTTCCGCGGTCTCTTTGTCTCGGATTTCACCGACAAGAATGACGTCTGGATCCTGGCGCAAGCTAGCTCGCAAACCCGAAGAAAAAGTTAAGCCTGCCTTGGTATTCACTTGAACTTGATTGATGCCGGCTACTTGATATTCCACAGGGTCTTCTAAGGCAATAATATTGCGGTCATGATGATGAATTTCTTGCAGGAGAGTATAGAGAGTGGTTGTTTTTCCCGATCCGGTCGGACCTGTCGCGAGGAGCAAGCCTTGGGAAGAATAAATCATTTTGCGAATGGCGCGACACTGTCGCTCATCTAGACCTAGCGAGGAAAGATTTTGGAAGGGCAGCTTTCTAGTCAGGATACGGAGGACGATTTTCTCTCCATGGATGGTGGGAAGGGTGGAAACTCGAAGGTCAAAATCTTGGTCGTGCAATCGGAATGAGAAGCCTCCATCTTGCGGAATTCTTCGCTCCCCAATGTCCAAATGGGACATCAGCTTTAGCTTCGAGATGAGCGGCGGTCCCCAGGTTTCTTCTTTTTGATCAAAACGGATCATCAGTCCATCAATTCGCATGCGAACCTGAATCCTGTCGCTTAAAGGCTCTAAGTGGATATCGCTTGCTCTGCGGTTTATTGCTACCTCCAACAGGTAAGAGAGGTAGGAAGAAACATCATTCATGGGCTTTCACTCCTTCGAAATACATTTCTCCCCTACTATTCGTCATTTTATGACAGATTCCTTCTCAATTGGAAAATTTATCATAAGGTTGTTGTTTCAGTCTAAAAGCCGAGTCTGACGTTAACGGGAGAACATCCGGTAAATCGTATAAACCAGACGAAACATCCTCGCTTTTCGGGACTTAACCGGAAAACGTCCGTTTAAATTCCCCTTTTTCTTTTGAAAAGGCTCTGTTAACATGGGGTGTTGATTTTTTGAATAGGTTCAGCAGGATTAGGCGGACATAGGGTTCGCTATTCTCGTAAAAAACAGATATAGGAGATTTTTTCGGACATTAAGTTTGTTATTTGCTTAAGAATGGTAAAATAGAGCAGAATTTTAACAAAATAACGGAACTTATGTCCACTCCACTCTCAATCACAGCGCTTTTTTCCCATTTAACGAATCTCATGTCCGCAATGGAACAGGATGGGCATTTAACAGAGCCTTTGAAAAAAATAAATAAGCGGACATTCTCCTGTTATCCCAATTCCAACCTCTTCCCCGCTCAATCAAGGATCAACAATCAATGATCACAGTGCCCTGCTTTTCAGAATCCCTGACTCACCAATTCTTCGCACCGCTTCCTCCAGGACCTCTTCCCCTTCCACGAGGGCGATCCTCACGTATCCTTCTCCTTGCTGGCCAAACGCATTGCCTGGAATGACTACCACCCCAGCCCGTTCTAATAAAGCAAAAGCAAAATCAGAGGAGCTCCACCCTTGGGGGATCTTGGCCCACACAAACATGGTGGCCTTCGGCTTATCCACGTTCCAGCCAAGTTCTGCAAGACCGCCAAGAAGGACGTTGCGGCGGGCTTCATAGATGTGAGCTACTGGATTAGAAAACGCCCCTGACATATCCGATCTCATGGCTTCAATAGCAACCTGCTGAACAGCAAGAAAAACGCCATAGTCAATGTTGCTTTTAACGACCGTCAGCGGTCGGATGATCCCGGCATTTCCTACCACGTAGGCGATGCGGCAACCAGCCAAGTTAAAGCTTTTGGATAGGGAGTTGAATTCGATGCCAATTTCCTTAGCTCCCTCCACTTCCAGGAAGCTGGCGGGCTTATACCCGTCAAAAGCCAATTCAGAATAGGCCATATCATGAGCGACGATAATGTCATGTTCTTTTGCAAAAGAGACGACTTTCTGGAAAAAGTCTCGATCTGCCGTGGCGGCGAGAGGATTGTTGGGATAATTTAAAACCATGAGCTTGGCCCGCCGTCTGATATCCGCTGGGATGCATTCCAGATCGGGGAGAAAGCTGTTTTCCGCAGTCAATGGCATGGTATAGATTTTCCCGCCGGCAAGGGTAACGCTTGCTGCATAGATGGGGTACCCCGGATCTGGAACGAGCACCACATCTCCTTCGTCAATCCAAGCAAGCGCCATGTGGGCCAAACCATCCTGGGATCCCATGAGGGAAAGGACTTCTTCTTCTGCATGCAGCTTAACGCCGAAACGATGGTCATACCAGTCCGCTACCGTTTTTCGGAATTCCATCGAGCCTTCGGATGTCGGATAGCGATAACAAGCCGGGTCCTGTACTGCTTGAACCAAGGTTTGTATTAAATGGGCAGCAGGCGGTTGATCAGGGCTGCCGATGCCTAG
Source organism: Ammoniphilus soli (assembly GCF_040813775.1). Taxonomy (NCBI): domain Bacteria; kingdom Bacillati; phylum Bacillota; class Bacilli; order Caryophanales; family Paenibacillaceae; genus Ammoniphilus; species Ammoniphilus soli. Next base: position 28,579 of record NZ_JBEGDL010000026.1, read on the forward strand.
GTCGATTACCTGCATTCCTTTTGTTTCAAGGGCCCGCTTTCTTTTATTCATTTCTGTAAAAACAGCGGATGAAAGGGCTCCAAGTCTTTTTGATGGTTTCACTTTCTGCTTCCCCTTCCTTAAACTTATATCTTTCGTAAGAAAAGCTTCTATCGAAGCCCATTCGGAGATGTAGTCAAATTCTTCTTTAGCGGAAGCTTTTCATGCTTCTGGGAAAGTTTGGTTCTTTATAACTTTAAAGAACTAAAAGTTTCCCATCCAGTAAAGAAAACTCCTTAATAAAGGAGTTTTACATGCATTAAGGGTTATTTAATTTGTAATACCTCGAGATTTTCTGTCCCATCCAGCATTGCGATCCGTTTTTCTTCCTGCTTATAGTCATATTCCTTCGCCTTATCCGGCTTGGAATTCTTGTACTCTGTCGGGATCTCATGACGGTGCGAGCGTTCCAAACGAACGACAAAGTCCAGCCGCTGGATGCGCTCAATGATGGAATCTACTTCATCTGCTTTTACATACATGCTCACATAGTTCAAGCGACGGGAAACATAGTGAATGTTGCCGTAGCGTCGCAGATTGCGGGCAGCTTTGTTACTCTTGACCCACACGGCAAGGCCTACTCGCCTCTCTCTCATAGCTACCTCCTGTATCCTTGATGAGGAGATGTTTTTTCTTTGCACCACATTAGGAAAATGGTATCATGTCTGCCTTTGTCACGCAAGCGCTTTACCTACATCCTATGATAGAATCACTCGGTTCGCAATACTAAAATCGCCATAAAATGAAATTATTCGTCTGCTTTTGCCATTCCATTCCATTTCATTCCCTCCGAAAGAAAATCAACCGCCTAGTTGCACACCAGGCGGTCGACAATTCGTTCAGTTATGTGAAGGTCTTTCCTTATCCGCAGCCACAAGCGCCGCCTGTGCCGCATCCTCCGGATCCGCATCCACCTCCACCGAGGCTGTATAAAGGGTTATCGCTCGGGACTTTGATGGATTCGGATACTCCATCGGCCACGGTCCGGCAGACGTGGTAAAGCAAATCATCCAAGCGGCTTTCTGCCTTCTTGAAGGCTTCAATTGACCCTATGGCCTTCAGCTCGCGGCGCATCTCCCGCACTTGCCGATTCACCCGCTCATAATCGGGGTGATACTTCCCAAACCGCTCGACTTCCTCGTAATCCTCTTTAAGCCGCTGAAAAGCAGCTAATTTATGTTGAGCCTCTTGGTCCTGTGCCAAAGCTTGCTTAGCGGCAAGATACATCTTCATTTCCTCTGAGGCCATAATCATATCTGCGATATCTTGTGCTGAACCCAGCACTTCAACGATGTTCAGCTCGTGGGCTATCATCGGTCAATAGTCACCTCATTTCTCCTTTATTATACCTCAAAAATTTCATGTTGGCTTGCTGTCGAGCTCATTCCAATTTCTTCAGGGCCATAAAATCTGGATATTGCCAATATCCTCTAGCCGAACGTCCTGTTCCTTCCGGTCTTCACCATAGCCCTGAACATGCCAGTAGCCATTTTTGTTTACAACGCTTAGGGGATAGATGCGGGACTCTTTTCCCTTCCACTGCAAGCGGACCTCCATATTCAATTGGGCCGCTTTTTGCAGAAGGTCTCTTAAAGTAGACTCGTGGTAGCGAGAATAATTGGCCATCCACATTTTGGGAAGCTGTCGCAGGCCAGGAATCGCATCCTCCAAATCCGGAAACACACTCTCCACCTTATAATCGACGGTCATGGCTGAAGGCTTAAAAACCTGCAGCTCTCTTGTCTTCTTTTCTTCCTGGGGCAGCAATAGGTTTTGGACAGGCCCTATCGGATAGCCCCGCAATTCCAATTCGTCTCTCAATTGTTCGAATGCCGTGACGTGAACGAGAAAAGCCCGGTCCCCTAGTCTTCCCCTCAGAAATCTTGCAATAGAAGGGATTTTTACCATTTCATCCGCTAAATCGCGGTGACTGACTTGCATGATGCGGCAGTCCATAAAGGAAATCTGCTGAAATTCCCTTTCCCATTGCTGGATGGTTTCCTTCATTTGATCGGTGAGGGGAACCGAACTGTGCTGTTCCAAATAAGCTAACAGCTCCTGGGCGGTGCCACCGGATTCTAAGTAAGGCTGAACGGATTGCCGCGTCAAGCTCAAGCTCCACATTTCCTCTTTTTTTTGCAAGGATGCAAAGGAGAGGATCTCCCACTTTCTTTTCATAGGAGAAAAGGCGGGGAGTAAAATTTCAAAGTTGGGCTGAACATAGATTGTCGCAGAAGGCCACTCTTCCCATTCGACCCACATCCACAGTGTATCTCCCTCAACAGGCAAGGAACGGATAATCCCCATGCGTGCCAAAGGCTCCAGCCAATTAGTGAGCACCGATTCCATAGAGGGCGCAAAATCTCCCATAGACTCAAGAATCGCACCTAAAGAATAGACTTGGTTTCGCCTCAAGGACATGCAAAGGTCCCAGCAAAATTGCAGCGAAGGGGACAAGTTTAAATAGGGATAGAGAAGCTCACAAAACTGCCTTTGAAGATTTTGTTGGCTTTCTTGCACCCAGTTTTCCACCTGCTTCAGACCAAGGCGGTCCTCCTCTATCTGCCAGAGATCCCACTGGGATAAAAGATCCAGTAGGATGGCTTCATGCTTGTCATAGGGTGGAAGACACGGGGTAGAATTGCCCGCAAACGCAAACATTTCTTTGCTTACCGCAAGTCCGGCAAACATCTGGCGCAAGCTTTTTTTATTGACTGTCCCTTTTTTGGTCAGCTCAAGCGGGTGATATCTGACATTATTTAACGCTTGCAGGATATCCTGCAGGATGTGATATGATGATTCAACGGGCAGAATTCTGTCCCTTTTCCACGATGAATGCTCAGGTACTAATTGTCTCCTGAATAGAGCCAAAAGCTCCCGGGGGATCACATAAGCCAATTCACCCCATAGCCTTCTTAACGTATAAACGAAGCCCAACCGGCGAAGCCGGGTTAAGGCCAAACGAAATCTGGCAGAGGGGAGGGGGAGATTCCCCTGCTCTAATTCTCGATAAGTTAAAAAATCCTCCCCCTTGGCCCAAAGGAAAAAACGGATGACCTGCTTGTCATCCTCAGCAAGCCGTGTCCAACACTGATCTAAATAATGGGGATCGAGGAGAAACGATAGATCCTCTCCGCTTTGCCCATGTTCCTGTATCATTTGCTTTTTTACCCGGTCGGATAGCATGCTGACCGTTTCCATCCATCTCATTGCGTCCAACACCTCACTGCTCCTATCATACCATGGATACCTGGCAAGAAAAAAATTCATACTAAACTTATGTGATGCTTGAGAAAGGAAGTGTTTATTATGAAGCGTTTGTGCATAAACATAAAATGGCAGGCACTTTTTTGCCTTTTATTATCCATTGGGATCATCACGGGATGCAGCGTTCAGGCTGCCAGCCCTGTTGCCAAAGAAAGGAATGACGCCCAAGTGAGCTTTGAAGTGCTTAAACCCCCTTATCCTGCGTTTGTGGAGGACGCTGTCAAGTCCATGAAGCAAAAGGGTGGTTCCAAAGTCATCCATAAGGAAGGGCATACGTTTGTCGTCATCGCTTTGGGACAGCGACCATCCGCTGGATACTCTGTTGTGATCGAAAAAGTGAAGCATGCGGATGGAAAGACCGTCATCTATTACGAAGAAAAAAAACCGCAAGGCATGGCGGCTTCTGTCATTACCTATCCGGTTGCCGTAGTGAAAATGACCAAAAACAACCATCCTGTCCAGTTCAAAAAACTGGGCTAATGGCAGGAACTCCTCTTACCTCCTAGGCATAGGCTGATAACAACCTTTTCAACAGGTCGTTTTCAATCTATACTAGGAGGCTTTTTTATGGGTGTCGAATTACTGCCTTTACACTGGGTATACCTCCTGTTTGTCTTGCTCATCATTGGCGTAATGGTCATGCGTCGAGATACGACACTGACATGCATTTTGGGCATCTTGACAATTGGGCTTCTCACCACGGGATCGATTAGCCAATCGGTCGGCACCGTTTTTAACAGCTTTGTTTTTGCTATCACCGAACTGCTGGGGACGATCCTCGTCATCAGCATTATTGTAGGGATGAGTAAAATTCTTACCGACTCCGGCATCAATGAATTGATGATTAGTCCTGTTGCGGGACTGATTAAATCCCCGACATTGGCTTATTGGGTCATTGGTATTGTCATGATGCTTATTTCCTGGTTTTTCTGGCCGTCTCCGGCCGTTGCCCTGATTGGGGCCGTTTTGCTGCCTGTAGCCCTGCGAGTCGGCCTCCCAGCATTAGGCGTAGCCATGGCAATGAATTTATTCGGTCATGGAATTGCGCTGTCAGGGGATTTTGTCATTCAAGGAGCTCCTGCTCTCACAGCGGGTGCCGCTGGGATCCCGGTCAGTGATGTAGTCAGTGCCAGTGTCCCCTTGGTGGTGACCATGGGCGTCGTGACAACTGCAGTGGCCTACTTTTTCTTGCGACGCGATATGAAAAAAGGGGTATTGACGGTTGATCATGATCAGCTGCGAACCCTGCAAGCCAAACGAAAAGGTGCCAAGCCGAGTTTCTGGATTAAGCTCATGGCTATTGTCATCCCCCTCCTTTTTGCGTTGGATGTCGTAGCCATGGTTCTCCTCGGCCTGCAAGGCGGAGATGCGACGGCCTTAGTGGGCGGAACGGCCATTGTCATCCTCATCTTAGCAACCATGATTCATTATTCCGAAAAACGAATGGAAAAAATCACCGACTACTTTATTCATGGCTTCCAATTCGGGTTTAAGGTATTTGGCCCCGTCATTCCGATTGCTGCCTTTTTTTATTTAGGAGATAGCGGAATTGCGAAAATCATTGGGGAAGTTCTTCCATCCGGTTCTCATGGAATCGTCAATGACCTTGGGGTTGCCCTGGCTTCCGCAGTTCCTCTCAATGCCCCTGTCAGCGCGGTTACTTTAACAATCGTCGGCGCAATTACAGGATTAGACGGTTCCGGCTTTTCCGGCATCTCGCTTGCCGGTTCGATCGCCCAGCTGTTCAGTACAGCCATAGGAACAGGAATTGCCACCCTTACAGCTCTCGGACAGATTGCTGCGATTTGGGTAGGAGGAGGTACATTGATTCCATGGGCACTGATCCCAGCGGCAGCTATCTGTAATGTCGATCCCTTTGAATTGGCCCGAAGAAACCTGGTTCCTGTCGTGATCGGCCTGATTGTAACGACTATAGTGGCTATGTTTCTTTTGTAAAAAAGCTCCATTGAAGCATTTCGAAACCCTGGTAAAAGAAGGCCTCGTTCACAGGCCTTCTTTTTTTATTTTTAGAGGAAAACTAGTCGGGAAGACGGCTTGAAGAGGGAGACATCATGAAAAAAATATCGATTCAAGAGATCGTCCAAAAAATGGAGCTGGAGGTTGTCACGGGTGATGGAGGACTGTCCGCTTATGTCTTTCACGACGACATTCATCGCCCAGGGATAGCATTTACCGGTTTTCTCGAACATTTCCCGAAGGAGAGGATCCAGCTTCTAGGCAGGCAGGAAATCACGTATTTGCATTCGTTGTCGCATGCAGACCGCGACAGGAGAATTGGAGATGTCGTCAAGCAGCACCCTCCTTGCTTCATTATTGCAAGAGGACAAGAGGACTTAACCTACTTCGAAAAGCATTGCATGGAAGAAAACGTACCTCTGTTGCGAACACCTGAAAAAACGACAAAGTTTCTATCGAAGCTTAATAATTTTTTAGAAAAAGCGTTAGCCAATGAAATCGGTGTGCATGGCGTTTGCCTGAATGTATTCGGTGTTGGAATTCTGCTGCGCGGAGACAGCGGAATCGGAAAAAGCGAGGCCGCCTTGGCTTTGGTGGAACGCGGGCATCGTCTCGTCTCCGATGATTTGGTCATCTTAAAGCAAATTGACCCCGTGACGCTCTTGGGAACCCATAACCAGAGTAACCGGGATTTTCTGTCCCTTCGGGGAATCGGCCTTGTGGATATTCCTCGGCTGTATGGATCTGGCTCTTTCCAAGAGGAAACACAGGTTAACCTAGATATCCTTCTCTCCCCTTGGAAAGAAAAGTATCATTATGATGCTTTAGGGGTCGAACAACAAACCGTAACCTATTTGGACGTGACCATCCGTCACATTGAAATTCCTGTCCGTCCTGGCCGGGATATCGCCGGTTTAATTGAAGTGGCAGCAAAAAACTGGAGGCTTCAGCAGCAGGGGTATAATGCGCTTAAGGTATTTGAAGAACGGTTAAAAGAAACAAAGGAGTAGACTGGACCTCGGCTACTCCCTTTTCTGCATCAATTCAACCAAGATGGACTTGCTTGCGACCATCCCTTGTCCTACACTCCAGGAGACGCTGCGATATTCTGGAGCTGTCACCACATCGCCAATAGCAAAGATCCAAGGAACCGAGGTACGGCAAATGGCATCAATCTCAATAGACCCGTTTTCTTGGATCTGTACTATCTCTCTGACCAACTGGTTATCCGGCTCCATGCCAATGCGTATCAGCACGCGATCCATCGGAATGGTCCTTTCATTTCCTTGCACACTTAATCGAACGGTTTTAAGAGCGGTTTCATCCCCAATTTCGATCAGATGGGACTCCATAAGAAGCGTAACGTTGGGGTGAGCCTGAACGGCTTCAATAAATCGCTGCTGAGCCCGAAATTGGGAGCTTCGGTGAACGAGCCAAGTATGTTCCGCCACATCGGCCACATTAAGAACTCCTTCTATCGCTCGATCACCTCCCCCGACCACCAAGACCTTTTTTCCGGCAAACTGATGTCGTTCCTTTGTCGTAGAATATTGTTCCCCTCTTGATAACATCGCTTGTTCTCCCGGGATATGAAGCCTCTTATCTCTAGCTCCTGTCGCAAGGATAAGGTAATCGCAAAAAAACGACCCCTTGCTGGTTATCACTTGCTTATGAAGGGGATCTATTTGAGCGACTTCCGCTTGCAGCACAGGGACTTGAAGGGCGGAGAGATGTTCTTGCAGCAAAGCCGCCAGCTCTTTTCCATGGTTCACCCTGACTCCCGGATAATCGATGATGGGGTTTCCTACCCGGTATAACTGGCCTCCGACCCCGTTTTCCTTTTCGACAAGCAAGATGTCCAAATCCAGCCGTTTCCCCCATATGGCCGCAGAAACTCCTGCAGCGCCAGCGCCAATGATGATTGCGTCATATTTCTTTTTCATTTTCACCACTCTTTATAAATCATCTATTGATTCCATTCTAGCTAATATCTGACTTCAATTCCAGTAACATCTTGGAGGTTGTCTGTTGGAAAAGGAACAGAAAGACTTATCGGTTAATGGCATAAAAAAAGAGCCCCAGGTAAAAGGGCTCATGGAGGGTTTATTGTTGCATTCCTTGAGAATGCTGTCCAGTGGGCTCGGAAATTTCGCTTAAAGCATAACCAGCCTCATCCGCAAAGTTGGTGCGTGTCGCAAGGTCAGCCATTGCTACGATCCCCACAAGCTTTCCGTTTTCCACAATGGGAAGACGGCGAATTTGCTCATTTGCCATCAATTTAGCGGCTTCGTCTATCGACATTTCCGGAGAGCCTGTAACCAGACCAGTGCTCATTACCTTCTCAACGGCAGCAGACCCTTCTCTCTTCTCAGCCAAGCCGCGAATGACGATATCACGGTCCGTAATCACGCCGATACAATTCTGACTTTCATCAACAACAGGAATGACACCTACGTTATGGTCTCTCATCTTACAGGCAACTTCAAAAACATTATCCTTTAACGTAACGGTTTCCACATTTGTAGACATGATATCTCGAATTGAATTAGCCATTTAAAAACCCTCCTTTAAATCATGATCAATTGTACTTTTCCCGAAATTTCCCCTGTTCATACACCAAATCGTCACCAAATACATCCTACTTTTGGATTGCGCGTTTCAGGAAAACATAATATCATGGTAAAAGCGTTGATTTACTAAGCAGAGAAAAAGGAGGCATACCACCGTGTTAATGAATGTGGGTTTTAACGGATTGGAAGTAAGCCTAGGGGAGCTGGACCATATCCTTCTTGATGCTGGTTTTGTTCGTTGGGCATGGGATTATGAGCACGCTACATACGATTATAAATTTGAGGATAGAGCAACCAAGTCCACTTTTTATCTGCGTGTACAAGCTCACGTGGTTAAAGGAGAGACATTGGATCACGACACGATCCTCAAGCTTGAGGAGCCTTATATCGGAAAGCACCTTTTCCCGCATGGCATCGACTATCAAGCGGTTGTGCCATCTTCCGTATCTGAAGCGGCGAAGAAAAAGCTTGCTTCGATCAAGGATAAATTGAAATAATCGACGTGGAATTAAAAAACTCTTATAACCCAAAACGCTTGGGGCATAAGAGTTTTTTCCATAATTGACGGTTATCTTAGCCGGTATATTTCCTCCAATACCGGGGGTTTCGTTTCTTTAAATTCGACACCTTCTACCTTTACGTTGACTTCCACAACGCGAAGCCCGGTCATGGTTTCAACCGCATCCTTGACTTGATACTGAAGCCTTTTACAAACTTCATCAATTTTTACGCCGTAATGCAAAATGACGCGGAGGCCAATCGCTGCTTCCACCTCGCCCACTTCGACATGAACCCCTTTATGGACATTTTTTCCGCCTACCCTCCGGGCGAATCCTTCCACGATCCCCCCAGACATGCTTGCTACTCCCTCGGTTTCCGCCGCGGCAATGGCGGCAATGACTGCGACCACATCATCTGCGATTTTGACAATGCCTTTTTCGAGTTTCTCAGCCATTATAATCCCTCCTTGTTTATACTCTCTATCTTATTCCGGAACCTGGGCTCACGGAACATGATCCACTAAGATTTCTTATACCTATGTATTTCTCTATCGCGAATAGAAAATCCTTTAACTATTCTGTTAATTTTACTCAAACGAAAAGCCGATAAAATTACCGGCTTAAGCTTGGGTTCAATGCTGCCTTTAAAAAGACTTCCTCATCCTCGATCAGGCTGCAGAGGGCGCATTGAACCCGGTAGGAGGGCCCTGCATAAGGGTTATGAAAAGGATCTGTCACTTCGTCTTGGTACACTTGCACGATATCTCCTGTTGATGGGTCCATTTTAATCGACTGAGAGACCTGCTGGATAATGTTAAAACGAGAACGATTCGTTTTGCATCTTGGACAAAGATAAGGCTGTGTCATCTTTCCTACCTCCTTTTTTGGCAAATGAGCGCCAAGCTTGCTTGCTTATCTTTTCCAAGTTTCACTCCTTTTACTACTCCTACATATGCTAAAGAGAATAACAAACAAAACACCTGCCACTTTTGTTCTGTTACTTATATACCTTCAGCAGCTTGGGGGACTGATTCCCCCTCTTTTTTAATAAAAAAAATAGCCCCTTTTCAAAAGGGACTAGTTGGCGATATCTTCATTTTTTTGATGCAGCTCATCAAGTTCGTTTAGTTTGCGTTCAAGCTCCTGCAAAATGCGCTTTCCTGTGTCTTCTTGAATCAGCTTCAATCGCACGGCGAAATCGATTTCTCGTGATAAACCGAACATTTGAGTATCCAGTACTTCTTCGTACAGAGGGCATTGAGGCATTGTAAAGCTTTTCATTTGGACCTCAATAAGCTTCAATATTTTGTCAGCATCAGCCTGCAACATTTGAATGGCTTTTTGCTGAATTTCAATGGCCGTGACAGTAGGCACTCTCATTCCCTCCTAATCCCATAGTATCCTTAAGTATTAGTGTATCATAATCTGATTGATTGGGAAGACAAAAAAACAATGGAATGCGTTACCAAATCCTAGAATCGGTAAGCTTGGAAATAAGGAATATGTTAATATAGAAGGCAGACTAGTTATGGAGGCAAAGATTACATATGGCAGACGTTGTCTTAATCAAAGGAAAAGTACAACACGGCATTACGCTGGACCCGGGGGTTTGGATTTTTGATGACCGCAAAAAACGTCTCGAAGAATTTTTTAAGGCAGAAGAACAAGAAGATGAAGCTGCGGCCTATCAAAGAACGATTGGACAATTATGGGACAAGGAATTGCGAGAAGGAGCAGCCTTGCCCGACCCCGAACGCGAGAAGCAGCTTTTTGTCCAGAAAAAAGATATCTCCGGCGACTGGGCTGTTCCCTTTAAGCCTTTCCTTAGGAATGCTCATCCCTTAGAGGACGCGACCACCGTGGTTTGCCACTTGGAGTCAGGTGAGCAGGTCGAATTGGACATTGAAACCGCTATGGAAAGCATTTTATGCTTTGCTTTAGATGGCAAGCCTATCCGCAGCGAAGGGCCGTTTCATCTTCTCTTCGCTGATGGCAGCAACCGAAACAACCCAATCAAAGGGATCCAGCAGATCGAAGTTAAATAAGACAAAAAAAGACCCAGATGTTTTCATCTGGGTCAAGTTCAATAACTCCCAACCATTTGGCGTTCATACCGAATGGTCCATAATCAAGCATATAACAAAATATGACACAATACAATCCTATTTTACAAATATTTTACCGCTTAGACGGTTTTGTAGCGTATTCTGTCTTCTTCGAGCAGCTTAAAAAAACGGTCTTCCTCAGCGGGATTCAACATCACGGTCATGTGCTTGGCAAAGTAAACTTCTACCTTTTTTTCCTGATCAGAATAAAGGGCATATGCGGATAATTCCTCTAGATCTTGCATGCGCTTGAAATAGTGCAAAGCCTCAGGAGTCAACGGTGCCCGAAAACTTCGACTGAGCACCACTTCCCCTTTTTTGTTTTCCCGGATGTTTTCTTTCGTTGCCCCCAGCAGCTGCAATAGCTGCTTTGCTCTTTCCGCACCCAGGTTTTTTGCCAAAAAGATGTCAACATATTCGACCTCTACGGCCGTCAGGCTTTCCTCAACGGCGAGAATCATCTGCCGGTACAGACGCGTTAGGATTTGATTCGCAGGTGAAAGTCCATGGTCATCAAATAAGTACGTATACTGAACGCGCTGCTGTTCTGCCTGGCTTTTTTTTCGCAAGTAAAGATGGTGCATGACTATCCCTCATTTAGCGCTTCTTGATTTCCTCTAGGGTTGCACGATCCATTCGTTTAATAAGGGAGATCAGCAGCTTCTTCGCTGCCTCATAATCCTCCCGATGGATTATGGATGCATGGCTATGGATGTAACGGGATGGAATACCGATAACAAGTGAAGGGACTCCCTTCCCGGTCGTGTGGACTCTTCCTGCATCGGTTCCCCCAGGGGATACGAAAAACTGATACTTAATATCTTCGGCATCGCAAAGATCGATCACATAGTCGCGCAAACCAGGCAGCGTAACCATCGTCCGGTCCAGGATCCGCATTAATAATCCTCCGCCGAGTTTCCCCATTCCTTCGGAAACCCCCGGAATATCCCCTGCTGGACTAGCGTCCAGGGCAATAAATAAATCCGGCTGAATCATCTGAGCAGCGGTTGCAGCCCCTCTGAGGCCGACTTCTTCTTGTACAGTCGCTCCGGAATAAATGATATTGGGATGGCTTTCCCCTTGCATTTCTTTTAGCAATTCAACGCTCAGAGCACAGCCGTACCGATTATCCCAAGCCTTTGCCATCAGCTTCTGCTCATTTCCCAGAACGGTAAAAGGGCAAATCGGAATGATAGGCTGCCCTGGCTTAACGCCCATTCTCTCCGCATCGGCCTGGTCATCTGCTCCAACATCAATGTACATATTTTTAATTTGCATGGGTTTGTTTCTGGCTTCATCACTCAGGACATGGGGAGGAATCGAGCTGATGACCCCTGCAACAGGCCCTTCATCCGTTTGGATCTCTACGCGCTGCGCCAGCAGCACCTGGCTCCACCAACCGCCCAGAGGCTGGAATTGAATAAATCCTTTTTCCGTTATCCGAGTCACCATGAAGGCTACTTCATCCATGTGGCCAGCCACCATAATGGTTGGACCCTCCGGATTCCCCGTTTTTAAGCCAAAAATGCTCCCTAGATTATCCTGAATGATCTTTTCCGCATAAGGGGTTAGGTATTGATTCATGACTTGGCGCACAGGGCCTTCAAATCCAGGAGCTCCTGGCGCTTCCGTTAACGTTTTAAAAAGGTCCATCTGCCAACTCATCGACATGTCTCCTTTGCCAAAATTTGTTTCTACTTATAGTATCCCATTCATTTCCTGCAATTTCAATCTTCTTGCACCCGCCAAGCGCGTTTTCCAAAAGGTATCCTTGCGACCATAATGCCTATTGAAATAATGAAGACGCCTAGCCACTGCCAAGAATAAACTTGTTCTTGCAATATGATATGAGACATGAAGACCGCCATGGGCAGTTCAATCGAACTAAGAATGGTAGCCATGCCTGAGCCAATTTCTGGGACCCCATATGTAAACAGGAGGTTTGGCAGAACGATTCCCAATCCGGCCAATAGGATCCCCCAGAGCCATAACCCTTCCCCAATGGTCCCATTGTAGAGAAAGGTTGGGGGGAACACAAGGAAGACGACCACCATTGAACCAAAGCTTAAATACAAGCTTCTCATCCAAGGGTTTACATCAACCGCCAACCGGCCGCTGGAGAAAATAAATCCAGCATAACAAAAAGCGGCCAAAAGCCCTAGGAGAATCCCTCCTATAGGAATCGCCCGGAATTCGGCTTGCCAGATATTGCCCGCCAGGATGGTTCCAAGAACCAGGAAAATAAGCGAAAAAAGCTTCGGCCGCTCCGGCCATCTTTTATCGATGATAGCTTCCATAAAAACTCCGATCCACGTGAACTGAAACAACAGAACAATGGCAATGGAAGCAGGGATCGTCTGAAGGGAGCCGTAATAAAAAATGCCCGTTAAGCCTGTAAACATCCCTGCCAAGGTTAACATTCCCCACTTTTTTAATGGAACGCTCGTCAGATTACCCGTTCCTAGCGTAAGCAGGAACAATAGCAAAACTCCGAATAGCATTTGGCTTCCCGTTACTCCGGCAGTAGTAAACCCATGGCTATAAGCCGTTTTCACAATCGTAGATAAAACTCCATAACACGAGGCCCCCGCTGTCACCAGCGCGGCCGACCTCCAGTACCCCATTAGATTCTCACCTCCACCCTACATTATAGTTTTCTTCCGGGTTAGTAAAGCCATCCATGTACATCCTAGTACATAAAGGAGGAATGAAGCGATGTCAAAACGAAACCGGAATCGTTTACTCGTCCCGGAAGCACGCGCTGGTTTGCAGCAATTCAAGCAGAATATTATGCAAAGAGAAGGGTACCGAACCCAGGGAAATGAGGATGTAAAATATGAAGTCGCCAAAGAATTGGGTGTACCCCTGCAAAAAGGCTATAATGGTCATCTGGAAGCCAAAGATGCAGGAAGGGTTGGAGGAAAAATCGGAGGCCATATGGTGAAGGAAATGATTCGTATGGCTCAGGAACAAATGAGCAGGAAGGAATAGCGAAAGGCTATTCCTTCTTCACTCGCTTCGAAGGTAAGCGCGCAGCAGCTTCAAAGTATTCTCCAGGGCCTGCTTATGCGTCCGTTCATGGGAATGGGAGGCGTCGATACCCGGCCCGATTAAGCCGTGAACGATATCATGGCCTGCCCGTAGGGCAGCACTGGCATCAGAACCATAATAAGGATAAATGTCGACCTTGTAGTAAGCCCCTGCCTCCTTTGCCAGTTCAACCAGCTTTTGCCGAAACTCTTTGTGGTAGGGTCCGGAGCTATCCTTTGCGCAGATGGAGACGCAGTATTCATCCGTGGCCTGCCCCTCTCCGATCGCTCCCATATCGACCGCCAGATATTCTTTGACATCTGAAGGAATATTGGAGTTTCCCCCATAGCCGATTTCCTCGTTATTGCTGATAAGAAAATGGGTGGTATAGGGCAAGGGGGTTCCGCTCTCCACGATTTCCTTAATCAGCCCCAGCAACACTGCAACACTGGCCTTATCGTCGAGATAGCGGGACTTGATAAATCCGCTCTCTGTAATCTGAACGCGAGGATCGAAACTAACAAAATCACCGACCTCGATCCCTAGGTTCCGTGTTTCCTCGGCAGATTTGGTCATTTCATCTAAACGAACGATCATATTTTCCTCTGTCCTAGGCAGCTTCTCCATCTCCCGGTAGACATGAACCGACGGCTGTTTCGTTAAAATGGTACCTGAATATACTTTCCCTTGTGCGGTTTCAACCCAGCAATATTCCCCTTCTACCGAATGCCAGCGAAAGCCGCCAATGTTTGTTAAGCGAAGCGTTCCATTGGCGTGAATTTCCTTAACCATCGCTCCTAACGTATCTACATGAGCCGTGAGCATCCGTTGAGGACGATCTTGTTTACCCGGCAAGGTTGCGATCATCCCGCCTTTGTTATTTCTGGTCCAAGCGATCCCCAACCTGCTTAATTTCTGTTCCATGTAGGCCATCACTTTTCCGGTATTTCCAGATGGACTTGGAATATTTAAAATGGCCACAAGCTGTTCTGTAATATAGTCCAACGTTGTCATTCATCGTTCCCCTTCCTTTGCATCCTATTGTTATCCTCTAGTATTACTAGAAATTTAAAGCAAAATCCTGTCTTGAAAAAAAGAAAAGAAGCCTAACAAGCAGGCTTCTTTCTTTTATACCTTATTTAAATACAGGCTCTTTCATTTCAGCCAATTTTTCAAAGGAGGACTTGTCTACATCCGCATGCAAGCTGTTGCCATGAGAATCCATCGTAACGATGGCCGTAAAGCCATTTACTTGCAGATGCCACATAGCTTCAGGGATACCGAATTCCATAAAGTCTACGCCCTCTACTTTCTCGATACACTGAGCGTAATACTGGGCTGCTCCACCGATGGCATTCAAATAAACGGCTCCATGCTCATGAAGACCCGCTAGCGTTTTAGGTCCCATTCCGCCTTTTCCGATCACGGCGCGAATGCCAAACTTCTTGATGATATCGGCCTGGTAAGGCTCCTCGCGAATACTTGTAGTAGGACCAGCAGCCTTCACATGCCATTCGCCCTGCTCATCCTTCAGCATAACAGGTCCGCAGTGATAGATGATTCCCCCGTCGAGATCGACTGGGCAATCGTGATTCATGAGGTAGCTGTGCAGAGCATCGCGTCCGGTATGCATCAAGCCATTGATGACGACAACGTCTCCCACTTTAAGGGAACGGATTTGCTCTTCAGAGATAGGCGCTTGAAGAACAACAACTTCTTTCCCCTCTTGCTGATTTTGGCCTTGATTGTCGCCGGTTACCTTTACTTCTTCATCCTTATAAAGCCATCCTTTAATTTCTCCAGTCTCCGGGTTAATGGAGACGCCTTGGCGGCGGAACGCCCAGCAGTTATAAGCTACTGATACAAAGAAGCTGGCAGGAAGGCGGTTCATCACGCCGATTTTACAGCCAAGAAGCGTAGCTTGTCCGCCGAATCCCATGGTTCCGATTCCAAGCTTGTTAGCTGCTTCCAACACGTAGTCCTCTAGCTGAGCCAAAGTTGGATTTGGATTCACATCATCTACTTTTCTGAACAGCTGCTCTTTGGCCAAAGCATACCCGGACGTGCGGTCGCCGCCGATTCCCACGCCGATGAAGCCCGCAGAACAGCCTTGTCCTTGAGCTTGATAAACGCTGTGCACGATGCACTTGCGAATGCCATCCAAGTCACGGCCTGCTTTGCCCAGACCTTCTAATTCGCAAGGAAGGCTGTATTGGATGTTCTTATTTTCACACCCGCCGCCCTTAAGGATGAGACTTACTTCAATCTCATCTTTCTCCCATTGTTCGAAGTGGAATACAGGGGTTCCTGGTCCAAGATTATCTCCAGAGTTTTCCCCTGTTAAAGAATCGACCGAATTCGGGCGGAGTTTCCCATTTTTTGTCGCTAATGCGATGGCTTCTTTAATGACTTTTTTCATTTCCACTTGGTTGGTTCCAGCAGGTGTCTTGATTTCAAACGTAGGCATTCCCGTATCCTGGCAGATCGGAGATTGATTTACTTCTGCACTTTCAATGTTTCCTGTAATTGTGGCCAGGGAAAGAGCAGCCCTCGTTCCGGCATCTTCCATCTCCTTTGCCTTAAGGATGGCACGGCGAACATCCGGAGGAAGGTTTGTAGATGTTTCAACAATTAATTGGTAGATACTATCCTGTAAATGTTTCAACTCCTCAGCCCCTATCATGTTTATTAGTTTATTTGTTTTGGATCTCGACCTTATTATATCTCAAACCATCAAGATGGAACAGTATGAAGACCCCCTTAGTTATAATCTGGACACAACTCTCGTAGAATATGAAAATAGGTCAGGTCGTGCACCCCATCACCAACATTCTCAGAGCTTTTTCTGTTATGCTATACTAGAAGCTAGAAGAAATTTAAGAGAGAGGTTTATCATGAATGTAATAGAACCCACTCCCCTTTCCTTGACTCTCGGACTAATTACGGTCATCTTGGTAGCTTTCCTACGTTTTTATTTTCCTTTTCGGTATCAGTACCTTTGTCTGCCGTTTAAACGATCTCCTCATTGGGTAAAAAGAATTTTAATTCGCTCCTATCATAGGAACCGTTCGGCTGTCGGGCTGCTTGACCGGGCAACCAAAGAGATATTGGATGGGGATTATGATAAGGCGGAAACGTACATCCTGACCGGCATTGAAAAAGTGATTAAGCTTCGCGGCCTGCGGAACCGATTGATTCGCACTTTATTCTATAACCATCTATCGTGGATTCTCTATTACCGAGGACAGCATAGAGAATCACTAGAAATTGCCTTCCGTCTTTATGAAAAGGTTCCTTCTACCCCGAATGTTTTAGCGCTCATTTTATGTAATCTGGCAAGAATCGGGGAGGTCGGGCAAGCGATTGAAATCATGACCAAGTTAAGCGGAATGAGACGGGTTAAGCCGATCATCCTGCTTGGTTGTGAAGCGGAAATTGAAGCAGCGAAAGGTAACTTGCAGAAAGCTGTGCAATTATTTGATCAAGCCAAAGGCCGAAAAGAACACACATCCATTTATTTTAATTTGCCTGAAATAGATAAAAGGATTAATCAGCTTAAAAAAACAGCGTAAAGCGAGAATACTTGGCTCGCGCCTAGCTGAATGTATGTCTGACAGTACCAGTACAAGAAGACAAGAAAGGAGCTCCCATAAGACAGGGCGCTCCTTTCTTTTTGTTTACTCTGTTTGCACAAGCCAATACCGCTTCTTATTGGTTCACGCGATCCCTCTCGATCTCGGCTTCAATTACTTTGGCTGAAGATTCAAGAAAGTCCGTGTATTCCTTGCCGTACAGCTCCTGTGTCACAGCTAAGCCAAACTGCAAAAGCTGTCCATATTCTACGCCTAGGACTTCTCTTTTCTTTTCAATCACGGAATGCAGCTTATAGATGGAGAAATCGTCCTCTTTCGACATTTTATCACGGAGAGCCCGTCCCTTATCGGTTAAGAATACGCGGGAAGCTCTCTTGTCATTGCGCATCCTTTCCTTGCGGACTAATTCCTTCTCCTCTAGCTTGTCAATGAGATGCATAGCCGTGGAGATATGCCACAAGCCTAAGTTCGCTACTTCTGTAATCGTGCTTCCATCCCGGAAATGGAGTATCCATAGCAAATGCTGCTGGGGAGAGGTCAAGTCATGCTGTCTAGCTTGTCTTGTCCAATCCTCTTCCAGCGTTTTATACATGGCACGTACTACATTGATCATCATATGTAAATCAGATGAAATCCCTTTACCCTTATCAGCCATCTAGATTTAATACCACCTTACTAATGGGTTTTGAGTCCTAAGAGTATAACATTCTTCTTTATCTATATAAATTCCTTCCCGAAACTCTATTTATCCGGCTTATTTTTTGAGGATGAAAACAAAAGCCGTTCGTACATAGCAAAAAAACGATCCAGGGTTTTTTGGTACTGCTCGAGGGTAGTCGCCCAAGCGCTTAAATAGTCTTCCCCTTGCTGAGTAATGGAGTAAATTCGCTTCGCAGGTCCACCTGATGTCGTATCCCACTGGGAATGAACCAGATTTTCCTTCTCCATTTGCCTTAATGTCCGATACACGTACCCCTGATCAATGGATTCAAATCCGAAGGAGACCAATTCTTGAATCAATTGATAGCCATGGACTCTGAGATCTCGAAGCAGAAGCAATAAGCACGGGATCAGCAAGTTTTTTCTTGCCGCTATGCCTCCAAGCTTATCGTTCTGTAGTTTATCCATATCAGACATTCCTTCTCTCCTCCCAGTACCCTTTATCTGCGTACACCTTACGTGAACATTGTATTACTTGATTAAGTATTATATGCATGTATACCCAAAATCCAATCAAGTTTTGGCATCTAAGACTGATGAATCGCCTCGAAATTTGTCTTGAATCCAAACCTTGTGACATGTAATAAATACTTTTAGTTTAATAGAGAAGCCCATAGATTGACAAGTCTTACAGAAGAACATATGATTATACACAAAAACCAGTAAAAATAATAGGAATTACGACATTTCTCGACCGGCATAAGGAGGTACAATATGCGTGTGGTACAAAATATGGCAGAACTTATTGGCAGTACTCCGATGGTCCGAATGAATCGACTCGTTGGTCCTGAAGATGCAGAAGTCTTAGTTAAGCTTGAAAAATTTAACCCTAGCGGGAGTGTAAAAGATCGTGCGGCTTTTAACATGATTATTGAGGCGGAAAAAGCCGGCTTGCTGACAGAGGGTTCCACCATTATTGAACCGACGAGCGGAAATACCGGAATCGGACTGGCGATGAACGCTGCTGCCCGAGGGTACAAGGCGATTCTCGTGATGCCGGATACGATGACAAAAGAACGCATTAATATCCTGAAAGCTTACGGTGCACAAGTGGTATTGACCCCTGGTGATGAAAAGATGCCCGGAGCGATTCGCAAAGCAGAAGAACTGCAAAGGGAAATCCCGAACAGCTTTATCCCTCAACAGTTCGAAAACCGGGCCAATCCGGATATCCACCGAACCACAACAGCCTTAGAGATTATAGATCAGACTGGCGGAAACTTAGATGCATTTGTGGCGACAGCAGGAACCGGCGGCACAATCACCGGGACAGGAGAAACGCTAAAAGATAAGATTCCAGGAATTAAAGTCTATGTCGTGGAACCGAAAGGCTCTCCCGTTCTATCAGGCGGTCAACCTGGGCCTCATAAGCTTGTGGGTACAAGCCCAGGGTTTATTCCTGAAATATTAAACACTCAAGTCTATGATGAAATCTTTGCCATTGCTGATGAAGATGCTGTACGCACAACCCGGGAGTTGGCCCGCAAGGAAGGAATTCTTGTAGGCACTTCCGCTGGCGCTGCCGTCTATACAGCCTTGCAGATCGCCAAGCGGCTCGGAAAAGGGAAAAGAGTAGCCTGCATTGCTCCTGATACTGGCGAACGCTATCTGTCTAGCGATTTATTTGCTGAAGAAGACTAATAGTAATCCTCTAAGGATATCAGTACAAAGAAGTCTTGCCGACTCCACCGAGCGGGCAAGACTTCTTTGTTAGTCTTCCATCGTGGATAAGTCACCGGTCGGCAGGCCTAACTCCCAAGCTTTCAGTACGCGGCGCATGATCTTTCCAGAACGGGTTTTAGGTAATTTATCCTTAAATTCAATGAGGCGAGGTGCTGCATGAGCTGCTAAGCGTTCTTTAACAAAGCTCGTGATATCGCGTTTTAGTGCTTCACTTTCTTCATATCCGGCTCGAAGCGTGATGAAGGCTTTGATTACTTCTCCGCGAACCGGATCAGGAACTCCAATCACCCCGGCCTCTGCAACCGCCGGATGCTCGACAAGCTTGCTTTCGACTTCAAAAGGCCCGACTCTCTCCCCGGAGGTGTTAATGACATCATCCACTCTGCCTTCAAACCAGAAATATCCGTCTTCATCCATATAAGCCGAATCTCCGCTCACATACCAGCCCGTTGCAAAGTACTCTTTGTACTTTTGCTCATTGCCCCATATTTGTCTCATCATAGCTGGCCAAGGCGGCTTGATCGCTAAATTGCCCATGGTATTTGGCGGAACTTCTTGGCCTTCATTGTCGATGATGGCCAGGCGGATTCCAGGCAGGGGCTTACCCATCGATCCGGGTCGAATCGGCATGCTTCTATAATTGGCACAAATGGTAGATCCCGTTTCTGTCATCCACCAATTATCATGGATGCGCTTTCCTAAAATATCCAGTCCCCACCGGATAACCTCTGGATTCAAAGGTTCTCCTGCAGACAAGATATGACGCAAGGCACGAAGATCTGCCGTCTTCGGCAATTCATTTCCTTCTCCCATCAGCATCCGAAAAGCGGTAGGAGCACTAAACCAAACGGTTACTTTATATTTCTCCAAAGTCGCATACCAATCTGCTGGCCTAAAACGGCCGCCTCGGAGTACGATGGTTACTCCGTTTAACCACGGTGCCCACATCCCTGCAGATGTCCCGGTTACCCAACCCGGATCTGCTGTGCACCAGTAGATATCGTCTTCTCTTAGGTCATAAACCCATTTGCCTGATATCAGCTGATGAAGCATAGCATCATGAACCTGCAGGACTCCTTTTGGCTTCCCCGTGGAACCTGAGGTGTAATGAAGCAGCATCCCTGATTCACGGTCTACCCATTCGATTACATAATCATTAGACACCTGCAGCAATTGTTCGAATCGGACCTGGCCTTCCGCAGGTTCTCCTTCTGCACCGACCAGGATTACATGCTTAAGCTGAGGCAATTCCGCTACGGGAATCCGTTTAAGCAACTGAGGGGTAGTGACAACCGCTACAGACCCGCTATCAAGCAAACGATCTTTAACAGCTTCCTCCATGAAGGCTTCAAATAAAGGTCCAGCAATTGCCCCTATGCGGACAATTCCTAGTAAAGCGATATAGAGCTCCGGGCTTCGGGGCATAAAGATGAACACTCTCTCACCTTTAGTGACTCCTAATTCTTTAAGTCCATTAGCAAATTGACAAGATAGTTGACGAAGCTGTGCATAGGTGTATTGTTCATCCCTAATGCCATCGGTATAATAAAGGGCTACCTTGTCGCCTTTTCCTTCGTCCACATGCTTGTCTATTGCTTCATAAACAATATTGACACGCCCTGTATGGGCCCAGCTGAAATGCTCTTCAACCTGTTTCCAATCCATTGATGCTGCTGTTTCATTATAGTTTTTTAGATTGGCCTGCTCATCAAGAAGTAAAATTTCCCCATTTCTTACCGTCATTGCAGACTCACTCCTCTATTGTTCTATTTATATATCTCTATGTTATATAACAATTCCACGGAAATTTTACAAATCCTGCCTACTTTTAAAAATTTTTTAAAAAAACTTCATTATTGTCTCAGGCGATTCCTCTTCCAAGATTTTATCAACCATCACATATTAATTATGATGTATAATCGTTATATATTCTGAGTATAGAAAGAGTGATATATTATGTTTTGGATTATTGGCTTTATTTTCGCTGCCGTCCTCTTCTATGCTTATCAAAATACGAAGAGAGCGGTATTTACCCGCATTACCCTTCCAGTTAACCAATCCTGGGATGGGGATATGAAGGTGCTGCACTTATCTGACATGCACATGGAAAACCTATCAATCACGCCAGAACAGCTTTATGACGATCTCAAAAACGAAGTAATTGACTTAATTGCTCTGACAGGTGATTATCTTGATCGTGCCAAAAGTATTCCAAAGTTTATGGAATATATAAAAGTACTCAAGCAGCTGCCTGTTAAGCATGGCATATATGCGGTATTCGGCAATCATGATTATGTACTGAAAAAACCAGACTTTAATCAAATGAAGGAAGCCATGATTCAAGAAGGGGTTCATGTTCTTATCAATGAGACAAGACAGATTACACATGCCGGCAAGACCATAAATATTGTTGGAATCGATGACCATCATACACGGCGCAGTGATGTGGCAGAGGCTTATGATCAAGTCGTGGATGGGGTAGTACTTGTATTAACCCATGATCCGAACATTGTATTGAAAATGCAAGGATACCACTACGATTATCTGTTAAGCGGACATTTCCACGGCGGTCAAATCCATTATCCGCGAGCTTACCACTTAGCCAAAATGGGAAAGCTCCCGCGCATGAACATCATTAAAGGTCTGCATTATCATGATGATAAGGCCTTTTACATCAGCGAAGGCCTAGGACAAACCGGATTTAATATCCGCTTAAGATCTCGGCCTGAAATTACGCTTCATACGTTAACAGCAAATAAAGAATAAACAAGCGTACCTGTTGTACAGGGGCGCTTTTTTTTTGCGCTTTTCTACATGGAATCAATCCCCATCATGAAGAGAAGCCATTTAAACCATCCTAACCTTAAGGACTAAAATCTTGAGGTGAGCCCATTGATTCGATATTTCATGACTCTTTCGCTAATTGCTTTTCTTTTTGCGTTAGTTATTACTCCTCTTTCAAACAGGATGCCTTATCAGCAAAACCAGCCGGGCATCTCCAATGACTCCCGAACCGATCAAGTCCCCGTGAGGATTAACTATATCGGGCAGGTCAGGGAGACGGTTGAGGCGCTTAATCACAGCCCGCACATCATGACCATTCACCACAATTCACAGGATAAGAGCCATGCTGTGAAACGAGAAGTTACAGTCAAGTTTAAAGATCATCCAAGCGAAGCTGAATTGGCTCAAATATGTGACGACATCCGAGGAAAAGTGAAAAGAAATTGGGATCCATACCACATTTTCAAATCTTCAACGAAAACAACCGAAGAATTGATCGACTATTTTAAGAACATGGACACCGTGGAGTTTGTTGAACCCAATTATCTTCTGCTTCCTAATCGCATGCCAAACGATCCTTTATATACTCGCTACCAATGGAACTTGCCGCTTATTCATGCAGATGAAGCCTGGGAAGTAACTCCCGGAAAGGAAGACATCGTAATTGCTGTTGTCGACACAGGGGTTGATTTATTACACCAGGATTTTCAGGGTAAGCTAGTAGATGGGTATAACGTCGTAGCGGAAAACGACAATCCCCAGGATGATAATGGGCATGGTACCCACGTAGCAGGGATTATCTCGGCTAAAACCAACAATACATTGGGGATTGCCGGGGTTGCATGGTTCAATAAAATCATGCCTATCAAAGCGATGGGTGGCGACGGAACGGGCTCTTCTTTCGATATTGCTAAAGGTATTAGATGGGCTGCGGATCATGGAGCGCGAGTCATTAATATGAGTGTCGGCAATTACAATCATTCGGCTATCCTTCACGAAGCCGTACAGTATGCTTATAATAAAGGGATTGTTCTCGTCGCTGCTTCAGGAAATGATAACACGGACCAGTCCAGCTATCCTGCTGTTTACCCTGAAGTCATCAGCGTAGCCGCAGTGGATGACCGAAGCGAACGCGCAAATTTCTCCAACTATGGGAACTATATTGAAGTAGCTGCACCTGGTGTGGATATCCCGAGCACCTTTTTGGATAATGAATATGCGGCCTTGTCTGGCACGTCCATGGCTTGTCCCCATGTAGCCGGCTTAGCTGGTCTGATCTTATCGGCTAATCCGGAGTTAGGTGTCGAAGATGTCCGTGATATCATCCAAAAATCCTCCATGGATTTGGGGCCGACTGGCTGGGATACTCAGTATGGACATGGGTTGATTAACGTTGCGCAGGCGCTTCAGTTGGCAACCAATCAGCAAGAGGAAAACACACCGGCCCAACCAAAAGCTGAGGAGCCTCCCAATAAAATAGGATGGGGAGATAAATTTTTCTGGCGATTTAGATTCGGATCGCTGCAAGATCGATTTGGATTTTAATTTCCAGGTTGAGTAAAGAAAAAAGCAACCTTATAAGGTTGCTTTTTTCTTCTGGCTATTCATTTTTTTCATCGTGATGTAGTCTGTCTCATAATACTGCAACTCGTCACGCAAGTATTCAAAAGTCTTAGACAAGGACAGTGTTAAAGCTTTCAGCTCAGGGGTGACTTCCTTGCGGAAAATGATCGCATCCCTGCCGGTATAACTGTGTCTGCCATCCTCTTCATACACTTCACCTTTTGGATAATAAAAAAGGTTTACGCAGGTGTGGTATAAATGATAAAGGGCTTCTTCAGCGAATTCTTTATTAAATTCTGATCTTCGCAAACAAACTCCAATGTTTTCATAAACTTT
Source organism: Ammoniphilus soli (assembly GCF_040813775.1). Classification (NCBI taxonomy): domain Bacteria; kingdom Bacillati; phylum Bacillota; class Bacilli; order Caryophanales; family Paenibacillaceae; genus Ammoniphilus; species Ammoniphilus soli. The sequence continues at coordinate 52,746 of NZ_JBEGDL010000026.1, forward strand.
CTCACAATGAACCAACAGGCTTCTTAAGTCAGATAAATAAGCTTTGTAATAAGAACTATATTCTTCTTGGTCTCCACTGCGGTTGACAAGATCTTGAAGTGTGGTTGAGTTCAGGAAATTCTCAATGTCTAATGCCGACTTTTTAAGACGGTGATAGGATTCTTCACAAAGTTCCCTAACTTGTATCTCAGGCATAGTTGTATACCCTCCAACTTTTGATTTATATCTATTCTAGCAAATAACCGGAGGATTAAGAAGAGGAAAATTATATTCTTATTTATAATCTGTATCTTTATAGGCAAAAAAAGAACCTGAACTCTATACTGAGCAGGTTCGAGAAAAGAGGGCTATACTGCTTTTCCTTTCGAAGGGAGCAGTTTATTGATCCGTTGTGCCAAGGCAAAATCCTTCCCCGTTAACCCTCCGCTGTCATGGGAAGTCAGGGTGAGCGATACCTTGTTATAACGCAAGATAAAATCAGGGTGGTGATTCATCTCCTCAGCATATTCCGCAACTTGATTGATAAAAGAAATGGCCTGCTTAAAACCTTCGAATTCAAACACCCTCTCAATCATGTCCTGATTAAGTCTCCACCCGGGTATTTTGGACATATTGAATGCAATCTGTTCCTTTGAAAGTCTTGCCATGCGGATTTGCTCCTTTCATTCACACCCTAATTTTTTACTGTTAGAGAAAGTTTAAGTTCACTAAAGCACTAAAGTGAACAAACTTTCTTAAACGCATAAAAAGCTTCCTCTAAAGGTGGTCTGGCTACCCTGAAATGCTTCAATGAAGCTTTTTTTACGCTTCATTATATACTATATAATAGGAATATTTTGATATATGTTTATAAATTACTGCCTATTTTTTTGAAATCGCATACATTTTGGTGCAAAAATCATGCCTCCCGAGAAACTTTCTCCAGGGGGCATGATCCAATCTTGACTATGGCTATGACCGAAAAGATTCAAAAAAGGAAGGCGAATGGGTCATGATGGCTTCAACCTCTGCAGCAAGACTTCTTACCACATCCGTTGCACTTTGGATGGAATCAATTAAACCGACACTTTGTCCGCAGTTGAGCCACCCATCCTGCACACTTCCTTCAATGGCAGCCACTTTATTATTGATTCCCCGGATGTAAGGGAGCATATCCTCTATGCTTGGGTTGGTCTTCTCAACCTCTAGAATTTTATCCACAAAAGGACCCTTCAGTACCCGTGTAACTCGGCCAATGCTTCTCTCCATCACCACAGTTGCGTCATCCTGTGACTCAATGAGCATGCGCTTATACGCCTCATGGGCTTGGCACTCTATGGTGGCTACAAACCTTGTACCGAGTTGCACCCCATCTGCGCCTAGAATCATGGCAGCTGCAATTCCTCGGCCATCAGCAATTCCGCCTGCCGCTACTACAGGAACTTTTACAGCCCTGGACACTTGCGGAATGAGCGAGAACAGGGTCATCTCAGCAGGCCCGTTGTGGCCCCCAGCTTCAAATCCTTCGCAGATAATAATATCGGCTCCGGCCTGCTCTGCTTTGAGCGAATGAGTAACGGTCGAGGTTAAAACCATGACTTTCATCCCAGCTTCTTTAAAAATCGGGATGAGCGGTCTAGGATTCCCTGCAGATATGCTAACGGCTTTAATGAGATGCTTATGATCAAGAATCGCTTGCACATAAGCGGAATTATCAGAATGCTCACTGATCGGAAGGTTTACTCCAAAAGGTTTGCTTGTCTTTTCTTCAGCAATGCGAATTTGCTCTCGAAAATCGTCAACCGAGCGACCGGCGGACCCAACAACCCCTAATCCGCCCCCGTTGGAAACGGCAGCAGCTAAAGCCCCATTCCCTACATAGGCAAGGCCTCCTTCGATTATGGGGTAATCGATCCCCAGCATTTCACAAATCCGGTTTTTTCCCATCCTGCACACTCCTCTTTATCATATGGACGTATAGAGTTGTTCTCCCAGCCATCCGGAAGCCCTGGGTTCCCATTTGTCGATAAAGAGGGCGAGTTGATGGTTGGTGATCATCATGGACTTTTTTTGATGCATGAGGGCTTCTATGCCTTCCAAATTACCCTCTTCAAACAAATCTAGGACCTGGGCGTCCAAGCTTCGAATTTTATCATTTCTCAGCTGAATAATCTGACGAAGGCGATCAAAACGCCTAGAAAGGAAAACTTCCGTCTCCACGTGTTACCATCCCTGATCTAAGACAGCTCGTCCACAATATCTTTTATTTTAAGGAGAACTCTTTCGTTCTTTTCTTTTTCAGACATTAAGGATTTAATGGCGTCCAAATTGTTAGCCGTAAAATGGGAAAGAACTTCTTCCTTCATTTCAGCAGAGCGTTTTTCCAATTTGATTAGTGCACCCATCAAATCTTCTACAACTTGGTCTACAACGGTCTTCTCTTGCTTTTCTTGTACCAATTCTAAGGTCTCCTGATTCATGGCTGCCGCCACCTCCATTATTGTTGTTTGGTTAATATCCAAGATGTGGCTGTCGGAAGAAGGAATGGTCTCATTCTCCATGACAGTTACTGAACTTTCATGTAAGTAAATCTTATCTTCCGAGATCTCAAAACGAGAATCCAGTTCAGGCAGGAACAATCCTTTTCTCTTCGAAAGCCCTTTACTCATTTGCATGATGTAAGGGACGTCCTTGATAAGGAGCTCCTTTGTTTCCTTTCTTTGAATCAGCTCAAAAATGTCATCGTTGACAATCTCCCACTCGCTTATAATCCAGCGCCCATCGTTAAGCTGGGAGAAGCGGTGGTCCCCCAACAGCCCTAATCGATCAAAGGAAAAGCTCCATGAGACTAAGTTGAGGCTCCTCAGCTTCCGAAGAATCTGTTCCTCCGTTAAAGGGCTTCCACTATCCTGAAGAATTTTCCATGCGTGTTGGGATAAAGGTTGAGATTCTTGTACATATTCAATAACAGCACGAGAGCTTCCTTCACGCAACGGTGAGGAAGGTCGGTCTAAGGACAGTTGGATAAAAGAATCCGCTGCGGAATCTTCTACCCCAAACATCGCTTGAAGCCGGTGTGCGATTTCCTCGCGCGCCAACGACCTTTCGCCTGCTTTGAATGTCTTTTTGATTAAGCTGATGGGCGTATAAATATGTTCTAGCAATGGTGTCGTTAACCCCCTTTAACTCTCAAAAATTGGTATATTTACACTATACCATGTCTACTACAGTTTGTCTCATGTTTCATCGGTTTTTCTGTCACATTCTTTTCAGATCTATAGAAAAAAGAAACATTGTTAAGTATTCTTTTTTTAGCTAAACTAAGAATGTCACATTACTTACCCAGAAAGGTATGATAATATGTTTTCGAACATTGGCGTACCCGGTTTAATCCTTATCCTTGTTATTGCTTTAGTCATCTTTGGCCCAAGCAAATTGCCTGAATTGGGAAGAGCTGTCGGACGTACTCTAAAAGAATTTAAGGATTCCACTAAAGGAATTATGGATGATGACGACAAGAAAGAAGATCCTAAGCTTATAAAGTAGCAAGATGACAGCTTTAGGATTTTTCCTCTTCAGCTGTTACTAATACTAAAAAAAAGATTCTCCTCTGCGCTAGGAGAATCTTTTTTTCTGTGAAGGCTTCATCAGAAGCTTTTCTTCAGATCGAAATACCGTTTAATCCAACGGTATATTTTGGAGAACAGTCCCCAAAGAGCAGATCGCGGTACCGGAATCAGCTGACAGCGCTCCTCTTCCCTCACGCTTATCTCCCCACTTCTTTTCCCTTATCCTTGATTACTATATGCAGCAAGTCGATTTTCTGCGCTTAAGTGACTCAGCGAATCGCATCATCATAGAATAACTATGCATGCAATGAGGGGGAATCGAGTTGGTCTATCGTTTGCGCTTCCGGGAACGCATCCCGCTGAAGGACAACAAGTACCTGTTGCGGCTGATTAAGCGGAATCTGGGCCGCTATCCTTCGGCGAAGGGCTTAAGCGACAAAAGGATTCTCGAGCTCTTGAACGAATACTCCCGGGTCATCCTGTTGACAGAACCTAATGGAAGAAGAGTAGGCTTTTTAAGCTGGACAGAAAAGGATAAGATTCTTTTTTTGGAATTATGCGTTATCGAAGAAAAGTATCAAAGAAAAGGGATTGCCACCCATTACCTGCAGCACCTTGAGGACTATGCTATGCGACGTCAATTCGAAAGCTTGCAATTTTATGTAGACAAGGAAAATACGGAGGCCTATGAATTATATAGAAGGTTTGGCTTTCTTCCGCTTCCTACACCAGCCTATGCCCCGACGATTTTAATGGGGAAAAAGCTATTGTGAGATTCGTCACATCCCTGTGGACTGCCTTTCAACTATACTTAAAATAATCTTAATACAGTTATATAGGTGGTGATACGCTTGTCCTTTCCTCCTATTCAATCTCCGTACGAGCAATTAGGCGGCAAAGAAGTAGTCCATAGACTTGTCGAAGCTTTTTACCCACGCGTGCTTAAGGATCCGGATTTAAGCCCTTTATTCGTTGATGGGATTGAAGAAATTATGAGAAAGCAAAAATTATTTCTAGTGCAATTTCTAGGGGGCCCTGCCCTGTATAGTGAGGAGTTTGGTCCGCCGGCTATGCGTGCCCGCCACCTTCGGTTTGAAGTAACCCCCACTCGGGCGAAAGCATGGTTGCGGTGCATGGAGGAAGCCATGGATGAAGTAAACCTGCAAGGACCGCTGCGGGATGAGATATTTATTCGCCTGGCTAACGTTGCCTATCTGATGGTGAATACTCCTGAACCTAACTAGAGGTAGCCTTGGAGGCTACCTCTTTATGGTCTTATCATTACATAAGAAAAAACTTTTTCGGCTGAAATCGAACCATTGCTTCAATTTCAAGCAAAATCTTATCAATTTCTTCGATATCTTCTTTATACATTTGGCTTAAATAGCTGCTGCCTTTTAGATGTCTTTGGGTTTGCTCGAGCCGATATTGCAAATCTAACACCCTCAAATCCATTCCTAAAACCTCCATGGTGTTCGTATTTCCATTCCACGATAAACTTATTCTCCATGATGCTCTATTATGCTTAGCTTTTCGTAGTTTTTTAAATGGAATGAAATGAATTTCACAGAAAAATAACGATCCATGCGGTTTATTCAGTCAGCCTGAGTTTAGACTTGCTTTTATCGCTGAACTTACCCTTTCAAATGCTTTATCCAAAATCCCCCCTTGAGTTGCTTGGGCTCGTATGAGACCACAAACGCTTTAGGGACACGATTCTGAATGAACTCCATGAGCTTGCGTTCATTGCTTCTTTTGGCCAGCACTTGCATGACAAGTCGCTTTCCATCTTTTCCATCGCCTAGCCAGGAAGTTACACCGAAGCCTTGCTTGCGAAGATAATCAGGCAGGTCGAGTTCTATGGAATCCACCACCACTTGGATGGTCACATGCCCCAGGGCCATGCATTCCTCAATTCGGCTTCCCAAATAAACACCCATTCCCCAACCGATGCAATAGGCCGCCAGATTGATCGGATTATTTAAATTATCAAGAACTATGGCCAGACCTTTCAAATAAACAAAAACCTCAACCATAGACAACAATGCGGCAAATAATCGATACCCTTTAATCACCAGGATCATTCTCAAGGTGAAAACGGATACATATAAGACGTTAATGATAATAATCGTAAGTAAAATTTCATAACCCATATCACGCTGTCTCCTATTCTAATAAACTACTGAATAGAAAAGAGAGAGCCAATTCCCTTTTTGGCTCTCTTTACTTCTAACTAAACGATACTCATCTTTTCAGTTAAGATCTGAACCACTCGACTGCCTACCTCTGACGTCTTGGCTGTGCCTCCCATATCCGGAGTAAGAACTGTCTTTTCTATGAGTAGACTCTCTACCGCTTCTAGTACCTTTGCTCCCAAATCCTCATGTCCAAAGAAATCCAGCATCTGACTGGCCGACCAGACGGCAGCTAAAGGATTGGCCAATCCTCTTCCTGCAATATCGGGTGCGGAGCCGTGAATCGGTTCAAACATGGAGGGGTAGGATTTCTCCGGATTAATATTGGCACCGGCTGCAAGTCCTAAGCCCCCGGCAATCGCAGCTCCCAGATCCGTTAAGATGTCCCCGAATAAATTGGAGGTGACAACGACCTCAAAACGTTCCGGCTGCTTAACCATAAACATAGCAGCAGCATCAACCAGATACGAATACGTCGGAACATCCGGATATTCCTTGCCCACTTCTTCAAAGACCTTATCCCAAAACACCATGGAATAATTCAAGGCATTTCCTTTGCTGATGCTCGTAAGGGATTTTCCTAACCGGCGAGCTTCTTCAAATGCATAACGGATGACTCGTTCTGTTCCCTTTCTTGAGAAAACACCGGTTTGCAATACCACCTCTTCAGGCTTTCCGGCAAACAGCCAATCCCCCGCTCCAGCGTACTCCCCTTCGCTGTTTTCCCGAATAAATAGCATGTTTATGTCTTCTTTATTGGCATCCTTCAAAGGGCAAGGCGCTCCCTCCAATAGCGTGATCGGACGGATATTGATATATTGATCGAATCCCTTGCGAATTTTGAGCAGCAGGTCCCATAGAGAGATATGATCGGGAACACCTGGATATCCCACGGCCCCCAAGTAGATGGCGTCAAAGTTCCGCAGCTGCTCTAAGCCATCCTCTGGCATCATTTCTCCATGTTTAGCATAGTACTCGCATCCCCAAGGGAAGTAGATAAATTCAAATCGAAAGCTTCCATCCGCTTCGGCAATAGCGTTTAATACTTTAACTCCTTCATGAATAACCTCTGGGCCAATGCCGTCTCCGGCAATCACGGCGATTTTATAGATTTTTTCCATATCGGTTTCTCTCCCAGTTTTAATTTCGATTCCAGATGACGAGCTTCATTTCTGTCATCTCTTCCACGGCATATTTCAGTCCTTCCCGTCCGGTCCCGCTTTCCTTTACCCCGCCATATGGCATATGATCCACACGGAACGTCGGGATATCATTGATCAGGACGCCTCCGACATGGAGCTTTTCCGCTGCATCCAGCGCTGTATGCACGTTTTCCGTATAAATGCCTGCTTGCAATCCAAAACGGGAGTCATTTACTCTCTCAATTCCTTCCTCAACCGAATGAATGCGGTTGATCAGAACTACGGGAGCAAATACCTCTTGGCAGGATACCTTCAAAGCGGTATCAGCATCCAAAATAACCGTCGGATAAAGGATATTCCCCTCCGTTTTACCCCCTGTTGCAACTTTCGCTCCACCCTGTTTGGCTTCTTCTATCCAGTTCAGGGTTCGTTGTACGTCATTGGGGGATATTAAAGCCGATACGTCGGTTTCGGGGTCTAGCGGATCTCCCAATCTTAACTGATTCGTTGCTTGGATAAACTTCTCTACAAAACGATCGTAGAGTTCCTCATGGGCATAGATTCGCTGTAAGGAGATGCAAACTTGTCCTTGGTTGGAGAAAGCCCCGGTCACGCAGCGCTGAATAATCTTGTCGATATCCACGCCCTTATCGATAATGACGGCTGCGTTCGATCCCAGCTCCAGGGTAACTCGTTTCAATCCAGCCTTATTGCGGATTCCGATCCCTACTCCGGGACTTCCCGTAAAGGTAATCATATGAACTCTCGGATCCGTTACGAGTTTCTCTCCTACTAATTTTCCGTCCCCAGTGACCACATTGAGGGCTCCTGCTGGCAACCCTGCTTCCTGCAAGAGTTCAGCAATGAATAATGAAGAGAGCGGGGTTTGACCGGCAGGCTTCAGGACAACCGAATTTCCTGCGGCAAGAGCAGGCCCAAGCTTGTGCGCAACGAGATTCATAGGGAAATTAAAAGGTGTGATCGCCCCGATAACCCCTATAGGCTCTCTATAGGTATACGCTAATCTTCGCTCTCCGCCAGGTGCGGCATCCATGGGAATCGTTTCGCCGTGGATTCTCTTCGCTTCCTCCGCTGCGAATTTATAAGTTTGTACGGTACGCGATACTTCCACCCTAGCTGTCGTAATTGGCTTGGCTGCTTCTAAAGCAATAAGACGGGCCGCTTCTTCTGAACGTTCATCTAACAGCGCCGCCAGCCTTTCCAAGATGGCTGCCCGCTGATGGGCCGGCATTTTAGCCATAACGATCCGAGCCTGATAAGCCGACTCAATGGCCCTTTCAGTTTCTTCTTCTGTCGCCTGCGGAATCTCCGCAATCACTTCCTGTGTATAAGGAGAGAGAAGAGTACTATAGTTTTTCGATTCCATCCATTCCCCGTTAATAAATAGCTTTTTCTTCATCTTCATAATCCCCTTTACTATTAGATATGTTTACTAGAATTCCATACTGTATTGGTGTGATGGTTTCTACTCCCTGATCCCAAGGACTTCCTGAACCATTTCATGGAACTGCAGCACCCCATTTTCCGTAGGGGACAGAACTCCTTTGCCATACGCCTTGGATCTGAAGCCGATTTGAGCCAATTCCACCAGCTCAATATCCTCATCCCGTACCTGTTCCATAAACTTCAGCAAGTCTTGCTCATCTTGTGAAAGATTTCCATCCCGGAAAAACACATGGTAAACGCCCATCGTTGTCTCATGATCAACAGGGATCATTTGGATGACAGAAAGGTTTCCGGAACCGGGATAAATCGTCACCATCAGGTTCGGCCACAGCCAATAAAAGCGCCCGCCTTGAAATTCGGCTTTATTCAGCTCGATACTTCCCACTTTTTTATCTGGCTTAATGACGGTTCCTTGCACGGAGTAGTTTTCGCAAGCAACTACTTTATACTGACTCATATCCAGCGTCGCTACAAAACCGGGATGAGCAATCGGGCAGTGATCACATTCCAAGTAATTATCGACAAAGGCCTTCCAGTTTCCTTTGATAATCCGCTGTTTGGTCCAGACTCTTTTTAATTCACCAAGAAACGGCACATCGTTTAGCGAGTTGAAGAAGTCACCATAGCTTTCGGCCAGAGGCACAGCCTGGTCATCCAAATTGACAAAGATCATCGAAGCTTGAATCTCCAGCCGTACGAAACGAAGGCAAGCTTCCCCCTCACAGAAATGCTCCACATCCTTAAAATTTGGTGCTTTGTTCAGCGAGCCGTCCAAGTTAAACGTCCATCCATGATACCCGCATTGGAGGATCTTCTTGTTTCCTTCGTCCTTTTTTTCCAATTTCGTTGCCCGATGGGGACAAACGTTGTAGAAAGCTCGGATCTGCTCATCCTTTCCCCGGATAATGACAAGTGGCTCTCCCGCTACTTCACACGTGAAATAATCCCCCACTTTTTGAACCTGACTGATATGTCCTACGTATTGCCATGTCTTAGAAAAGATTTTCTCTTTCTCCTCCTCTAAAACAGCCGGATCCGTATATAGACGATAAGGCATCGTTTCATACCCTTGTTTTACGTTTTTCTCTGCTAATGCCACACAAATCACTCCTCGTAGTATGCTTTGTTATAGTCTAAGCGGTTTAGACTCAATTTCTTATAATTGCAACAACCGTGCCAACTCCGTTTACCACGTTATTGATCGTAAATAACGTCTTTTCTTTACATTTTTCTTAATAAAGTGAGTTGGTTTGAACTCATTACAGAAGGAAAGGATGGAATGAACGAGACCATAAGGGATAAATTCAAGGAATAGGGAGAACTCGAGCGTACAAAATCCTCAATAAAAGATGAGTTGTTTCCGACTCGATATGAATTGAAAATAACTCAAACATCCATTTCTAAGAATATAAAAAGAGGCTGACCCAAAAGTTAGAACCTAGAGGGTCACCCTCGCTAGTAGAATTCGTAATCATACCCACTATAGGGTATTTTCGAAGACATTTATTGAATGGAGTATACAAGTAGTGGACTGAGATCCAGCCCAAAATAGAGATAATGGGAGAAACGCCAACTATTTTGAAAAATAGTGAGGAAAAAAGAGAAATAGTTGGAGAAAGTATCACTAAAAACTAAATTGAACAATTGTAAACGATTACAAAAGGGGATAATGGGAGTTTTTCCACTTAAACCAGTCCTTCTAAGCCAAAATTTAAATTTAGTTGGCAAAAATCCCATTAATCCAGGTTCTTAACTCCAAAAGTCAAAGGGGGTGTCCCATAAAGCCCTGGGACCTGTTATTCAATCCTACTTTTATCCAAAGTAACGAGGAGAAAAGAAAAGGCTATCTCCTAAAGGTCGGTTTCACCGACCTTTAGGGACAGCCTCTCGATTTCTTTTATATTAGGTAGTATGATAGCCTGTTTCCCTAACCGCTTGTCCAGGTCCTTCTGCAGCAATCGGATGAGTATCCAAATAGTCAATGGTTATCACTCTAGTTTTTGGTTCATGACCGACCGCACGATAATAAACAAGAGTGGAAAAGCTCCTAGGGTAGAAGAAGCTTGTATCGGTTTCATCCCTCCCAATACCATAATCGTAATGGCAATGGCGATGAGAAAAAACACCCAAAACAAACGGTACCAGCGTTGCGGTTCTTCCCCGGGGTTCAGTGACTTTGTCGTCATGGAAGCGATCACGTAGGCGACAGAGTCAGCAGTGGTGGCCAAAAAGATCAGCATTAGCAGAGCAAGCAGCAACAAAGTTACCGGTTGTCCAGGCAAGGTACTTAAGATGGTCGCAATCGCGTTTTCCGGCGTCGTTGCGGACAGCAGTTCGGTCATTGAAGTAGCACCATGGAGCTCAATATGAATCGAGTTCACGCCAAAAACCGCAAAGTAAACCCAACATCCCAAAGTCCCCCATACTAAATTGGCCATAATGACTTCATGAATGGTTCGACCTTTTGAAATTTGCTTGAGGCCATCCTCCTTGCTGAATGGGATGCTGATTCCCTCATCGTGTTCTCCCTTCCTTTAACCAACCCTCGTCTTAGCATGATCGGTCTTCTCAGTCTCGTGGTTTGCTCCCTTGCCCAACGGCTGAATCTCTAATTTTGCATGATCTTCCTTTATCCATCTCAAGAAAGAAACGGTCGAAACGGCGAGAACGAAAATCAGCGGGAACGAAGTGATAACGGATAATTTCTGAAGCGCTTTAAGCCCTCCGCCATACATCAGTACAATAGCAATTCCCCCCAATACGAGAGCCCAGAATAATCGATGCCACCTGGCTGGTTCTTGTCCATCCTCTAAATCCTTAGACGCAGCGTCGGCCAACGTGTACGCCGAAGAGTCCAACGTCGTGGCCAAAAAGATCAGCGTTATTATGGTAAAGGCGCCAAGAAGAACGAAGCCCCCGGGAAGGGCTTGAAGGGTAGCAACAATAGCTGCTGGTTCACCGCTTTTTTCCATGATGCCGGCTATATCTACCCCTGTAGCTGGGTTTTTCTCAAACGCTAACTGAAGAGACATGGAGGTATTCCCTAAAACTGCAAAAGCCAGCCAACAACCGAAGGTTCCACCAATAAGTTCTGCGGCGATCAATTCGCGTATGGTTCTTCCTTTGGAGATTCGGGCTACGAAAATCCCCATAAAGGGGGCATAGGCCACCCACCAGGCCCAATAGAAAATGGTCCAGGATTCGGAAAATCCGGATCCCCCTACAGAATCCGTATAAAAGCTCATGCGGGCAAAGTTTTGCAGCAATAAACCGAAGGAATCCGTAAAACGGGAAAGAATAAAGGCCGTAGGACCAACTACAAAAATGAACAGGGCAACACCTAGAAATAGCCAAGCATTGATGTCGCTTAAAATCTTTAACCCCTTTTTTAATCCGGTATAGACACTAAGTCCGAAGAGAATCGTCCAAGCTACAATGATCACGGCGTCTAACGTCATGCTCTTTTCAATGCCGAACATGGATGAGATCGCTTGGGAGATCAGGGGGGTCGCCAGACCGAGCGAAGTCCCCACCCCGCCAATAATTCCAAACATAAAAAATACATCTATGCATTTCCCTATCAGGCCTTTGGAATGCTTTTCTCCGATGACTCCCGCGCAGGCTGTACTGAGACGAACATTTTTGTATTTTCGAACGTACATCGCATAAGCGATGGGCAGCGCAGGCAGACAATAGATCGCCCAGGCGGTAAATCCCCAGTGAAACATGCCGTAAGTAGCTGCCCAGTCTGCTGCTTCCACACTCTTCGGTTCAATCTGATAAGGAGGATAAAGATAATACCACGCCCATTCAATGGTTCCCCAATACATCAAGCCGCTTCCTATTCCCGCTGTAAACAGCATGGCAATCCAGCTTGCTGTGGAGAATTCAGGTTTGGCATCCGCATCACCGAGCTTCACATTCCCGTATTTGCCCATGGCAAGCCAAATGAGTAAACCGAAGGCGGCTGCACATCCCCATAGATAGATGGTTCCCATCCTGCCGGTAACAAAGGTTAAAGCGCTATCAAATAATTTCGTGCCCTGTTCCGGATCGGCCAATAGAAGAACCGACAAGACCGTTATTATGGTAACTGCGGACGAAAAAATGACTTTATCTATCCTAGGTTTCATCATTGTGGATCTGTTCCTCCTTGTATGTTTCATTTCTCATTGTACATGATCTATAAACGTTGTACTATGACTTCCAACTGCCAATTCCAAGCACGTCCTGAATCATCTCATGGAATTGTAAAACGCCGTTTTCCGTTGGCGACAAAATGCCTTGCTTAAATGCTTTCGAGCGAAATCCGATCTGAGCCAATTCAACCAATTCGATATCCTCATCCCGGACTTGCTCCATAAATTCCAATAAATCCTGCTCTTCCTGCGTCAGGTTTTCATCGCGGAAAAAGACATGATAGGTGCCAAGCGTCGTTTCATGATCTATGGGAATCATCTGAATGATGGATAGATTACCGGAACCCGGATAGATCGTCACCATGAGATTTGGCCAGAGCCAATAGAATCTCCCACCTTGAAATTCTGCCTTATCCAATTCGAGGCTCCCCACTTTTTTATCCGGTTTGACCACGGTCCCTTGAACCGAATAATTTTCACAGGCAACCACTTGATATTGATTCATATCCAATGTCGCTACGAAGCTTGGGTGAGCAATCGGACAATGATCGCATTCCAAATAATTGTCAACAAAAGCTTTCCAGTTCCCTTTAATCACACGCTGTTTGGCCCATACTCTCTTCAATTCCCCAAGAAAGGGAGCAACCTTCAGCGATTCAAAGAAATCACCAAAGCTTTCAGCTAATGGTAGGGCATTTTCATCCAAATTGACAAAAATCATAGAAGACTGGATCTCGAGACGAACGGAACGAAGACAAGCCTCTCCTTCACAAAACGATTCGACTTCCCTCATGTTCGGGGCCTTATGCAACGACCCGTCCAGGTTGAAGGTCCAGCCGTGATAGCCGCATTGCAGGATTTTCTTATTTCCTTCCCTGTTCTTCTCCAATTTTGTCGCCCGATGGGGACATACGTTATAGAAGGCGCGGATTTGTTCATCCTTTCCCCTCAGGATGACCAGCGGTTCTCTTGCCACTTCACACGTAAAAAAATCCCCCGTTTTTTGGACCTGGCTCACATGACCCACATACTGCCAGGTTTTGGAGAAAATCTTTTCCTGCTCCTCTTCCAATACGTTTGGATCCGTGTACAAGCGATACGGCATCGTTTGGAATAAAGTACTTTTCTTTTGCTTCACTTCTGCATTCATCTTTTAAACCCCCTTTATATCCTGTAAGGAAATTGCATCCTTCGAATATACCTAATTGCAAGAATAATGCCATTAAAAAAAGCCCTATTTCTAACGTAAATAACTGTTTTAATCCTTCTTTTTCGTTGGAAAATGAGTCAAAATGAACTCATTCGAATTCATTTTGACTCAGGTAAGGAGCATAGACATGCAGAAGGGAATCCCAGAACATCCTACAGCCGAAATTACAACGGAGATTTTGATGAATATCCTCGACCATTCATCCGATGAGATCTTTGTTTTGGAGAGAGATGGGCGAATTGTTTATGTAAACCGAACATGCGAAAGGCACTATGGGTTGAAGCCTGCTGAGGTCATCGGAAAGCTAAACAGTGAGTTTATTGAAAAAGGCCTTTGGGGACCATCGGTCATTCCCTATGTTTTGAAGGAAAAAAGCCGGTAACGATTAAGCAAACCACTTATATCGGCGGCGAGCTCCTCACAACGGCTGTGCCGATTTTCAACACAGAAGGCGAAATCGAACTCATCGTAACAACTGCCCACGAACAGAATTACAAGGCCTTGTACAATCCGGAAGATGAAAATCAAAGTGAGTCGAAAAATACTCACTTGCACGAGGATAATATCATTACCAACAATGAGGAAATGAAAGCCCTGATTAAGTTCTGCCAAAAAGTTGCCAAGTCGGATACCACCATCCTCATTCAAGGGGAATCAGGTACCGGGAAAAGTGTTCTTGCCAGCTATATTGATAAAATGAGTCAACGAAAAAATGGTCCCTTCCTTGCTCTCAATTGTGCAGCCATTCCGGAAGAATTGCTTGAATCGGAATTATTCGGGTACGCACAGGGAGCCTTTACAGGAGCCAACAAAGGCGGAAAAATAGGCTTGCTTGAGGCAGCTAACCACGGCACGATCTTCTTGGATGAAATCGGGGAAATTTCTCTAAAAATCCAAGCCAAGCTGCTACAGGTCATTCAGGAGAGGAAATTCTTGCCTGTCGGGGGAAGAGAGTTAAAAGCGGTAGATATTCGAATTATTGCAGCTACCAATCAAGATTTAAGTCAAATGGTGGTAAACAAGCAATTCAGGGAAGACCTTTACTATCGATTGAATGTGATTGACTTAAAACTTCCTCCACTCAGAGATCGAAAAGAAGATATCATCCCTCTCATTTATTATTTGCTCAACAAATTAAATCTCAAATATCAAACAAGCCACATTATTGCCCAAAATGCACTTGACGTTCTTCAGGAATACGATTGGCCCGGAAACGTCCGGCAGCTGGAAAATGTTATGGAACGATTAGTCATTACGAGCGATGGGATGATTCAGTTAAAAGACCTACCAGACATCATCATCAAAAATACGAAGCCTGTCATTAAAAGAACCTACCCGTCTTCCTTGGATGCAGCCTTGGAA
Source organism: Ammoniphilus soli (assembly GCF_040813775.1). Taxonomy (NCBI): domain Bacteria; kingdom Bacillati; phylum Bacillota; class Bacilli; order Caryophanales; family Paenibacillaceae; genus Ammoniphilus; species Ammoniphilus soli. The sequence goes on from NZ_JBEGDL010000026.1 coordinate 67,809, forward strand.
TTACTGGAAAGGGACATGGTCGCGGCATCGTATAAAAAACACAAAAGCTCCCGAAAGGTAGCTGCTGACCTGGACATCAGTCAATCCAAGGCTTCTAAATTAATCCGGAAGTATTGTGCGTCGTTGGAAGATATCCCTTCATCCTAAACAATAGGAAAAGCCGGGTTTACCTACATGAGTAGAGAATACCCGGCTTTTTTGGATTTAGAAAGCCAAAACCGGTATAGAAGTCCTGTTAGCTATACAAAAGTCCTGATTATTCCCTCCTCCCCCCATAAACCAAAGATTCCCACACGAAACTAATAAATGAAACTTTAGACGATTTGAGAGGGGTACAACCAACATGATCAATTGGAAAAAAGCAACTTTCACTGTGCTAGCTACAAGCCTATTATTCTCCCAGGCGGCGCTTGCCGATGGCTATGGTAAAAAGGACTCCGCGACGACCCAGGTTGAAGTGTCCGTTTCGTCCGACGCGAATGTGGACAAGTTTCTCAAAAAGCTTAACAAAATCATTGCCAAATACGAGCAGTTCCAGCTCCAGCAGGTACCTGAAGCAGCACATCAAGGCAAGATGGGATCAATCCAAAACCGCCTTAATGCTTTAGAAGCCCAATTGGCGGAACTGGCTCCTTTGCAGGAAGAGCTGAAAAAGCTGGACGGAAAAGAAAAGAAAGAAGCGGCTACTGCTTTAATAGAGCTTTATATCCAGCTCAAGGCGTACAATGAGGCTTTCGTCGTCCAAAAAGATTACATCAAGAAACTGAAAAAAGTATCCGATGAGGAGCTTTTGCAGGAATATAAGCTGATAGGTGAGCTTCTACATAAGCAAGGCAGAACAGGGGTTAAAACCATCATCAATGGAGAAGAACCAAAGATGGATGTGCAGCCGATCATTGAGCATGGCAGAACGTTGCTGGCTTTTCGCCCTTTAGCTGAAGCGCTAGGTGCGGAAGTGGACTTCAATAAGGAAACCCAGCTGGTTACGGTAATCAAAGGAGATACTACGATCACGTTGAAGATTGGCAGCTCCGTTGCCTATATCAATGGAAAACCGCATGCTCTCGATGTACCTGCTAAGCTTGTTCAAGGAAGAACATTAGTGCCGCTTCGTTTTATTGCCGAGAGCTTAGGCTTGCGAGTTCTATGGGAAAATGAAACCCAATTGGCAATCTTGCTAGATAAGAAAGATTTGTTAGCTGAAACGTACTAAAAAGCCAGAGACCCATCACAGAGACGTGATGGGTTTCTTTATTGTTTTCGACAAAAACCGAGGCGTGAAAATATCAGCTTTAGTGATAAATACAAGGACTTTCCAATAGAATGAGGTAATGTAAACAATTGATACATGGAAAGGGGTTTATGCGATGTTTGAACTGCCGCTAGAGCATCCTGTCATGGTCTTTGCTTTAGCCATGTCGATCTTCCTTTTTACCCCTATGCTCATGAGGGTTCTTAGGATACCTGGGATTATTGGACCCATTCTTGCCGGGATCCTTATAGGTCCGCACGGATTTGGGATTCTTCAGCAGGGGCAAACGATTGAATTGCTTGGAACCGTTGGGCTTCTCTTTATCATTTTTATTGCCGGCGTAGAGATGGATATCGATGGATTCAAAAGATATCGCAGTCAGAGTATCTGGTTTGGCTTAATGTCTTTAGTCTTCCCTCTCTTGATAGGCACAGGGATAGGATTGTGGCAGGATTATAGTATGAATGCATCCATTTTGCTCGGCTCTATTCTCGGATCCCACACCCTGCTTGGTTATCCCATTGCGAGTCGATTAGGCATATCAAAAAATAAAGCAGTCACAACGGCAGTCGGCGGAACGATCCTTACCGATACATTAGCGCTGATCATCCTAGCCATCTGTACTGTAGTTGCAACGGGAAATTTAACCTGGGGCTTCTTCATCACACTTGTGGGTTCCCTTTGTTTGTTCCCCCTTCTGATAATATTCGGTGTACCTTACGCAGCAAGATGGTTCTTTCGGAATATGAGCTATGATGGAGCCACGCTTTTTACCTTTGTCCTCGTCAGTCTATTTTTTTCCGCCTTTCTTGCTATAGCTGCAGGAGTAGAGGCAATTATTGGCGCCTTTTTAGCCGGGTTGGCTCTGAACCGCCTCATTTTTGAGCAAGGCCCGCTGATGAATCGGATCCGCTTTACTGCCAATGCATTATTTATTCCCTTTTTCCTGCTTTCTGTCGGGATGTTAATGGATTTGCGCGCCTTTTTCGGAAATCCCAAAGCTTGGATTTTGACTGCCCTAATCCTGTCAGGTGTAATCGCTGGAAAATTTTTTGCTTCTTGGGTTACGTACAAAATCTATACATATAACCGCGATGAATTGCACATTACCTTTGGGCTTACCATTCCGCAAGCGGCAGCCACATTGGCCGCCACCTTAGTCGGCTTCGACGTTGGCCTGCTGGATCAGGCCACAGTGAACGCTGTGATCATTATGATTCTAGTTACCTGTATCCTTGGTCCGTACTTGGTTGAGAAATTTGGAAGAAAAATATCCGTCCAGGAAGAGCAGAAGCCCTATATTCAAAATGAAGCGCCTGAACGAATCATGATCCCCATGACCTCGCCCGAAAACATGGAGACTTTACTGGATCTTGCCTTCATTATCCGCTCGAATACAAATCAAGATCAGCCGCTCTACCCTCTTACGGTAATCAATTGCGAGAAAAAGGCAATTGAAGGAGGAATCGAAAGTGCCGAAAAGCTGTTGGGTCATGCTGTACAGTATGCCTCCGGAGCCGATGTCCCCATTAAGCTATTGACTAGAGTGGACCATAATATTGCGAGCGGCATCGTTAGAGCCATATTGGAAGAAAGAATCACTACAGTGATCGCCAGATGGGATGCTGAGCTCACGGCGCCACACCGGATGTTTGGAAGTGTTCTGGATCAATTTATTGACCAAACGAACCAAACCGTTCTCGTCGCTAAAATAGATCATCCCCTTAATACGACCAAACAAGTTCTAGCCATTTTCCCGAAAGGAATCATACATTCCTACGGCTTTAGAGATGCGCTGAACCGGATTCAAAAATTGACCGTCGATTTAGGCGCTTCGCTCCATTGCCTGACGATGGATGAAAAGATTGCTTCATTTGAAGCTTTGGTGTTGGAGGGAAAATACCTGCCCACCACCCAAATAGATTATGTGCCAGGCTGGAAATCCTTTTATGCAGGAAACTATCTCACTAGAAACCCCGACGTTCTCGTTGTAGTTATCAGCGCCCGTGCGGGAACGATAGCATGGCACCCTGAATTGAAGGTGCTGCCTAGAAAAATGGCTCTAAATAAAATGGATAATTTCATTATCTATTACCCAACTGAAGAAAAAGAAACGGACGACAGAGGAACATCCGGCACCGAGTTGCCTAAGGAAGTTCTCCTTCGAAGAGATTTCTATCCATAAGTAGAAGATACTGCTTCAACCTAAACAAAAGGAAAAGCCGGGTTTTCCTACATGAGTAGTGAATACCCGGCTTTGTAATTTATTAAGCCATCTTTCCTGATACCACCCCGCCGTCGATATATAAAGGAGATCCATCATAAACTTAGATTCCTCTGACGCAAGAATAAGGCGGCTTGTGCGACATCTTCCGGTCTGCCTATATTTGAAGAAGCTGCCATCACCCCATAATTATGGACAACCATCCATTAATTTCATGTATGATAGCGCTTTCTTTCATGTTATGCTTTAGCCATGGTTTCCCAAACACCCAAACAAGGGGCTCGCAACTAGAACAACAAAAGAGAGGATGGTATGCATGAAAACATCAAAATTGCTACATATGGCCTTAACGGGAACTATTACCCTTACCTGTTTATTTGGATTCGGCTCCAGTTCATCTGCATCTGATAATGTAAACGCTTCCGTATCTAATCAGGATAAGTTTGAACAATCAGCTCACGGATCAAAATTAATTCAAACCGGACAGAAGTACCTAGGTGTGAAGTACAAGCTAGGGGCTGAATATGAAAAAAACAAAAAATTTGATTGCTCTTCATTCACCCAATATATTTTCAAGAAAAATGGGATCAAGATTGCGCGAGGTGCCCGGGCACAGTATGAAAATGGCACTCCTGTAGAACGAGAGGATCTAAAAGTTGGTGATCTTGTTTTTTTTGCAACAACCAAAACCAAAAAATATGATAAAAGATCGATCAAAAGAATTGGACATGTAGGCATCTACGCTGGAAATGATAAAGTGCTCCATACCTACGGTAAAGGCGGGGTCAAGTACGATGATTTCTCCGATGGCTGGTGGGACAAGGCTTATGTTGGCGCAGTGCGGGTTAAGAGGTAGTAGGTCATTTTAAGGGGAAAGCAGTTTGAAGTTCGAATCATTCTCTCTAAAAAGCAAAAGAGGTGACCCAAAAGTGCCAGGCACTTTTGGGTCACCTCTTTTTTACTTTTAATTATTGAAAAGTACCTATCTGGCGAATGGTAAAATGACTTCCACCGCAGTTCCTTTCCCAACTTCACTTTCAATCCGCATGTGTCCTTTATGGTTTTGGATAATACGATGTGAAACCATTACGCCTAGTCCGGTTCCTTTTTCTTTGGTGGTAAAGAATGGGTTACCGATTTTAGCTAATTCATCTTTTGGGATTCCACACCCTTGATCTATGATCCGAATGCATACCTTATCGTCTACTCTATTGGCCTGGATTCGGACTTCTCCGCCTTTGGTCATGGATTCAATGGCATTCTTTAAAACATTAATGAATACCTGTTTAAGATTGCCCTGACTATGAATCAAAACAGCTGACAAATTGGTATCGAACTCTTTTATTAATTGAACATTACAAAGGTTTGCCTGCCCTTCTAATAATGTTACGACGTGGTTTAATTTATTTATGATGCTCTTTAACCCATATCTCTCAGTTGTAGGCTTAGCTAACACTAACAACTCACTTACAATTTCATTTATACGATCAATCTCCGATAACATCACTTCGTAACGTAGTTTCTTAATATTATCGGCGTCTTCGCTCTGATCAAGCTGAACAAAACCTCGAATACTGGTTAAAGGATTTCTTATCTCATGAGCGATCCCAGCAGCTAATTCTCCAATCAAAGAGAGTTTTTCTGATTCCTTTACTTTTTCTTCCCTTAATTTTTGTTCAGTGATATCAACAATTTGAAATATGTATATGTCATTCATATCAATTCCCTGTTGATCTCGTTCTACTGTGACATTCAAAAGCCCCCATTTAATGTCCCCAGATTTATGAATATACCTTTTCTCTATTTGATAATAATCTATTTCACCCTGCACCAATTTGTGCCATAACTTCAGGTCAGCTTCTAAATCCTCAGGATGGGTGATAGCTTGAACACGGAGATTTTTTAACTCGGCCTCGCTAAATCCTAACATGTTGCATAATGATGAATTAGCCTTAAAAGCACCATTAAAAGATAACATTGCCATACCAATGGGTGATTTTTCAAATACACGAACAAGAAGGTGTTGATCCTTCAAACGTGATAACTTTATTTCATGGAATTGCCTTGCTACGATAGATGCACTAAACGTAACCGCTAGGTAAATAAGTAAACGAGTTAAAACAGCAAGAGGAGAAATATCAAAATCTTCACGAAACACAGTTCGAATGAACACCACAAAAGTACAGGAAAGAAATAAAAACAAGTTAGATTTATTCCAAAAACCAAGCCCCAAGAATAATACTGTAAGAACAAAGAGTGAGTTATAATCGTCAAACCACTCGGTTATAGGTGGAACGATAACTAAAAGTACAAAGAAAAGGCTGCGAAAAAGGTAATGGTTGTCCAGTGAGATATTTATGTTAAATCGCATAGTTGTCTCCTTCTAAGAATGCATACCATTTTCGTTAACGGAACTAAAACATAATTTTTAATTATACATTTACGACACGTAGTGACAATAAAACAGAAATAAAGAAAATAAAAAGAATAAAAAACAGCATATTCGATCTCGACGAGTGCTTCGTGTGCCTCACGTTTGGTCTTGAAGGATTTTCTCAATATTTGTCGTCGTTTACCTTTTTTCGCTCCGCTCTCATACCGTCCAGCGGAAATCACGAAATAATAAGTTCCGTTGTCTGCTTGCTTGATTCTTTTATCATACTTAGCCATAGATAACACCCTCAATTTAATATTCTATGGAAGTATGAAATGAAGATGTGACCTCTCTCATTATACCCTCGCCCTCTATAGCCATTCAAATAAAACATCTTTATGAACGAGAATTCTAAGTCTATCTCGAACGATAGGTAATTGCTTTGAGTGGAAGAGGGCATATGCTTAGTCAAGACCTATTCCCATGATCTTCATGACGTCTTTTACACCGAGCATGACTCTGTCTATTGTCACTGCCTTTTCCTCTTTTGTCCTGTTTTTTTGGGGAAACTTCACTAGAATCATTTAACTTCTTATCCACTCACCTCCTATTAGTCAGGTTTACTAGCGTATATCCTTACATATATCTCTCTAGTATGTCATCCGTAGCTCCCAGTATATAATGTCCTCCCAGGTACACTACTTCTCCCTACCTTCATAAGAGCTTTTCGGACATAGTTTGCTGGGGGATAATTGGTAAATAAAAAAACGCCCTATTTGGACGTTGATGCATAATATGAATAACTTTGGAAACTATATGATTACGGTTTGTTCTACAGGTATTATTGGGCTCCAACGAATCCCCCTTCGTGGTAGGGGGGATTTTTGTTGTTGAAATAAAAAAGACCATATCGAGGATGAGCTCGAAATGGCCATAATTTCTTACTGTTTATTTAGAAAATACACAGAACCTCGATTGACCTTTATGGAATGGAGCAATGTATTGAGATCTTTCGTATGACTTCTTCATATCCGTTTCTTTTTTAGACTCGAACTGGTACATTGGGTTCATTGCTGTTCCCCACGGCTTGTATTCCATATCATCACCCTATCCTAAAAAAATTAAGCAATGATATATCCTATGCTCACCTAGATGGATTTGAACCGTGGTCAATGTTAGTTTCGGTTTTAAAATAAAAAGATCATCCCGTTTGCTTCAACGAAATGATTTTAATTTGTTCCAAATCTTTTTCAAATGGCCTCCAAGGTTGTTTGATTTGTTAGCGTCTTTTCCTTTTCCTACTGTGATTATTGTTATCTTCAAGAATATCAAGGATCTCCCTAAGAAGTTCCCTATTATCCCTAAGAAGTTCCCTATTTCTTCTGATAGCTCTTAGTAAATCCCTATGAGATGTACGACCTTTTATTCCGGCTTTTTTCATTTAATGCACCCCCTCTCTTTTAACCTAATATTGGTATATGTAAGTTAAAGAAAAGTGAGTGGATAAACGTATAGGCGATCTAATTATTTTCTCTTTTGAATGCGACGTACCTGATAGTCTTGGAGTTGTTCCAGAGGATTAGACCCTCTTGCTATTTTATTTCCCCTCAGCTACACTATTTCGACCTCACCTCCATAAGAGCTTTTCAAACATAGTTTGCTGGGAGGATGTTATTAGTGAAATTAAAAAGACCATTTCGCGCAGATCCGCAAGATGGTCTTAAAACTAATTTATAATCTAATTTTCAAATAGCCCGTACCTTATCCACCTTCTATTCATACCATAGGAGTATGTTGAAGCGAAAGGAGGCAGATTATATGAGTCTCTACGGAGCAGGTGCAGGAGTTGGAGTTGGTGGCGGCATTGCGTTTATCCTTGTCCTCTATATCCTTCTCGTCATTATTTCGCGAACGTTGGTGTAGTATAATAAATCCTACATCTAAAGGAGACAGAGATGTCTCCTTTTTTATTTATAGACAGTGGAACACTATTATAAATCCACCTTTGCCTCTGGTTCAGATTCCATTTATCAACATACTATAACTTACCGCCTCCAACAGCAGACTCATTGTTCTCCTCTTTTCGGAAAGGAACGGCACGAAATTGGCCGTTTCTTTTTCATTTTTTGGATTGAGCCAACAGATTTAAAAAAGTTGGTTTTGGTTAGAAAAATAAAAAGCCCCATCGCTGGAGCTCTGTTGATAATAGGTT